>NZ_JBHFKW010000003.1:0-227533 GCF_042879395.1 Photorhabdus sp. RM322S
GGTTGGGCTGGATTCATCACCAAACTGGAATACAAGGCGGCAGAAACAGGTGTTCATCTGGTGAAGCTGGATCAATGGTTTGCCAGCTCGAAAACCTGCCATTGTTGCGGTCATAAGATGCCGGAAATGCCGCTCCACAAACGGCTCTGGCAATGTCCGGCATGCCACACAGAGCACGATCGGGATCTCAACGCTGCGCTGAATATTAAACAGCAAGGCATATTTGAATTACAGGCGGCGGGACTCGTCGTTTCTGCCCATGGAGGCCTGCGTAAATCCGTCGCACAGACGGCTGCGGCCTAGGAAGTGGGAAGCCTCGCCGTTTACGGCGGGGAGCAGTCACCGATTACGCAACAGGCCAATCAGGTTTAAGCTCTGGATCAACCAAGGCATAAATCTGGTGATATGAAGATTCCTCTTCTGCCATTATTGCCAGTTGATGCGCAACATCTTTGCGGCTGACGACACCATGAATTTCATTCTGATATCGTTGGCAATGGCCTGTTCCTGGTTTATCTGTTAATCCGCCTGGGCGGATAATTGTATAATTCAGAGAGCTGGTCTGAAGATAGCTTTCTGCCATTGATTTACGTCGGACAGATTGGCCAAATAGTGATTTAGCCCTGGGTGACAGGGTTTTCCAACCATCTCCACAGCCTATTGATGTGACCAGTAACATACGTGTTATTCCGATTTTCTCAATGGCATCAATGATAGTCATATTACCGAAGAGATCTGAGTCAACTCCACCAATAGTAGAAAACACCATTGCTTCTGAACCGGCATTCAATACTGCCTTTTCAACATTTATAGCATCACAGGCATCACCCTGTATCACTTTGACGCCCAAGGCACTGAGCTCAAAAGCCTGCTGAGAATTGCGGATGAGTGCAGTTATGGGACGTTTTTGTTGCAACGCGATAGTGACTAAATGGCGTCCAATCCCACTACCTGCACCAAAAATAAGCCACGGTTTCATAGGTTGTTCTCCAGATCAAATAATAATGAGTCAACAGGATGATGATTGTTTGATTTTAAACCATCATACAGATGGAATGAAGTTAATAATAAGTATTTTGGTGGGGGCAGTGGCAAAAAAAATGGCTCCCAAAAAAGAGCCATTTTGCTAATATTAAATGATATTGTTATTCAAAAGATCGCGGTTTAACCATTGGGGAAGTGGCTGCGTTAGTAGCTGAATGGCCTCCAGCGCCTCCTTTTCCTTCGAAATAAGAAGAAGGGCGTTGCCATTCGTTGATAACAATAGATTGTTCGATCATCTCTGGAGCGGGTGCTTTGGTCATTGGTGCGTATGCATGATGAACTTTGGCTATAGCAACAGGCTGTTTAACTGTTTTATCTTTACTCTCTTCAACAGTAACCACTTCTGCAATTTCCTCAGAAGTAACAACTTCTTCTGTCTCTGGTTGCTGTTCAAATTCAGGTGTAATCGGTGTTATTGCAACAACCTCAATAACTGGCAATGCTTGCGGCACTGATTCAGTGTGTTGCAGAACAACAATATCATCTTCTTCTGCAATGGCTGCTTCAGGCTTAATTTCATCTTGATAAGTTTCCGGTACCTCTGCTACCTGAGGTGATTCAGTGATGGTTGGTTCAGATTCAGCTACAACGATTACCGCAGGTGCTGTTTCTGCTGTTATTGCTACCAGTACTTCATTCTGTTGTTCGACAACAGCAATTTCCTCAGGAATTTCTGTGGAAACCGGCACCACCGGATAGCGAACCCAAACTTTGCCGGAAGCCATTTCCGGTGACGCAACAGCCAGCGATAATGGTACCGGTGATTGAGGTAGATTTCTCTCATCACGGTAACGGCGGCGGCGTTGACCACTGACACGCAGATGGCGAGGTGAGCGACGAGAGCGGCGTGGCATCACATTGTCTTGTTGCTCTTTATTTTCAGTCTGCTGTTGTGGCTGAACGGTTTCTGCTTGCATGTCAACTGGTGCAGGTAATGGTTCTTCTGTAACAACAGGTACAGGCAGTGGAGTAATCGTTGTTGTTTCTTTCACTTCATCTGTGATGCGAATTTTTTGCTCAAGCTGACGACGTTGGCGGCGTGGGATAACCGGCAGACGTTCTTCAACCTCACTTTCAACGACTTCTGGTTTCTGAGTTTCAAGTTGCTGCTGGCGTTTTTCTTCCTGACGACGGCGTTGACGTTCTGCACGTTGCTCACGACGTTGTTGCTGTTGGGTCTCACGAGCAGCGATATCTATAGTTGCAGTTGCGTTGTTATCTTGAGCACTATTCTTCTGTTGAGTATGACGATTTTTCCGTTGTTCGTCACGGTCGTGGTTATTACGTTGCTCATCACGCGGATTATTATCATCACGATCTTTGCGTGGATGCTGACGGCGCTGATTGCGTCGTTCAGAAGAGCGACGGTTATCATTACCTGGTGATTTATCGTCTTTTTTCTGTACAGGCTTCTCTTCTTCTGCGCTGAACATTTTTTTCAAAGCAGTAACGATGCGGCTTAAGAGGCCAGGTTGTTCCGTTTTAATCTGAGCAGGGTGGTTAGGCTTTTTCTCTTTTGCTTTATGTGATGGCTGTTGTGCTGTCGCATCGGTTGGTAAGACAAAAGCAGAAATAGCGGGCTGCTCAGGTCGTTTACGTTCAGGTTGGACATCTTCTTGAGGATTTGCCATTCCAGTTTCATGAAGCTGAGGAAGCAGATAACTCAGTGTAGAAACTTCTTCACCTTTACGCACGCGCAGAACAGAGAAGTGCGGCGTTTGCATTTGATCGTTAGGAACGATCACCACGCCAACATCCCCCTGACGACGCTCAATTGCACTGACTGCCTGGCGTTTTTCGTTTAACAGATATGAAGCGATTTGTACCGGAACAATGGCATGTACTTGATGCGTGTTCTCTTTCAGCGCTTCTTCTTCAATCAGACGTAAGATGGACAGTGACAGAGATTCGTTATCACGGATAGTCCCGGTGCCACTGCAACGCGGACAAACATGATGGCTGGATTCACCCAGAGATGGGCTAAGACGCTGACGGGACATTTCCAGCAGGCCAAAGCGCGAGATACGACCAATCTGAATACGGGCGCGATCCTGACGGACAGCATCACGTAAACGGTTTTCCACTTCCCGTTGATGGCGTACAGGCGTCATATCGATAAAGTCGATAACAATCAGGCCACCAAGGTCACGCAGGCGTAGCTGACGGGCAATTTCATCCGCTGCTTCAAGGTTGGTATTAAACGCTGTCTCTTCGATATCCCCTCCGCGTGTTGCACGGGAAGAGTTGATATCAATCGCGGTTAATGCTTCTGTGGTATCAATAACGACAGCCCCACCTGATGGCAGGCGAACTTCACGCTGAAACGCAGATTCAATCTGGGATTCAATCTGATAATGGCTGAACAGGGGAACTTCGCCACTATACAGTTTAATTTTGCTGGTGAAATCTGGACGGCCAAGTGCGGTGATATGCTGCCGTGCCAGATCGAGAATCTTGGGATTATCGATTAATATTTCGCCAATATCCGGGCGCAGATAGTCACGGAAAGCACGGACGATGACATTGCTTTCCTGATGGATTAAGAATGGAGCGGAACGGTTTTCCGCCGCCTTTTTGATCGCTTCCCAGTGTTTGAGGCGGAACGATAAATCCCACTGTAGCGCTTCGGCGGATTTACCGACGCCGGCAGTGCGGACAATCAGCCCCATTCCTTCCGGCACTTCTAAAGATGCCAGGGCTTCTTTCAGTTCTGTGCGGTCATCTCCTTCGATACGGCGGGAAATACCACCGGCACGGGGATTATTAGGCATCAATACCAGATAGCTGCCTGCCAGGCTGATAAACGTGGTTAATGCAGCCCCTTTATTGCCACGCTCTTCTTTATCGACTTGAACAATAACCTCCTGGCCTTCCCTGAGAACATCTTTGATATTAGGGCGACCATGAGGGTGATAGTTGCTGGGGAAGTATTCGCGGGCTATTTCTTTAATAGGAAGGAAACCATGCCGTTCAGCACCATAGTCAACAAAAGCGGCTTCCAGACTAGGTTCAATTCGGGTGATTTTACCTTTGTAGATATTTGCTTTTTTTTGCTCGTGTCCTGGACTCTCGATATCCAAATCATAAAGACGTTGCCCGTCAACCAGAGCAACACGCAACTCTTCTTGCTGAGTTGCGTTGATTAGCATTCTTTTCATTGTAACTTACTCATTATTTTTTACATTAGTTATAGAGCCACGGGCAAATATAGATGAGCTACTGATAACCGATGGTCTCGTGTCTTTTACAAATCCGCCAACCTCCCGGTTGTCGTTTGTATAGAGACGCATATTTTCGGCGAGCCTGAATTTTCACTTAAAAAACAGCACTCTTTTCTAGGAATAATCTGCAAATATGAATGACGCGGATTTGATCCAATTCCAGTAAGCTGCTACCCGTAGCCCGCTAATTATTTGATTCCCCAGTACGTCTTACGCCATTGCTGCGTTTTTGTGCAATCAAACAAAGAACAAACGTTTAACTTCGCCATTCAGAATTAAAAAACTGATGGTGGCTACGCATTATTCCATTGCTGTTGGGGTGATAGCAAGGTGACTTTATGCCTTTAAGCGGTTTTTCTGATGAAATAGGAAGAAATAGTTAATATTTAGTCTTTCTCTTAAAGTAGGAAAGGCGACAGCCGGAAAGTATGCATGATTTTTACTCATATTTAAAAATGAGTGGCGCTCTGCTTGAGTGGTAATTAAAATCACTGTCATGAAAACGAATAATCAAATTGTACAATTTGTCACTATTGATGACGATGAGGCTGGACAGCGTGTTGATAACTTTTTATTAGCACGTCTGAAAGGTGTTCCTAAAAGCATGATTTACCGGATTGTACGTAAGGGTGAAGTCCGGGTAAACAAAGGCAGGATAAAACCTGAGTATAAATTGTCTGCGGGAGATGTCGTTAGAATTCCGCCTGTCCGGGTTGCAGAACGGCAGGCGGTGCCGGTTTCAGCCAAACTGGATAAAGTGGCTGTACTGGACGACTGTGTCTTATATGAAGATGACTATATTCTGGTGATCAATAAACCTGCCGGTACCGCTGTGCATGGAGGCAGTGGCTTAAGTTTTGGCGTTATTGAAGGGTTACGGGTTTTGCGCCCGGAGGCAAAATTCCTTGAATTGGTGCATCGTCTGGATCGTGACACATCTGGAATTTTGTTAATTGCTAAAAAGCGTTCAGCTTTACGGGCCTTGCATGAGCAATTACGACTTAAACAGATGCAAAAAGATTATCTGGCTTTGGTGCGGGGGCAATGGCAATCACATTGCAAGGTTGTTCAGGCGCCACTGCTGAAAAATATCCTGCAAAGTGGTGAACGGATTGTGAAAGTGAACGGCGAAGGTAAACCTTCTGAAACCCGTTTTAAAATAGAAGAGCGTTTTGCCGATGCAACACTGGTGAAAGCCAGTCCGGTGACCGGCCGAACCCATCAAATTCGGGTGCATGCTCAATACGCTGGGCATCCGATCGCTTTTGATGATCGTTATGGCGATAAGGCTTTTGATTCTCAGCTATCAGATACCCGCCTTAATCGCCTGTTTTTGCATGCCAGTGCGTTGAAATTTACCCATCCCTCGACGGGGGAGACATTGCGACTTGAAGCACCAATGGATGAACAATTGCGCTACTGTATAAAAGTACTGCGTAAAAGTAATTGTAATTAATATATCGCCGTCAGTGGGTTTACCCCCTGGCGGATTAATAATTCGGTCAATGTAATTAATGGTAAGCCGACCAGAGTATTTGGATCTTTTCCTTCAAACCGATCAAATAAAGTGATCCCTAATCCTTCGCTTTTAAAGCTTCCGGCACAATTAAGCGGTTCTTCTGCTGTTAAATAAGCCCGGATTTCATCATCAGTCAGATCCCTGAAATAGACATTGAATAATTCACAGCGGGTATCAATTACCCCGGTTTTGCTGTTGAAGAGAGAAATGCCGGTATAAAAGGTGACGCAATGACCACTGGCTTGCCGTAATTGTTTAAATGCATTTTCAAAACTGTGTGGCTTGCCGGTAATTTCGCCATTAATAACACAAACCTGATCAGAACCAATAATCAAGTGCTGAGAATATCTTATTTGTAATGCCTGTGCTTTGGCTTGCGCCAGGCGCATAACGAGCTGTTCTGCATTTTCATTAATCTGAGGTGTTTCATCAACATCGGGAGCCACACATATAAAGGGCAAACGGAGTTTCTCCAGTAGCATACGGCGGTAAGCTGATGTGGAAGCTAAAACGATTTGTGTCATATTTTTTCCAAAATACATGGCGAAATAATTGCAGGCATTTTAAACTAAGCTCGGCTTAATAAGCGAATATTTGGCGGAAAGGTGCAGATGTGTGGCCTTTTTCTTTGACTATATCTCATTACAAAGATAATATGCGCGCCTTATGCAAAAGGTAAAATTACCCCTGACCATTGATGCGCTTCGCGCAGCTCAGAAAAGATTAGACTACACAGGTAGTTATTCACCTGAGCAAGTTTTGCGTATCGCGGAATCTGTGGTTAGCGTGGACAATGATGTAGACAGCGTTTTATCGTTTCAGATAGATAATCAACGCCTGGCAGTTGTGCGAGGGCATTCCAATGTGGATGTTACGCTTGAATGCCAGCGTTGTGGCGGTAATTTCAGCCATCACGTTCACATAACATATTGTTTCAGTCCGGTCATCAATGATGAGCAGGCTGAAGCATTACCGGAAGAGTATGAGCCAATTGGCGTTGACGAATTTGGCGAAATAGATTTGCTGGCGATGATTGAAGATGAAATAATTCTTTCTCTGCCGGTAGTCCCGGTACATGATTCTGAACACTGTGAAGTGTCCGACGCGGATATGGTGTTTGGTGAATTACCTCCAGAGGCTGAAAAACCAAACCCATTTGCCGTATTAGCCAGTTTAAAGAAAAGTACTTAAGGAGTAAGGTCAATGGCCGTACAACAGAATAAACCAACTCGTTCTAAACGTGGTATGCGTCGTTCCCATGATGCACTGACCGCACCACTATTGTCTGTAGATAAAACCTCTGGTGAAACTCACCTGCGTCACCATGTGACTGCCGATGGCTACTACCGTGGCCGCAAGGTCATCAACAAATAATCTCCGCCAGTCATTAGCAAGTTGATACCTTGACTAATCTGACTTTAGCGTTAGACGCCATGAGCGGGGACTTTGGTCCTCGCGTTACGGTGCCTGCTGCGTTGCAGGCGCTGGCGTCTAATCCTAGACTTAAATTATTGTTGGTCGGGATCCCCGATACCATTTCTCCTTTTTTTGCAAATATTGATGCTAAGTTGCTCAGTCGTTTGCAAGTGGTTCCTGCCGAACAGGTTGTGGCTAACGATGCAAAACCGTCGCAGGCAATTCGTGCCAGCCGTGGGACATCAATGCGTGTCGCACTGGATTTAGTGAAATCCGGTGTAGCACAAGCGTGCGTCAGTGCAGGGAATACTGGGGTATTGATGGGGCTGTCCAAATTGGTGCTAAGATCTATTGATGGCATCGACAGACCTGCTTTGATGCAAGTAATGCCCAATCTGAAGCAGCAGAAAACGGTAGTACTGGATTTGGGCGCCAATGTTAATTGCGATAGCCGTATGTTGGTGCAATTCGCCATTATGGGTTCAGTAATGGCAGAGGAAGTGGTCGGTGTGGCTAATCCTGCGGTAGCATTGCTTAACATTGGTACAGAAGAGAGTAAAGGGCTGGATAATATCCGCGAAGCCGCCACTATTTTAAAGAACATTCCGGCAATAAACTACATTGGTTATCTGGAAGGCGATGAATTGCTGACAGGCAAGAGTGATGTATTGGTGTGTGACGGCTTCGCAGGTAATGTGACGTTAAAAACGATGGAGGGAGCAATCAGGATTATCTTATCTTTGCTCAAATCATCGGATGGACAAAAGAAACAATTCTCCTGGTTGTTGAAAATAGTCAAGAAGTGGTTGCAAAAACGGATGACAAAACGCTTCGGTCACCTGAACCCTGACCAGTATAATGGCGCATGTCTGTTAGGATTACATGGAGTCGTAATCAAAAGCCATGGGGCGGCTAATGAGCATGCGTTTAAAGCCGCAATCGAACAGGCTGTTCAGGCCGTTGAAAGGCAGGTTCCTGACAGAATTGCTGCCCGCCTGGCAACAGCATTACCCAAGAGTGACTGAACATACATGTATACAAAAATTTTAGGTACAGGTAGTTATCTGCCTGCGCAAGTGCGCACTAACGCTGATTTAGAAAAAATGGTGGATACCTCTGACGAGTGGATTGTTACCCGCACAGGTGTCCGTGAACGCCGTATTGCTACTGATGATGAAACAGTTGCGATGATGGGTCTTTGGGCTGCGGAAAAAGCAATTGAAATGTCTGGCATTGATAAAGATCAGATTGATTTAATCATTGTGGCAACAGCTTCATCCAGTCATGCTTTCCCAAGTTCAGCGTGCCAAATTCAGCACATGTTGGGTACCAAGAATTCAGCTGCTTTTGACATTTCTGCTGCTTGTTCTGGTTTTGCTTATGCACTGAGTATTGCTGACAAGTTTATTAAAACGGGTGCGGCAAAGCATGCGTTGGTCATTGGCTCTGATTCTATTACCAGAACGCTTAATCCAGACGATCGCGGAACACTTATTCTGTTTGGTGATGGTGCGGGCGCGATGGTGGTAGGTGCTTCTGATGAGCCAGGAATTCTTTCGACTCACCTTCATGCAAATGGTAGCTATGGTGAATTGTTGGTATTGCCTTACCAGGATCGCCAGAATCGGAAAGAACCTGCGTATGCCAGTATGATCGGTAATGAAGTCTTTAAAATTGCAGTCCGTGAATTGGCTAATCTGGTTGATGAAACATTAGAGGCTAACAATCTATCGCATAGTGAGCTGGATTGGTTGGTACCTCATCAGGCTAATTTGCGTATTATCGCGGCGACAGCTAAGAAATTGCATATGACTATGGATAAAGTGGTGGTAACGCTGGATCGTCACGGTAACACTTCTGCGGCATCGGTACCTACTGCATTTGATGAGGCAGTGCGTGATGGTCGGATTAAACGTGATCAGCTAATCTTAATTGAGGCTTTTGGTGGTGGACTGACTTGGGGTTCAGCACTGATACGTTTTTAATTTGACAGGAAAATGAACATGTCTGAATTTGCAATGGTATTTCCAGGGCAGGGTTCTCAGTCCCTTGGTATGTTGGCTGATTTGGCCACAGCGTTCCCGGTTGTAGAGCAAACTTTTGCTGAAGCGTCTGATGTGCTGGGATATGATCTCTGGGTTTTGGTTCAACAGGGGCCGGAAGAAGAATTAAACAAAACGTGGCAAACCCAGCCCGCGTTATTGGCAGCCTCGGTTGCTATTTGGCGGGTCTGGCAGGAAAAAGGTGGAAAACTGCCATCACTGATGGCTGGACACAGCCTTGGTGAATATTCTGCACTGGTTTGCGCGGGTGTCATTGATTTCAAACAAGCGATTAAACTTGTTGAACTGCGTGGCAAATTGATGCAAGAAGCTGTACCTGAAGGCATTGGTGCAATGTATGCTGTTATTGGTTTAGATAATGAATCCATTGATAGAGCCTGTAAAGAAGCTGCTCAGGGGCAAATTGTTTCCCCTGTTAACTTTAACTCGCCTGGGCAGGTTGTTATTGCCGGTGAGAAAGAGGCTGTAGAACGTGCTGGTGCTGCATGTAAAGCCGCGGGCGCAAAGCGTGCGCTGCCTTTAGCTGTCAGTGTGCCGTCGCATTGCGCATTGATGAAACCAGCCGCAGATAGGCTAGCAGTTGTTTTGGAAGGAATTGAATTCAGTCATCCTCAGTTCCCGGTGGTAAATAATGTTGATGTGAAAATAGAACAATCTGCTGAAGCTATCCGTGATGCACTGGTACGACAACTGTATAATCCTGTCCGTTGGGCGGAAACAGTTGAATTTATTGCTGGACAGAGTATCGGACAGCTATTAGAAATAGGGCCAGGTAAAGTTTTGACGGGTTTAACTAAACGAATTGTCAATACCTTAAGCGCAGCAGCGGTAAATGACACAACTTCATTAGTAACCACATTGGAAAATAATTGAGGACAATACATGAGATTAGATGGAAAGATTGCATTGATAACAGGTGCCAGCCGTGGGATCGGCCGTGCAACTGCTGAACTATTAGCAGAGCGTGGAGCCCATGTTATTGGTACCGCAACTAGTGAAAAAGGCGCTGAAGCTATCAGTGCTTACCTTGGTGAAAAAGGTAAAGGTTTTGTACTGAATGTAGCTGATCCTGAATCTATTGAACAGCTGATGTCCATCATTCGTACAGAGTTTGGTGGAATTGATATTTTAGTGAATAATGCCGGTATCACTTGTGATAACTTGGTGATGCGCATTAAAGATGATGAGTGGCAGGATGTTATTGACACTAATCTTTCTTCCGTTTTCCGTATGTCAAAAGCGGCAATGCGCTTTATGATAAAAAAACGTTATGGCCGTATTATCTCTATTGGTTCTGTTGTTGGAGTAATGGGTAACCCTGGGCAAGCGAGCTATGCCGCGGCAAAAGCAGGAGTTATTGGTTTTAGTAAAACATTGGCCCGTGAAGTCGTTTCTCGGGGTATTACGGTTAACGTTGTTGCTCCAGGGCTTGTTGAAACGGATATGCTCAGGAAGTTGCCAGATGAGCAGTTGGTAAACTTTTCGAAAGACATACCCGTTAAGAGACTTGGCGATGTGAAAGAAATTGCCAGTGCTGTGGCTTTTTTAGCTTCTGATGAAGCGGCCTACATCACAGGTGAAACAATACATGTCAATGGCGGCATGTACATGAACTAAAAATGAGCGAACCAGTTGCATTTTTTGTGTTAAATAACGCAAAATAGAGCAAGATTGTGGTTCGACCAGCCGGGATTTGGTTGCATCTTTTCCTGTATTTTATAAACTACGAAAACCATCGCGAAAGCGAATTTTGATAGGAAATTTAATAGCATGAGCACTATTGAAGAACGCGTTAAAAAAATCATCGTTGAACAACTTGGTGTTAAAGAGGAGGAGGTTGTTAATTCAGCTTCTTTTGTTGATGACTTGGGCGCTGATTCTCTTGACACAGTTGAACTCGTAATGGCTCTGGAAGAAGAGTTCGATATCGAAATTCCAGATGAAGAAGCAGAAAAGATCACTACAGTTCAGGCAGCTATTGATTACGTCCAGAACCAAAGCGAATAAGTGAACACACCTAGGCGGTCACTCGACCGCCTATGTTTCTGCCCTAAATTATTTCCCTCCTTGGAGGATAAGCGTGTCTAAGCGTCGAGTAGTTGTGACCGGACTAGGCATGTTATCTCCTGTCGGTAATACAGCTGAATCTTCTTGGAAAGCTGTTTGTGCCGGACAGAGTGGTATCAGCCTGATTGACCATTTTGACACCAGTCGCCATGCAACTAGATTTGCTGGTCTGGTTAAAGATTTTAATCATGAAGATTTTAATCTTTCGCGCAAAGATGCACGAAAGATGGATGATTTCATTCAATATGGTATTGCAGCAGGTGTGCAAGCTATTGAAGATTCTGGAATCGAAGTAACAGAAGCCAATGCTAGTCGTTTTGGTGCTGCTATTGGTTCTGGTATTGGTGGTTTGGGTCTTATTGAAGAGAATCACGGTGCGTTAGTGGCTAGTGGTCCTCGTAAGATCAGCCCGTTCTTTGTTCCTTCCACGATTGTAAATATGGTGGCAGGTCATCTGAGTATCATTTACGGTTTACGTGGCCCAAGTATTTCTATCGCCACAGCATGTACATCAGGTGTGCATAATATCGGTCATGCTGCTCGTATTATTGCTTACAATGATGCGGATATTATGCTGGCAGGTGGCGCAGAAAAAGCCAGTACGCCTTTGGGGGTTGGTGGCTTTGGCGCTGCCCGTGCTTTGTCTACCCGTAATGATGATCCACAGGGCGCAAGTCGGCCGTGGGATAAAGACCGCGATGGTTTTGTTCTGGGGGATGGCGCAGGTATTCTGGTGCTGGAAGAGTATGAGCACGCGAAGAAACGCGGTGCGAAAATTTACGCGGAGATTGTTGGTTTTGGTATGAGCAGTGATGCCTACCATATGACATCACCACCAGAAGATGGTGCTGGCGCTGCGCTGGCGATGGAAAACGCCCTGAGAGATGCCGGTATTACCACCAAGCAAGTGGGATATATTAATGCTCACGGTACTTCAACACCCACCGGCGACTTAGCGGAATCCCATGCAGTTGAGTCAGTATTTGGTGAAGGCACAGATGTTTTAGTCAGTTCTACCAAATCAATGACTGGCCATTTGTTGGGCGCTGCTGGTGCAGTGGAATCTATTTTCACCATCCTGGCACTGCGTGATCAAATTGTTCCGCCAACTATCAACCTGGAAAACCAGGATGAGAGCTGCCGTCTGGATTTCGTTCCTAACGAATCCCGTAAGGTGGAAGGCCTGGAATATGCGTTGTGTAACTCTTTCGGTTTCGGTGGTACTAACGGCTCATTGATTTTCCGTAAGATATAAGCCTGATGTGAACTTAAACATGTTGCTGAGTTTCTCTACAGTATGATTTTGTGAATACTTTCAGGCGACAGAATAAAGAGCTCCAATAGTTAATAATTATTGGAGCTCTTTACATGGCAAGTTCTGCGGGCATTTTTGCACTCATGCCAGCTATATACTATGATACCGCTTCTTGATAAGTTGGTTGAAATACCTTTTCTGAGCAATTAAGAACACAGTGATATGTATTGGATTAATGGTGAGCGGTGCGACTATTTGCCAGTGAACGATCGTTCAGTTCAATTCGGGGATGGTTGTTTTACAACAGCAAAAATAGAGCAGGGGCAGGCCGCTTTGTTGTCATTGCATATCCGAAGATTACAGAAAGGTGTTGAAAGGTTATACCTTCCCCAACCCGATTGGCAACAGCTTGAAAACCATATAAAGCAGATTGCTTCCACTACTGAACAAGGTGTACTTAAAGTTATCCTTTCCCGTGGAGCCGGAGGGCGCGGTTATAGTGCACAGGGTTTCACGCAACCAAATCAGATCCTGTCTCTCAGTCCTTATCCTGAAAAATATCTGAAACAACGTCAGAAAGGCCTCTTTCTGGTTCTCAGTCCGATACCGATGGGAATAAACCCTTATCTTGCCGGAATTAAACATCTTAACCGATTGGAACAGATATTGATTAAATCATTTATCGAAAAATCTAATGCTGATGAAGCCTTGGTACTCGATACAGAGGGTTTATTGGTTGAGTGCTGTACTGCAAACATTTTCTGGCGTAAAGGAAAAGATGTGTATACTCCTGATTTGCGGGGCTGTGGTGTTGAAGGTGTGATGCGGGAAAAAATAATACAGTTATTATCAGAAAGCGATTATTACCTTTCCTGTGTAAATCGTTATCCTGAAACATTGGCTTATGCAGACGAGGTAATAGTTTGCAATTCTTTAATGCCGGTGATACCTGTTAGTGAAATTCAGGCTCATGAAAATCAGCCCGTATGGAAATATCAGTCAAGGGAGCTGTATGAATATTTGCTTCCTGAATGTTTGAAGTTGTAATTCGTTCTGTGTTTAAGTGATTAATTGATGAAACGGAAAAAGCACTTTTTTACCTTATTGGCTTTGATTGTCATGGTAGCGGCAATATTACTCTATGCCGGCTATAAGAAAGTTGAAAGATTTGCAGATCAAACATTGGCAATCAAACAAGATCGGGTATTTACATTGCCGGCAGGTATTGGCCGTCATAGTCTGGAAGCATTATTGGTTCAGGATAACCTGATTAAAGACAGTCATATTTTCCCTTGGTTATTAAGGCTGGAGCCAAAACTTGCTGAATTTAAAGCGGGAACTTACCAGTTAACACGAGAAATGACATTGAGGGAAATGTTGCAATTACTCTCCAGTGGCAAAGAGGCGCAATTTACGGTTCGTTTTGTCGAAGGCAGCCGTTTATCTGACTGGTGGAAAATACTCCAACAATCTGAGTATCTTAAACATGAACTGAATGATAAAAGTGCTCAGGAATTGGCTGAGATACTGGGTATCAAAGAGACTGATACTCTGGAAGGGAGGCTCTATCCGGATACTTATCACTATACGGCGGGGACGAGCGATGTTGCATTACTAAAACGGGCATACTGGCAGATGGAAATGACGCTTGAAGAAGAATGGCAAAAGCGCGATAAAAACCTGCCTTATAAAAGTGCTTATGAAATGTTGATTATGGCGTCGATAATTGAGAAAGAGACCGGTGTTGAGGTTGAACGGACAAAAGTGGCTTCTGTATTTATTAACCGTTTACGGTTGAATATGCGGCTACAAACTGATCCGACCGTGATCTATGGTTTAGGCGAAAAATATACCGGCACTATTTTTCGCAAAGATTTAACCACACTGACGCCATACAATACTTACATGATTAATGGCTTGCCACCTACGCCAATTGCTATGCCCGGTCTTGCTTCGATAAAAGCAGCTGCGCACCCGGCAAAAACTGAATTTCTCTATTTTGTAGCGGATGGTAAAGGCGGCCATACTTTTACGACCAATCTGGCGGCGCATAACAGAGCGGTGAATATTTACCGTCAGGGATTAAGACAGAGCAGATGAACAGCAAATTTATTGTTATTGAAGGGCTAGAGGGTGCAGGAAAAACTTCAGCGATGAAAACGGTCGTTGAAAGATTGCAGCAGCACGGTATTCAGGACTTAGTTTTTACCCGTGAACCGGGTGGAACACCACTGGCAGAAAAACTACGTGAGTTGATTAAGCAAGGTATTGAAGGTGAATCTCTGACGGATAAAGCAGAGGTGCTGATGTTATATGCAGCCAGGGTGCAATTGGTCGAAAATGTGATTAAACCTGCTCTGGCCCGTGGTGCATGGGTTGTGGGTGATCGTCATGATATCTCTTCTCAGGCGTATCAAGGAGGAGGACGTGGTATTGATAAAAACTTGATGACCTCGCTGCGTGATACCGTTCTGGGTGATTTTCGCCCTGATCTGACTATTTATCTCGATCTTCCTCCTCAGATGGGTCTACTACGCGCCCGGGAGCGTGGGGAATTAGACAGAATTGAAAAGGAATCGATGGATTTCTTTGATCGTACTCGCAGCTGTTATCTGGAATTTGCGGCACAAGATAAGCGTATTGTGACGGTTGATGCTGCTCAACCAATAGAGCAGGTACAAGCCGATATTTGCCAAGCCCTTGAGCAATGGCTGAAACAGCAGGAAAATGGCTGATGAAGTGGTATCCGTGGCTTAATCAGGCATACCGTCAGTTGGTAGAATTCCATCAGCAAGGACGAGGCCATCATGCTTTATTGCTTCATGCTAATGCCGGCACTGGGGCTGATGTATTGATATATGGGTTAAGCCGCTGGTTGATGTGTCGGAATAAACAGGGGATGAAAAGTTGTGGGGAGTGTCATAGTTGTCACCTGATGATGGCAGAAACTCATCCTGATTGGCATATTATGTCACCGGAGAAGGGTAAAACCAGTGTTGGTGTAGAAGTGGTACGTCAGATTACAGAAAAGCTTTATAGTCGTTCTCAGCAAGGCGGCGTAAAAATTGTCTGGCTGCCTTTGGTTGAATGTCTGACAGATGCTGCTGCCAATGCATTATTGAAAACTTTGGAAGAGCCGCCGGAACATACCTATTTTCTTCTGGAATGTCGTCAGCCAGCCAACCTTTTGGCAACGTTGCGCAGTCGCTGTTTTTACTATTTTCTGCCGGTACCTGAAGCAGAAACCAGCTTTTATTGGTTGCAAAAACAGTTACCTGTCATTTCTTCGGTTGATGCAATGACGGCTTTGAAACTGTCTCAGGGAGCACCTGTTGCGGCAGAACAATTGCTGCAACCGGAACGATGGCAGATTCGGAGGCAATTCTGTCAGGCTGTTGAACAAGCTTTGGATAAACGTGATGCTTTGTCACTTTTATCCCAGTTAAATCAAGATGATGCGCCGCACCGCCTTCATTGGCTTATTAGTTTGTTACTTGATGCGGTAAAGTGGCAACAGCAGGCGCAGAGTTATTGCATCAATCAGGATCAACAAACGCTGATTTATCAATTAAGTTCCGTGCATACTATGGCTGTTTTACTACAAGGCGTTGATGACTGGATGCATTGTCGTCATCAGCTACTCTCAGTCGTGGGCGTAAACAGAGAGTTGTTACTGACAGAGCAATTGCTCAATTGGGAAAAACAGTTTACTTCACAATTCTGAAATCTTTTTTGTATACGAGTTTAATATGTTGTTAGTGGATTCGCATTGTCATCTTGATTGTCTTGATTATGAAAAACTACATAAAAATGTAGATGATGTTGTCGCAAAAGCGGCGGATCGGGAGGTTAAATTTATGCTGGCAGTAGCGACTACGCTACCTGGTTTCCAGCAAATGAAAACCCTGATCGGTGAACGGGAAAATATTGTCTTTTCCTGTGGTATTCATCCGCTTAACCTGGATGAAGGCTACGATTTTGATGAGTTGGCACGTTTAGCTGCCGGGAATGAAGTTGTCGCATTGGGTGAAACCGGACTGGATTACTATTATCAGCAGGATAATGCTGAACTACAACGAACCTCGTTTCGTGAACATATTCGTATCGGACGTAAACTCAATAAGCCAGTTATTGTTCATACCCGCAGTGCCCGTGATGATACTTTGCGGGTATTGCGTGAAGAACAGGTACAAGAATGTGGTGGTGTTTTGCATTGTTTTACTGAGGATAAAGATACCGCCAGAGAATTATTGGATTTAGGCTTCTATATTTCGTTCTCCGGTATTGTGACTTTCCGTAATGCGGAGCAAATTCGTGAAGCGGCAAGATATGTACCGCTGGATCGTATTCTGATTGAAACCGATTCGCCTTATCTTGCACCGGTGCCGCATCGTGGCAAAGAAAACCAGCCGGCATACGTGCGTGATGTTGCGGAATATATGGCTGTGCTCAAAGGTGTGAGTATTGAGGAACTGGCTCAGGTTACCACGCAGAATTTTTGCGATCTATTTCATGTTGATGTATGCAAAATTTGATTTATTAACTTGAATTTGTGATTTGTAAGCGCTCATATATCTCTTGTTATTTGAATAAAAGGAAAATGTGATGGCAGAAGAAACTATTTTCAGCAAAATTATTCGTCGTGAAATACCTTCTGATATTGTTTATCAGGACGATCTGGTCACTGCGTTTCGCGATATTTCTCCACAGGCACCGATTCATATTCTGATTGTTCCCAATGTCTTGATCCCGACAGTGAACGATGTCAAGGCAGAGCATGAAGCCGCGTTGGGACGAATGATGACGGTTGCAGCGAAAATTGCTGAACAGGAAGGCATTGCCGAAGATGGATATCGCTTGATTATGAACTGTAACCGTCATGCGGGACAGGAAGTTTACCATATTCACATGCATCTGGTTGGCGGCTGCCATTTGGGGCCATTACTGTTGAAGTAAATGTGAAGTCCCAAAATTCGTTTATACCCGATAGATTTCAAGATGCATCGCGACGGCAAGGGAGCGAATCCCTGGGAGCATAGATAACTATGTGACCGGGGTGAGCGAGTGCAGCCAACAAAGAGGCAACTTGAAAGATAACGGGTATATATAGTATATAGCCAGATATTCGGGGGTATTGTTCTCAGAATGGTCCCGGATATCTTGATTTTTAATAAATGCTACTGATTTTATTACTGAGATTGAACCGATAATAGATTGCTGGTGTCACAGCAGAAATTTATCTGTTTCTTTAAACTCTGTAATTGGAATATAGGTTGATGAAAAGAATTGTTTTTGTAGCACTATCTGTCATGTTTCTGGCTGGTTGTCCATCTTTGCCTCCGCAGCAGCCTGAGCCTCCCACTCCGGTTATACCGGTGACCCCAACGGAACCGACGCCACCACCTGAAAAAGTTCCAGAGCCACCTAAAACGCGCGAAATTGACTGGGAAGGGACTGTACAACCATTAGTCGAGCAAATGGTTAAGGCGAATGGGCTGGGAAGCGGCAAGTTACTGTTAGTTGATACAGTAAAGAATAACACCAACGGTGTGTTGCAAACCATGCAAGTCACTGATGCCTTGCATCAAGCCATCAATAGCAAGAATGTTTTTGTATTAGTACCGCAAAATCAGGTACAGAACGCCCGCCAATCTTTGGGCCTGTCTGAAGAAGATAGTCTGGGGTTACGCAGCAAAGCGATTGGTTTGGCTCGTTATTTAAATGCGGATTATGTTCTCTATTCTATCGTTTCAGGGAACAGTGATAAGCGTGATATTGTCATGCAACTGATGATTGTACAGACAGGTGAGATTCTTTGGTCAGGGCACGGTGACGTTAAGTAATCAAGATGGTTTATTGCGGGCGTTATGCAGGCAATGGCCTTATACAACAGCAAACAGCTGGAAGATAAGGCCGTTAAGCGGTCTGACAAATGAAAGCTATTATGCCACCGATGGCGAATATCATATTGTCGGCCGCAGACAGTGGCAGCAAGGGAAGCAGCTTGGCGTTGACCGTCAGCGTGAAAATGCCATCTTGCGTCATCTCAGCCAGACAAAAATTGCTCCGCAAGTCATTGCAATGGATCCCCATTGGTTGTTATTGGAATGGTTGCCTGGTCATATTATTGAGCAAAATGAGTTTTCTCAGCCCGATTTTCTGCAAAAACTGGCGGCATTATTGACCACTTTGCATCATCAGTCGCTGTTCGGTTATCCGCTTCAACTACGGCATCAGTTAGCAAGCTACTGGTTGCAAATTGATAAAGCGCGTCTTACTCCTCGTTGGTTGCGGTTGCATAAACAATTTATATCGTCTTCGATGCCTTCAATACTAAAACTATCACCTGCTCATATGGATGTTCATTGCGGTAATTTGCTTAATACCCCTCAGGGGCTGAAACTCATTGACTGGGAATATGCAACTGATACCGATATCGGATTTGCGTTAGCGACACTGTTTTGCACCAATCATTGGGATGAACCGCAGCAACAGGCTTTTTTGCACTGCTATTGCAGTCAGCCATCAGGATACCGGGATCGAACGTTATTGACGCGTCAGATTAAACGTTGGCAACCTTGGGTTGACTATATGTTTTTGATGTGGTTTGAAGTGCGTTGGAAACAGAGTGGTGATCCGCAATTTTTAGCGTTAGCGCAACCGTTGCGCCTCTCTTTTGGTCTAACGTTTTAAATCTATTACGCTGCATTGATTGCAGCATATGAATGCAAGTGAGGAATATAATGGGTCCGGTAATGTTAGATGTTGTCAGTTATGAACTGGATAATGAAGAGAAGGAAATTTTGCAACATCCATTAGTGGGCGGTTTAATTCTGTTTACCCGCAATTTTCATGATGTTGAGCAATTACGTGAATTGGTACGTCAAATTCGTCAGGCATCCCGTCATCGCCTTGTGATTGCCGTTGATCAGGAAGGTGGCCGAGTTCAGCGTTTCCGTGAAGGTTTCACTTGCTTACCGGCGGCCCAATCTTTTGCTGGATTGAGTGATAATTTCAATGGCATTAAATTGGTGGAAGAAGCAGGTTGGCTGATGGCATCTGAAATGATTGCAATGGATATTGACATCAGTTTTGCGCCTGTTCTGGATTTAGGTCATCAATGTGTGGCTATTGGTGAGCGTTCATTCCATGAAAATCCTGAGCAGGCCAAGATGATGGCGGAGCAATTTATTAAAGGAATGCATTCTGCCGGTATGAAATCAACGGGTAAACATTTTCCGGGGCATGGTGCTGTCTGTGCCGATTCTCATAAAGAAACACCTCATGATGATCGTCCGCTGGACGTTATTTGCCGTCATGATATGTCTATTTTCCGTGATTTTATCCAGCGTAATTTGTTGGATGCGATTATGCCGGCTCATGTGATCTATTCTCAGGTGGATAAGCATCCTGCCAGCGGATCGTCATATTGGTTGAAATCAGTGCTGCGTCAGCAATTGGGCTTTAATGGCGTGATATTTTCGGATGACCTCTCGATGGAGGGGGCGGCGATTATGGGCAGTTATGCTGAACGCGGGCAGGCTGCGCTGAATGCAGGTTGTGACATGATCCTGGTGTGTAATCACCGTGATGGGGCGGTCAGTGTGCTTGATAACTTGCCTCAGACCAAAGCAGAGAAAATATCAGAATTGTATCATCAGGGCGGTCAATTCAGTTTGAATGAGCTAAAGGGTTCAAAACGCTGGCAGCTGGCTAATGAAGCATTAACGGTTTTACATGAGACATGGCAGTGTTGTGGAAAAGTTCCCAACTTGTCTGAGAAGAAATAGGGGAATACGGGTGAGTTACATACTCCCCATTTATCGAATCTGGTGTGCGCTATTACCTATCCGGTTTTCTGATGTTTATTTATTCAAAAGAATTTGATGTTGTTCAATTTTGGTATGACCAACTAACCAGCCGTGATATTCTGGTACTATCACATCAGTTATTTATTTCAAACTAAATGTTATCTAAGGATATTGTTTTCATATCCTTAGATAACATTTGATTTACATTTTTAGTGGAGTAGTCATGTCAACACCAAAGAAGAGAATTGTGATCATTGGTGGAGGTGCTGGTGGTTTGGAACTGGCAACCAGTCTGGGGCATAAGCTGGGGCGTAAAAAGAAAGCAGAAATTGTGCTGGTGGATCGTAACCAAAGTCATTTATGGAAGCCGTTATTACATGAAGTCGCGACAGGATCACTCGACGATGGGGTTGATGCGTTGAGTTATCTGGCTCACGCCCGTAATCACTATTTCAGTTTTCAATTAGGCACGTTGACCGATATTCATCGTGACACCAAAAAGATTTCTTTGGCTGAGATCCGGGATGAATATAACGAGGTGTTGGTTCCTGAACGTGAACTGAGTTATGACATTCTGGTTATGGCCTTGGGCAGTAAATCTAATGATTTTAATACGCAGGGTGTGAAAGAGCACTGCATCTTCCTGGATAACCCACAACAGGCACACCGTTTCCATAATGAGATGTTGAATCTGTTTCTTAAATATTCTGCAAACAGTGGTCAGCAAGATAAGGTTAATATCGCTATTGTTGGTGGTGGAGCGACAGGTGTTGAGTTATCAGCTGAATTACATAATGCGGTAAAACAGCTTAACAGCTATGGCTTTGAGGGACTGAGTTCAGAAGCGCTGAATGTGACGTTGGTAGAAGCGGGTGAGCGTATTTTACCTGCATTGCCAGCACGCATTTCCGCTGCGGCGCATCAGGAGCTGACAAAGCTTGGCGTTCATGTATTGACCAAAACTATGGTAACCAGTGCTGATGAACATGGGTTGAATACCAAAGAGGGTGAGTTGATTAAAGCGGATCTCATGGTATGGGCGGCGGGTATCAAAGCACCTGATTTTATGAAATATATTGCTGGCCTTGAAACTAACCGGGTTAATCAACTGGTGGTGAAGCCAACGCTGCAAACGACATTTGATGACCATGTTTTCGCCATTGGTGATTGTGCATCATGTCCGAAGAAAGAAGGGGGTTTTGTTCCTCCAAGGGCACAGGCGGCTCACCAAATGGCTAGCCGTTGCCATAGCAATATTATGGCGTTGTTGAATGACAAACCGTTAAAAGAATATATCTACAAAGATCATGGATCTCTGGTTTCATTATCTAAATTCAGTACGGTTGGTAGTCTGATGGGTAATTTAATGCGCGGTTCAATGATGATAGAAGGGCGTGTGGCTCGTGCTGTCTATATTTCATTATATCGAATGCATCAGGTAGCTTTGCATGGTTATATTAAAACTGGCCTGATGATGTTGGTCGGTGGAATTAACCGTGTGATCCGTCCACGGTTAAAATTGCATTAATGACTTAACCGATATAAGGCCACCCGTGAAATAATGGGGTGGCCTTGATAAGGCATCACTTCTTTAGTTTGAAATAATTTATCTTAATTAAGAAAGTAGACGATCAATTAATTTGAAAGCACTCGCAACATTTGGACGTGATCCAACCCCCTGTAGTTCTCCTGTTGAAAAACCACTATTTCTAACCAGTGTCGCTATTTGAGAGCAATTAAAATATTTATGATATTTTAATTTGGCATAGGATTGAATGAGTGCTAACGCCCCGGAGACTAAAGGTGTTGCACTGGATGTCCCATTATAACTACGGGTATAGTTCCTATTATTTCCTGGCAGGTGCTGCAAGTTTGAATATCCAGTGGTTGCGACATTCTCACCCCAGGAATTTAAACTGGTATAGAGATTATGATTGGAAAAACCTAACCTGTATCCATTAATTGATGTACAGGCGCCAATCATAATACCGCCATGATCGCCATAATTAGGGAAGGTGAAATCATAGGCTAAATTAATACCGCCATTACCGGCAGAAAAGATAATAATTGCACCTGCGTCAGCACAGCTTTTTATTTTCTGCCAATTAGATGCGATATAGGTAAAAGGGTAATATCTATTATTGGCGACAATTTGAATATTTAAACTAATAATATCTCCTGGCGAAAAACTATATATTATTCTGTCAAAATCATCAATGTCGTAAAAACGGAAATGACATTCGTGAGCTATACCTGTCACACCCAATTCATTATTCTTTGCTGCAATACATCCGGTGGATGCTGTACCATGGTTACAGTCTTGTGTTTCAGGGCGACTGTTGACCACAGTAATATTACCAACCAAATCTTCATGGTTTCGGTAAACACCAAAATCAAGATGGTGCACAGTGATGCCCCGACCTTTATAACCAGTAGCCCAGGCATTTCTGATATTCATCCCATTGTGTTCATCTAAATACCCTTGCAGATATGAAAAATCAGGCGTAACGATATGAGAATCAAATTCGGCAATCACCTCTTCTGTTTTGGATGAAATCAAAGGAGGCGGAGGCTGATATTTTAAAACAGGAGTGAGAGAGCAAAATTCGATATAATCCAGTTTTTCCAATTCATCGGCTAACTTGACTAAATCAGAATGATTAATATTCGCTTCTATTTTGTAAAGATAAATTAATTTATTGAATTCTTGGGTTTTCCAGGTTTTTTTATCGAAATCGTCTTTATTAAAAACAGGTTTTATCTCCATTTTATGTTTAGATGCATTAAAAACAGGTAATGAGTCATTTTTTTCAGATTCTAATCTTTTTAATCCATCTGGGGAAAACATGATTTCAAGATTATACTTCAAATTATCATTTGGGATATGATTATTTCCTTTTAAAGAAATAACATTATCTTCAGACGGTATTTGTTTAAGTAATGGATAGCTAATATTGTTGCTTTCATTTTTAATGATTTTATCTATTTCTCTATCTATATCAAACAGAAAATCTGATTCTTTTATTTCTATATTTTCTGGTGGAAGTTTTTTAGTTACCTTTCCATTCTCAATGATAGTGGTTTCTATTGTGTAATTTGCAGGTTTAAGTGAGGTAAAACAGGCTAATTGATTGTCGTCACTATAGTATTCATATATATCTTGTGTATCTGGATCTATTAGCTTGTATTTTACTTCTATGTTGTCACTCATTTCACCATAACATTTAAGATATAGATTACCGTCAAATTTTGCAGATTTAAAGTACTCAAGGGATATAGACATTGTCATTCTCCTCTTTGGTTAATTGCCTCCTTAGTATAACTATAAGTGGGTATTTCATATTATTATTATTTCTTAGTCCACTATTCTGTTAGAGAGTGGCTGTATTATCTGTATTGATTGTTACTGAATGTGATTTTAAGTTGAATATATAGTTCTGTTTGTTTTGAAGTTATCTCTCATTGGAATGAACGGAGGGTTTTTATTAATAAAATCAGGTATGAATATATTCCATGAATAGTGCAGGGTTATTCGTGTTTTTATCTATTGCTTCTCCTTTTTCTACGAAACCACAGCTAAGATAGAAACCGATAGCATTCTTATTTTGACAATAAACCTCTAATTCCAGTTTATTTCGTAGATTTTTGGCATAGTTGATCAGCTGCTTACCGATACCTCTTCCTTGCGCTGGTGGTGAAACAATGAATTTATGGGCAATCAATGATGCTGATAGCCAGATATCCAGAATAGTATCCATATCCTGCGCGTTAAAAGGGCGGATTATGATTGACTCCCAACATTTATATCTGTTTTAGTTGTTAGCTACATTGTAGTGGCAGAGTGACCAGCATACTACAACGGGAGTCAAGATAATGGATTCTTTTAGCCCTTTTTATGCGATTAATGCTTGATTGTTAAAGACCGGATCAGACTGAATATGGATCCTCTGCAAATGTCGTTCTGATTTAGACGTGAATCCTTCACGCCCATGTAGCAGAGAGAAATTATCCACAATCACTAAATCACTTTTTTGCCATGCATGAGCATATAAATGGCGCTTATCGTATAGCGTATTGATAAAATCTTGTTGAAATTCTGCTACCTGATCAGGATTGATATTATGATACTCAATAGCATGTTTATTCAGAAATTTCTCACCATCTACTGCGGGTTCATTATATCTGATAACAAATCCATTTCCATCGGGATGTTTTTCCAATAAAGGCGAATGGACTTCGCCACCATAATGAGTGACTTTATTAATACGATAAGTAACAGATATATTTTTCCATTGTTCTAATTGCTGCTGAGTTGCATTAGCAACCACAAGGTGGGTATTGACGAAGGTTGTTCTACCTCCTTGGTCACCATCTGGCGCGTGTGCGCAATGGAACATAATAAATTCGGGAATGGTCGGTTTATACATGCCATCCCAATGAAGCGGCATATAACTGTTATCAAATACGTGATCGGTCGCATCCTGATGTTCACGGACATCTAAAACAGCACCGAACGGCCACATCATTATTTCTCCCCAATCACGGGCATAATCTTCATATTTTTCGTGATCAGATAAGTCAGATTTGAAGCCACGTAATATCAGTAAGTGATGTTTTTTGGTCAGTTTTTTTAATTCTTCCACTGATAACGTATTAATATGCTGGCCGGAATATTGCGGTGTAATCTTCAGGCCAAAAGGTGTCATCTCTTCTGTCTGAAATTTATTTAAATTTGTCATAGTCATTTTCCTTTAAATTACATAATGGCTGGGTTTTCCATGAATATTTACTAATTTTCCGCCCATCATTTGAACTTCTTTATGTTTCATTAATATGAACTGCCCATTTACATTGGCTGCGACACCATGCCAAGGGGTTAACCAATCATCCCTGGTTGGCATCATATGAATACCGAGTTTAATACTGTCTGCTGGTTGAGGATGAATAGACAGACGTATGGCTTCTGGGAAATGCGTATCTAATAAACTTCCCCATGCCCAACTCCGCTGAATAACACCAATAGCTCTTTGTTTGGCATCTTTTTGCAGGGCATTGTTTGAGCCGGTATAGCCGGGTAATAAGCTGTCTTCATATAAAAAGCGGGTAACCGCGCGATACAATTGCAATCCATCACTGTTTTGTAACAGTTGGTTTTTAATGGATTCCTCAGTTCGGGCGTAATGTTTTACTAACATATGCCTCTGTAAATCGAAATCATCACTGTGCTCGCAGAGGTTCTTATCGTCATTGAGATTAAATGTACTTAAGTTTATAGCCCCCATCTCATTGATTAATTGTTTAATATCTTCATGATATTGACTGATAACCTCATCACTGACACGAATGAGATCGCCGAAAACATGCCCATCGGAACAGATAATAATACGGGCGCCAAGAGGATAATAAAGCTGTATTCGCTGGCACAGAGAATTAAGAAAACTCAAAGATAAGCGTTCTGCCATGTCGGGAGCAGTGCCAAGCACTTTATTTTTATTTGGTGATTTTGTTGGGAATGCCGGCAAAATAAATTCGATAGGTTTTTTATTCCTGATGAAATATGCAATTCTGGGTAATTGTACGCTTTTAACAAGCGCTTCTTCTTGCGCTAAATCTCTTTCTGAGTCGGTAAGACGTCTGCGGTATTGTAACAACTCATGTAGAATCTGCATGGAAATATTGCTAGAAGAAACATTATCAGAAGTAACGTTATTGTAAGTAATGCTTTGCATAATGACTATTTCTCTTTCTTGTCATAAATATCTATTCTCTTAAAAACAGATAAATACGAGTTTAACTAATTGGTATAGACGAAGTGTAAAATAGTGCAATTAAAATATAATATAATATTTAGGAATAAATAATAATTTATTTTCTAACAAACAATATGTTTGAATGTAATTTTTATAATCACTCAATATATTTGATTGATTGTTTCAATAAAGCACAGTTTTCCTGGGTTATTAGAATCTCATATTACTGGTACGATCACTTTAATTAGATACCACTTAAGGTTAGGTGAGGTTAGCTAAATGAGGTTGTTGCACCATTTTATATCAGCAATTTTTCTGAAACTTATCGCAAATAAGACGAGTAAGGCATATCTTTATTTTATCTAATATATTGTTTCTGGTTATGAAATGTGTAAATTACATAAGTAATGGTTATGATTATAACAAGAGAAATAGGATTTAAGTTAAAAAAGTAAACTATATATAAGGTTGATAATATAAGCTGCTATTATGAATATAACTCTATTTGGCTATTATTTTCTGAAAACTGAATTTTCCTCTAATTCAATCAGGCAATAGTCCGGATTCCATATGAATATGGCGGTATTATGATTATTTCAGAATAAATATTAATGAGTAAATCACAGTACTTCCCCACGGACTGATAATTAATCACAGGGGAAGTGTAAAAAAACAGCTTAGAAGCTCACTTGATGGTGTTCAAAAGTACTCAGTAATTGCTGAATAAACTCCAGACGCGCCATCCTCTCGTTCAGGTCAGTAATGAATTTCAATTTAGCGGGGCCATCCAACCGGTAAATCTCAGGCTGTCTCTGTAACAGGCTGATCAGATAAGTGGGATCAACTTTATTTTTTTCACTAAATTCGATGAAACCGCCTTTTTCATGGGCTTCTATGCGCTTAATCCCTAATTTCTGAGCGGATAAGCGAATGGCCGCTGATTGTAATAAATGGCGCCCAGGATCAGGTAATGTGCCGAACCGGTCTACTAATTCAACCTTTAATTCTGCCAATTCTGATTCGTCTCTGGCGCTGGCAATGCGTTTATAGAAAGATAAACGCATATTGACATCAGGAATATAACTATCAGGCAGTAAAACAGGCAGACGCAATTCAACGTCTGTCTGGTTATTCACTAAGTCTTCAAGTGAAGGTTCACGACCTGCTTTTAATGCATTGACTGCACTTTCCAGTAGCTCCATATAGAGTGTGAAGCCAATAGTTGTCATCTGACCACTTTGTTCTTCACCGAGAAGTTCACCGGCTCCGCGGATCTCAAGGTCATGAGTCGCCAGTGCAAAACCAGCGCCTAAATCTTCAAGGGAGGCGATTGCTTCCAGACGTTTGTGCGCATCGGTTGTCATTGCCTTCGGATGTGGCGTCAGAAGATAAGCATAAGCCTGATGATGAGAGCGTCCGACACGTCCTCGTAGCTGATGCAATTGAGCCAGGCCGAAATGGTCAGCACGTTCAATAATGATAGTATTGGCACTGGGAATATCAATGCCTGTTTCAATAATGGTGGTGCAAATCAGGACATTAAACCGCTGATGATGGAAATCGGTCATCACCCGTTCCAAATCCCGTTCACGCATTTGCCCATGACCAACGGCAATCCGTGCTTCTGGCACTAACTCTTCGAGGCGCAGTTTCGCTTTCTCAATATTTTCAACATCATTATAGAGGTAGTAGACTTGACCACCGCGCAAAATTTCACGTAGCATTGCCTCCCGAACAACCAGGCTGTCATATTCGCGCACGAATGTTTTGACCGCCAGGCGACGGGCGGGCGGTGTCGAAATGATCGAGAGATCCCGCATACTACTCATTGCCATATTGAGCGTTCGTGGGATAGGGGTTGCGGTGAGCGTCAGAATATCCACATCGGCGCGCATAGCTTTGATTTGCTCTTTGTGGCGAACACCAAACCGGTGTTCCTCATCGACAATTAATAAACCAAGGTCTTTCCAGCGCAGGCCACTTTGCAGCAATTTATGAGTACCAATAATAATATCGACTTTACCTTCAGCCGCCATTTCAACGACCTGCTGCTGTTCTTTCACGCTGCGGAAACGGGAGATCATTTCAATTCGTACCGGCCAATTAGCAAAGCGGTCACGGAAATTATCAAAATGTTGTTGAGCCAGAAGGGTTGTCGGAACCAATACCGCCACTTGCTTGTCATTATGGACTGCCAGAAATGCAGAGCGCATTGCCACTTCGGTTTTACCGAATCCCACATCGCCGCAAACCAGGCGATCCATCGCTACGGGTTGACACATATCATTGAGGACAGCGTTAATAGCTTGCTCTTGGTCTGGCGTAGTTTCAAATGGAAAGCTTTGACAGAACAGTTGGTATTGTTCCCAATCATGTTTGAAAGCAAATCCTTGTTTCACGGTGCGGTGAGCATAAATATCAAGCAGCTCCGCAGCCACATCGCGTATTTTTTCAGCTGCTTTCTGGCGGGCTTTGCTCCATGCCTCTCCGCCCAATTTATGTAATGGCGCATTTTCATCTGCACCACCTGCGTAGCGGCTAATCAGATGCAGGGAAGACACCGGAACATAGAGTTTGTCGTTACCGGCATAACTCAGGATCAGATATTCAGCCTTGATCCCCCCTGCTTCCAGAGTGGTTAACCCCTGGTAACGGCCAACGCCATGTTCCAGATGGACCACTGGCTGACTGGGGTGTAATTCTGCAAGGTTACGGATCAGGGTATCTGTATTGATTGTGCGGCGGGTATCCTGACGGCGGCGAACAACACGCTCACCGAGCATGTCACTTTCACAGATCAGAGCAAGCGCATTCTTTGCATCAATAAAACCATGTTCAGCCGCACCAATCATTAAAAAGTGGCCTGATTGTTGTGCTTCATGTAATTTGCTGATTTTAATTGGTTTAATCTTTATTCGTGACAACAATTCTTGCAACGTTTCTTTTCGGCCTTCACTCTCAACGGAGAAAATAACGCGGCCAGTGAACTGTTCAAGGAAACGGCGAAGCTTATCCAGCGGTGCCTTATGTTGTGCAACCACGGCGAGATCCGGCAGTCGCTGATAATCAAGATTGATGTGGCTGGCTTTTTTACTGAGCTCTTCTGTTTTGAGTTGAATGCGGGGCCAGTTTTTGAGTTCTGAGAATAGCTTATCAGCCGGAAGCCAAAGTTCTTCCGGTGGTAAGAGAGGACGCATGGGGTCAACTTTACGGCTCTCAAAACGTTGTTGAGCATCTTGCCAGAAACGTTCTGCGGAGGGGTTTATCTCTTGATTGATAATCAAGGTGTTGTCTGGCAGATAATCAAATAGCAAAGGTAAGGGCTGGTTGAAAAACAGGGGTTGCCAGTATTCTATCCCTGCCGGTAATGTCCCTTTACTGACCTGCTGATAAATATGCTCACCGTCACGACGGACTTCAAAACGTTCCCGCCACTGGCTACGAAACAGTTCAATCGTCTCTTTATCCGTTGGGAATTCATGAGCAGGCAGTAAGTTGATTTGCTTGACTTCGGTCAGCGTGCGTTGGCTGTCAACATCGAAAATTCGCAGACTATCAATTTCATCATCGAAAAAATCAATACGATAAGGGTGCTCGCTCCCCATTGGAAAAAGATCAAGCAGTGCGCCACGGGTAGCAAATTCGCCATGTTCAAGAACTTGTTCAACACTGCGATAGCCCGCTTGTTCCAATTCAGTACGCAGTTTATCCCGCGAAAGCCTCTGACCTTTGCACATAACCAGCGCATGCCCGTGCAGAAACTCATGCGGGCAAACCCGTTGCATTAAGGTATTTATCGGCAGGATTAAAACACCTTTGGTCATTGTTGGCAGACGGTAGAGTGTGGACAGGCGATTGGAAATAATTTCCTGATGAGGAGAAAAACTGTCATACGGCAATGTTTCCCAGTCAGAAAGGAGATCAATAGGACAATCGGTAAACTGATGGATTTCATCATGCAGACGTAGAGCGTTTTGCATATCCTTGGTTATCAGTACCACAGGGCCTTGATGGCGTTCGACAATTTCAGCACACTCTACAGCATAAGCGGCACCAGTAAGTTGGCCTAACTGGCGGCTATTACCGCGGCGTTCAGGAAGTTCATAACGGTATTTTGAGGACATAAGCGTTAATGTGTTCTCTATGATTCAGTCCATTCCCAACAGATTTTCGACGCATAATGGTCTTAAAGTAAATACGCTGGCAGGTTGAGAGAAAATAAAAAAAACCACAGATCCGGGCGTTGGTGGTTCCATAAAGTATAGCTACCCTTTATTATCCCCGAACACTTTGCTTTGGCAACAGGGGAGTAACAGATTTCATGTTTCAATCTGTCTCATTATTTATAGGTTTGCGGTATATGCGTGGCCGTGCGGCTGACAGATTTGGCCGGTTTGTTTCATGGCTGTCGGCAATTGGTATTACTCTCGGTGTTGCTGCATTAATTACAGTACTGTCCGTGATGAATGGTTTTGAGCGTTCACTGGAAACCAGTATTCTTGGTTTTATGCCACAGGCTGTTGTGACGTCGGTGAAGGGTTCTCTGGATCCGGAAAAACATCCGGCCAGCGAGCTTGCGGATTTGAAACAAGTTAGCAGGATTACACCTTTGGTGATGGGAGATGTCGTATTACAAAGCCCCCGCAATGTCGGTGTAGGCGTGATGTTGGGTATCACTTCTGATGAATATGAGCCGCTGACGGAATATCTGATCAACACTTATCGTCAGCAACTTGAACCCGGCAGCTATAATGCGATTTTGGGCGAAAAACTGGCCAGGGAGCTTGGGATAAAGCGTGGTGATCGGGTCCGCTTCATGGTGCCGGGGGCCAGCCAATTGACACCGATGGGGCGTATTCCCAGTCAGCGCCTGTTTACCATTGTGGGTACTTTTGCTTCTAACAGTGAAGTAGACGGCACACAGGTTCTGGTTAATCAGCAAGATGCGGCTCGTCTGATGCGTTATCCGCAGGGTAACATCACCGGCTGGCGTCTCTATCTCACAGAACCCTTGGCTGTAGATAGTTTGAGTTTACAAACCTTGCCCGAAGGGTTGTTGTGGAAAGATTGGCGTGAACGTAAAGGTGAATTTTTCCAGGCTGTCAGGATGGAAAAAAACATGATGGGTTTATTGCTGAGTTTGATTATTGCTGTAGCTGCATTCAATATCATTACTTCGCTTGGCTTGCTGGTGATGGAAAAGCAGGGTGAAGTGGCGATTTTGCAAACACAGGGATTGGTACGCCGTCAGATTATGACCGTTTTTATGATCCAGGGAGCAGGTGCCGGGATCATCGGTACATTACTGGGAACCGGGCTTGGTGTTCTGCTTTCCAGCCAGCTTAATAACTTAATGCCATTGGTTGGCCTGTTAACCGCAGGTGTTGAATTGCCTGTTGCGATTGAGCCATTACAGGTAGCCACAATTGCAATTTCAGCGATGGTTATCGCCTTGTTATCTACGTTATATCCTTCCTGGCGTGCTGCTGCCATTCAACCTGCTGAGGCTTTGCGTTATGAATAATCAACCATTACTGCTGTGTAATAATTTGTGTAAAAAATATCAGGAAGGGCAAGTACTGACCGAAGTGCTGAAAAATGTCACTTTTGCTATCAAACCGGGTGAAATGATGGCGATTGTGGGGAGTTCCGGCTCAGGTAAGAGTACGCTGCTGCATTTGCTTGGTGGATTGGATACACCGACCTCCGGTGAAGTCCTTTTTAAAGGGCACTCTTTGAATAAAATGTCTGCCAAAGCCAGAGCAGCACTGCGCAACCATGAATTGGGTTTTATTTATCAGTTTCACCATTTGTTGCCTGATTTTAACGCAATAGAGAATGTGGCGATGCCACTGCTGATTGGCGGAAAGAACCGCAGTCAGGCACAAAAGAAAGCATTGGAAATGTTGGCGGCTGTTGGTCTGGAGAAACGGGCCCATCACCGCCCGTCAGAATTATCAGGGGGTGAGCGCCAGCGAGTGGCGATTGCCAGGGCCTTGGTTAATGAGCCGTCTTTAGTTTTGGCTGATGAACCTACCGGTAACCTTGATTTACGTAATGCAGATAGCGTTTTTGAATTATTGGGCGAACTTAACAGACAGCAAGGCACAGCATTTCTGGTTGTCACCCATGATTTGACACTGGCTGGCAGATTGAATCGTCAGGTGGAGATGCGGGATGGTTATTTACAGGATAAATTGACCCTGGCGGGGGCATTGTAATGGCGAATTTGCCTCTCTCTTTAGTCACGGCTCTGCGATTTAGCCGGGGGCGTCGTCGGGGTGGAATGGTATCCCTGATTTCAGTGATTTCTACGCTGGGGATTATGCTTGGTGTCGCTGTTTTAATTATTGGTCTGAGTGCCATGAATGGTTTTGAACGGGAATTGAGAAACCGGATCCTTTCTGTCGTTCCTCATGGTGAAATCTATGCGGTCAATCAGCCTTTTGAGCAGTGGCGGCCAGCATTGGAACGGGTAAAAAACACAATCGGCGTAGTGGCTGCTTCACCTTATATTACTTTTACCGGATTAATGGAAAAAGGTGCCAGCTTACATGCTGTTCAGGTGAAAGGTGTTGATTTAGTCACTGAGGCTCAGGTCAGTTCATTACCACAGTTTGTACAAGGTAATGCATGGCAAAACTTTCAGGCAGGTCATCAACAGGTCATTCTTGGGCAGGGGGTTGCTAATGCTTTGAAGGTTAAGCAGGGCGATTGGCTGACTGTCATGATCCCGAACAGTGATCCAGAAATGAAACTATTGCAGCCAAAGCGGATCCGTTTACAGGTTAGTGGAATTTTTCAGCTAAGTGGCTTACTTGATCATAGCCTGGCTTTGATTCCTTTGGCTGATGCACAGCAATATTTGGATTATGACCAGGGGATCACCGGCATTGCTATCAAGGTTGATGATGTGTTTGCCGCTGATCAACGGGTAAGAGCTGCCGGTGAAGCATCACAAGAATATGTCTATATCAGTAGTTGGATAAGAAATTACGGTTATATGTATCAGGATATTCAGATGGTACGCGGCATTATGTATCTGGCGATGATTCTGGTGATTGGCGTGGCATGTTTTAATATCGTTTCTACGCTGGTTATGGCGGTAAAAGATAAAAGCAGGGATATCGCTATCTTGCGAACCCTCGGCGCGAAAGATGGGCAAATCAGAGCGGTTTTTCTCTGGTATGGATTACTGGCGGGTATGGCAGGCAGTATTGCCGGCGCGGTAGTCGGCGTGTTGGCATCACTGAATCTGACGGCCTTGATTCATGGTCTGGAAAAACTGATCGGCCATCAATTTCTTTCTGGCGATGTTTATTTCATTGATTTCCTGCCATCTGAGTTACATAGCATGGATGTGCTGTATGTTCTGGCGACGGCTTTGATTCTGAGTTTACTGGCAAGTTGGTATCCGGCCAGACGGGCAAGCAAACTTGATCCGGCGCGGATTTTAAGTGGGAAATAATAAACCTGCTATTGGCATGAGCTAAACAAAGGCGCTATGGTATAAAAAACAGAAACCTAAGCAATATTGAGAAATCTTATAAGGAAATCATATGCGTGTTCGTCGTCGGCTTGGTCGGTTTCGTAAGGTTAAGCGTTTGCGGCATCAGAGGTTTCGTAGCCGAATTTTTTATAGGGATAATCGATTGGCTCTGAATATGAAAAAACCCTATGTAGTAGTATTGACCGGTGCGGGTATTTCAGCTGAATCGGGTATTCGGACTTTTCGTTCCTCTGATGGATTGTGGGAAGAGCACCGGGTGGAAGATGTTGCTACACCTGAAGGTTTTCAGAAAGATCCAGAATTAGTACAGGCATTTTATAACGCCCGGCGTCATCAACTTCAGCAGCCAGAAATAAATCCGAATGCGGCGCATTATGCTTTGGCGGCACTGGAAAATGAGCTTGGCGATCATTTTCTGCTGATTACCCAGAATATCGATAATCTTCATGAAAGGGCGGGCAGCTATCGTACTGTGCATATGCATGGTGAGTTACTCAAAGTCCGTTGCTGTCAGTCTGGGCAAGTGTTTGAGTGGACAGGTCCTCTGACAACTGATGAACGTTGCCATTGTTGTCAGTTTCCATCACCGTTGCGTCCGCATATTGTTTGGTTTGGTGAAATGCCTTTTGCTATGGAGCAAATCTACTCTGCACTGGCTCAGGCGGATATTTTTATTGCTATCGGTACCTCCGGGCATGTTTATCCTGCGGCTGGATTTGTGCATGAAGCTAAACTGGCAGGGGCACACACAGTAGAGCTGAATCTGGAGCCGAGTCAGGTAGAGAGTCTGTTTGATGAAAAGCATTATGGACCAGCCAGTAAGATAGTGGATGAGTATGTCCGAAGATTAATTAATAAGATAAAAGAATTTAAAGCTGACTTGACGCAATAATTATTCTGTTTCTCTTCCTCATAATGGGCTGTCAGGTTCCTGGGGGAAGAGAATAATGGACAGACTACTAGAGCGTTTTTTAAAATATATATCTTTTGATACTCAATCAAAGCCGTCAGTGAAAACCATTCCCAGCAGTGATGGTCAGCTTGAACTGGCCAAAGCGCTGAAACAAGAGCTGACCGAGCTGGGTTTCTCCAATGTGATACAGAATGATTATGGCTGTGTTATGGCAACATTACCTGCCAATACACCGTGGCCTGTACCGGCTATCGGTTTTATTGCTCATCTTGATACTTCGCCAGATTTTCCTGGAAAAAATGTCAGCCCACAAATGCTGGAAGATTACCGGGGTGGTGAGATTGCCCTGGGGGCGGGTGATGAAGTGCTATCGCCAGTCATGTTTCCTGTATTGCATAGCATGTTGGGGAAAACATTGATTACCACAGATGGCAGAACGCTGCTTGGTGCTGATGATAAAGCGGGTATTGCAGAAATCATTACTGCAATGGTTCGCCTGAAAAACAGCAATATTTTACATGGTGATATTCGGATAGCGTTTACGCCTGATGAGGAGACCGGCAAGGGCGCTCGCTATTTTGACATTAATTCATTTGATGCTGAATGGGCGTATACCGTAGATGGTGGTGGTGTGGGTGAACTGGCGTTTGAAAACTTCAATGCGGCGGTGGTAACAGTCAAGATTGTTGGCAACAACGTTCATCCTGGTAATGCTAAAGATGTCATGATCAATGCTTTATCGCTGGCAATCCGTATTCATCAGGAATTGCCATCGAAAGAAACACCGGAACATACCGACGGATACGAAGGTTTCTACCATCTGAAACGTATTAAAGGTACGGTGGAGCGCGCCGAAATGCACTATATTATTCGTGATTTTGATCGGAATAACTTCGAAGAACGTAAAAAGAAGATGATCAAAATTGCGGAAAAAGCCGGTGAGGGATTGCACCCTGATTGTTATATCGAGCTGACTATCGATGACAACTATTACAATATGCATGATGAAGTTATCAAATACCCACATGTTATTGAGATTGCCAAACAGGCGATGTTGGATTGTGACATCGACCCCATTATTAAACCCATTCGTGGTGGTACTGATGGGGCACAATTGTCATTCCGTGGTTTGCCTTGCCCGAATATATTCATGGGAGGGTATAATCATCATGGCAAGCATGAATTTGTTTCATTGGAGGGAATGGAACAGGCTGTGAGTGTGGTCATGCGTATTGCTGAGTTGACTGCACTGTTGTCTGAAAAAGTTGAGAAAAATCCAAGAGCTTTACACTAATCCTGGCGCCACAGGCTTTTGCATTTACTTCATCCATTATTTAAAATTTTCTCAGGCGGGTATAACGATAATTAAAGCAATCACGATTAATACAACTTTTCGATAACTGCCTTTTAATCGGAAGATCTGATTAAAAGGCAGTGAGTTAATAACCGGGTGAGAAGTGACACAAAATTATTTAAAGGCACACCTTTTATGATGATGTATTAATCATTAAAGTACCAGTAGCCACTGTTTACCAATGCAGTGAGCAGGCTGATAAAACGCACATCATCTATCGCTTCACCCAGCATTTCTGCATTAATCTCATAATAGTGGCAAAGAACATCAGCGGCTTTAATATGAGGTGTCTCTATTAATTCACCGTTAACAAAGCACTGATCACCAATTCTTATAACGCGCAGTCCGTTAAGGCGGTGGAGATTTTCACCTTGTTTCATTAATTCATAAATTTCATCACTTTCATAGGGCGGCTCTGGTGGGGCAATATCAAGCTCATGTCGGGACTGAGAGATGAATTCACCAAACCATTGTTGGAAAGTTTCAGGTTGTGCCAATAACTCGTTCATCATTGCGTGCAGCGCAGATAATTCATGTTGCTGGACCAGTGCCGGGTTTTCGCGGGAAGTCAGATCAGGATCGCTATAGCGATAACTGCCTAAATCATTAGCCAGCACATAATCGGCAAAACTACTGAACAATTCGCGGGAATTGGGGGCGCGGAAACCAACTGAATAATTCAGTGAGTCTTCAGTCGCATAACCTTCATGCGGAAACCCAGGTGGAATATAGAGAATATCACCGGGTTCCATCTCTTCATCAATAATGGCGTTAAATGGATCGACCTGTAATAGATCGGGATGAGGGCAGCGCTGTTTCATGGGGATCTTTTCCCCAACGCACCAACGGCGGCGACCCATTCCTTGAATGATAAACACATCATATTGGTCGAGATGCGGGCCAACACCCCCACCGGGAACAGAGAAGGAAACCATGAGATCATCCATTCGCCAGTCAGATAACACGCGGAATGGTTGCATTAATGCAGCGGAAGGATGATGCCAGTGATTAACCGCTTGTACCAACAGTGACCAATCCTGTTCACCTAAATGATCGTAACTTTCGAATGGACCATGAGAGACATCCCAACGGCCATTTTTCTGGCTGACCAGACGGCAGTCAACTTCATTCTCCATAGCCAGACCTGCCAGCTCATCGGGAGTAAGTGGATCAATGAATTGACGGAAGCCTTGTTTAATCAGTAAAGGGCGTTTTTGCCAGTGATTTTGCAAAAACGCCTGCCAGTCCAGATTCAACTGATAGTCCATAGTGACATCCTGAGTGTGAAGTGAGTTTCAGGATATTATAACGAATTAGTTGAATCGAGTATCAGACTGCACAGGCATATTTAGCAAAAATAGCCGTAAACCTTCGTCCAACGCGGGCGGAGATATAAGAGTGGAGAGCAGTCGCTTAATCGTCATCATCAATTTGCTGACACCGGAATATGACGCAAATTCTGGCACCGCCAAGCGGGCTGTCACTGATACTGATATCGCCGGTATATTGTTCAATAATTTCAGAAGCAATTGACAACCCAAGCCCCTGACCAGGCCGTAAAGTATCGACACGCTGGCCCCGTTGGAAAATCATTTCCCGTTTGTCAATTGGAACGCCTGGGCCGTCGTCATCGACAATAATCATCACCGAATCGTGATCAACATTGACTGAGATTTCGACAAATTTAAGGCAATATTTACAGGCATTTTCCAGCACATTGCCCATGACTTCCATAAAATCATTTTTTTCACCAAGCCAGGTGATCTCCGGCGAGACATCTAACGTAAGGCTGACCCCTTTACGTTGATAGACTTTTGTTAAAGCGCTGCACAGGCTATCCAATAAAGCAGGAACAGAAGAAACTTTCCGCATAATAGTACTGTGTTCGCTGCGCATACTGGCCCGATGCAGGTAATAGCCTATTTGCTGAGAAATACGGCTGATTTGCTCAAGCATGATGGGTTCGGCCTGTTGAATAGTCATTTGCTTACTGTTACGTAAAGAACGGAGGGTTGATTGTAAAACAGCCAGTGGGGTTTTCAGGCTGTGTGTCAGATCAGCCAGCGTTGTCCGGTATTTTGTATAGCGGTTGCGTTCATTATTGAGCAACACATTAAGGTTACGCACTAATCCCCGCAGCTCGGTCGGTGGGTTTTCATCCAGTTTTTCCCGTTCACCTTTTTCCAGCGAGCTGACTTGATGAATCAGCGACTTAATTGGCCGCAAACTCCAGTGTGCCGCCAGCCAGATTAAGGGGATGACCAGAATCAGATTGGCAATCAATACATAGCCGAACCATTCCCACACCATAACCGTTTTTTGTAAATCCTGGGGAATAGTATCGATGACGACAATGGTTAATGCCGGCAGATGATCTGTCGCACTGTATTTGTTAACAGAAACGGAGTGGGTCAGCTCATTGTCTTCATTTTCGTCGAGCTCGTTAAGTTTACCTAATTGTCCTTGCATATTGGCCGAGTCTTTTAACAAATCCCGGCTGTTTTTCAGGTCAGTATCCAGATCATACAAACCATCTTCCTTCAACCATTCACTTGGAATCGAGTTCTCTATTTTCGGGAGATGACGTTGACGCCAGAGGATAGTCCCTTTGTTGTTATAAATCAGCACCAGTGATGGGTTATTCAGGGTGAAATTGGGAGGGGCTGAAATATCCAGTTTATTGTTATTCCACTGGGCAAGACTGAAAAACAGGTTACTCTGACTGCGTAGCAATGTATAAGCGGTTTTATCAAAACTGACCAGATAACCGACAATGGCAACAATACCGTAAGACATTGTCAGCGCCAGAATAACGGCAGCAGTCGCCATTAAAAACCGGGTACGGAGTGAGAAAGGTTTCTTTTTGTGTTTCAGCACTGTTTTACCCATCAAAGTTTTATACATCAAAGCGATAGCCTTGACCACGGACAGTCACGATAGCTTCATAAGGCCATATATCTTGTATTTTCTTTCTTAACCGACCGATTAAGACATCAATGGAATGGCCTTCGCGTAGTTCAGCATCGGGATATAACTGGCGCATTAATGCATCTTTAGTAACCACTTTGTCACTATTACACATCAGTATTTCAATAATCCGGTATTCAAACGCGGTTAGTTTGACATTTTCACCATGTACCGTTAATTCTTTGCGTGACAGATCAATTCGAAAGGGGGGAAATTCAATAACCTGAGAAACTAACCCATTATTACGGCGCAGGAGTGCCTGCATCCGGGCAATAATTTCTTCAAGATGAAATGGCTTGGTGACATAATCATCCGCCCCTGCATCAAGAACGGTGACTTTTTCCTGCCAGCTTTCACGGGCTGTCAGAACAAGAATGGGGAGTTTTTCATCTTTTTGGCGCCAGCGACGGATCAGACTCAAACCATCTTCTCCGGGCAAACCAAGATCAACAATAGCAATATCGGGTTCGCTTTCTGCCAGATAGTAATCGGCTTCTTTGGCATTTGCCGCAGCATCAACCAGATGGCCTGTGTCACGAAGCTGTACTGTCAAATGATGACGCAGCAGCATGTTGTCTTCAACGATCAATATCCGCATGGAATATTCCTTCTAAAACGCCAACTGGCAGTATTGTAATAATCAATTTACTCAAACTGTTATATAGACAAAATTGCCGGTAAAAAATGCAATGCAATGGGCCTGGCTGAATATGTTAGATATATGGATCTGTAACAGCAAGCCATCAAGTAGAAATATAGAATATAACTTCAATGTGTGTTTGGAATTGGTTTATAAAAGGATAGAAAAAAATGGATATTTTATTCGTCTCAGGTTGTTGACCAATCCATTTAAAAACATCCTAAAATACATAAGCAGAATGCCACACATCTGCTGAGTTGGGGGATGTAATACCATTAAGAAACTGAAAGTACTTTTATTGATATAAAAAAGAGTATTTCCATCCTTATCGCCACTTCCTAGCATTTAATACGTTGCATTCCCCATTATCAGGATTAAATAACCCGATCTTGATCGCATTTCGTACTATCCATTCAGGTGGATAATTAATCACAAATTAGAATAGTTTGATTATGTCACTATCAAATTATCAATATTTTCTATGGAAAGATTACCGTTTTATCACCAAAGCCAGATTAACTTAAGAAAAGAGACAGTACGATGGATAAGCGCAACACCCCGGTGGTCAGGGCCACGAGTTATCTTTTTAATTTATCTTACCGCCGTTTATCCCCTTCATCCGGCTATCACCGCCGGCATAACGCCGGATAATCACCACACACAGGTACAAAATCAGGGTAATGTTCCGGTTAGGTGTTGCTTTAATTACCACAGCAGTTATTGCATCCCGGGGGATAGCGGCAGCATTTACGGCGGGTGGGTTGTGGGGAATGACTGAAATGGTAGGTGCATCAATGGCCCTCGGCGGTGTTGTCCAAATGCTCTCACCACAACAGCCTGGCTTGCGAATGCGTGAGTCACTGGACAATAAACCTTCTTACGCGTTTGGCGGCCCGATTAACACGACAGCGCAAGGTAACCCTGTTCCTGTGTTATATGGAACCCATGAGATAGGCGGAACAATCATTTCAGCCGGGATATATACCGAATCAACAGTAGTCAGCTCGGCTAGGGATGGCTTAAATCTGAAATATTTTAATCATTATCTGTATATACAAATTTCATATTAAAGTAATACATATCACCTATTTAATTGTGCAAAACACATTGATATTTTGTGAGTTGTTTAGATCTGTTTCGTGGTATATTCTGTATATACAGATTAACCATGAGTTAAAGCACATGAAGCTCTTGATATCATCGAACATCAGATTGAAATTAGCAGGCAAAAACCCGCCTGTTAATGAAGAAGATATACTCCAATGTTTTTCTAATCGGGTTGGGCGTTTTCTTGAAGATACAAGGGAAGATAACAGAACCGATCCACCCACTAAATGGTTTATATCCGAAACTGATTACGGTGTTAAGTTAAAAATAGTCTTTATCTATTACCCTGAAAAAGGGATTGCAATAAGGACAGCTTATGCACCCAACGAAGATGAATTGAGAATTTACAGAAAATACGGCCTAGGAACAGAGAAATGAGCAATCAAACTGAGAAGCGAGCAAATGACCTGATAGCTTCCACTGACGAAGCGTGGGAAAACGGTGAGCTTGGTTGTAGTGAGGCTCACATTAAAGTATCTGATGATATAACAGAAGATCTGATTAACGATGCGCTGGAGTTACAGCCTATTTCAATCAGATTAAATAGATCTCTGATAGAAGACTTAAAAATGATAGCCGATCTTAATGGCTTAGGCTATCAGCCATTAATCAGACAAGTTTTAAATCGGTTTGCCAATAGTGAGAAAAAACGGATACTTGTCGAAGCCCACAGTAAAGTAATGAAAAGTGAAAAAAGAAAATCCAATAAGCATCATAAGGCTGCTTAACTACATAGTATACAAATGCTTAGCTTAAGCCTCTTCGGAGGCTTTTCTTTTACTTAAAATCCACTAGCCGCTTAATTGCGGTTTTTTATGGGTAAAATGATGTTTTCTCTCCCAATGTCAGTTGAGCATTGAATTTTTTACCCGTCTTTACAGGCAGTTAAAACAGGTTAATAAGGAACAATAGTCAGTATTATTATTCATGATAAAAGCAAAAACCTCGTTATTTTCAACGAGGTTTGTCAGCGGTCTGAGACGGATATTTTATCTGTCTGTGGAATATCAATTACTTTAATTCATCAACCAGCGTGATTGCGCGGCCAATGTAATTTGCCGGCGTCATTGCTTTCAGGCGTGTTTTCTCTTCTTCAGGTAAATCCAGCCCATCAATAAAGGTTTTCATCCCTTCAGCATTAACGCGTTTACCACGAGTGAGCTCTTTCAGCTTTTCATAAGGCTTTTCGATACCGTAGCGACGCATGACGGTTTGGATAGGTTCAGCAAGGACTTCCCAATTTTTATCCAGTTCATCCAGCAGATTCTGTTCATTGACTTCCAGCTTATTTAAGCCTTTCATTGTAGATTGATAAGCAATCAGAGCATATCCCAGACCAACGCCAAGGTTACGTAATACGGTTGAGTCAGTCAGATCACGCTGCCAACGGGAAACCGGTAACTTGCTTGCCAGATGACCCAGTACGGCATTTGCCAACCCCAGATTACCTTCAGCGTTTTCAAAATCAATTGGATTGACTTTATGCGGCATCGTGGAAGAGCCAATTTCACCGGCAACCGTTTTCTGTTTGAAATGGTTGAGTGCGATATAACCCCAAATGTCACGGTTGAAATCGAGCAGAATCGTGTTGAAACGGGCGATGGTATCGAACAATTCCGCAATATAATCATGAGGTTCGATTTGAGTCGTGTAGGGATTCCATTTGATGCCCAGTGAAGTCACAAACGTTTCACTGAATTGGTGCCAGTCAACCTGCGGGTAAGCAGCTATATGGGCATTATAGTTACCCACTGCGCCATTGATTTTGCCTAATATTTCGCTTTGCTCCAATTGGCGATACTGGCGTTCCATCCGGTGAGCAACGTTGGCAAACTCTTTACCCACAGTGGAAGGCGTGGCAGGTTGACCGTGAGTGCGGGATAACAGCGGCAAGTCCCGATATTCAGCCGCCATTTTTTTAATGGTATCAATCACCTGGCGCCATTGTGGCAAAATCACTTCTTCACGGGCTGTTTTCAGCATCAGCGCATAAGACAGATTGTTAATATCTTCAGAAGTACAGGAAAAGTGAATAAACTCGGCAACTTTATGCAGCGCCGGAACATCTGCCACTTTCTCTTTCAGAAAATATTCCACCGCTTTGACATCGTGGTTAGTCGTGCGTTCGATCGTTTTGATACGCATTGCATCCTGTTCATTGAAATTTGCGATAATTTCATTCAGGTAAGCGTTTGCGTCTGCATCAAAAGCCGGAACTTCTTTAATTTCAGCACATTCTGCCAGTTTTTGCAGCCAACGTACTTCAACCTGCGTGCGGAATTTCAATAAGCCAAACTCACTAAAAATGGCACGTAATGCACTGACTTTATCGCCGTAGCGGCCATCAATCGGAGAAACAGCAGTTAGTGAGGATAATTCCATTGGTAGCAACTCCCTGATTTTATTTAACAATGAGCAAGAATATCTTTCGCCTGTTGGAGCAGGCGTTGACGAGAAAACATTAATTGCCAGCGACTACCGCCAACTTGCTGCCATAAGACAGCACAACGGACCCCTGCCAGTAGAATAGCCCGGACTTTCGCTTGTACAAGTGGATTGCGCAGAACATCAGGGGAACCTGTCACCTGGATCCTTGGACCTAATGGGCTGACAACATCAACATAAATACCGGCCAATGCATTGAACATGCCTTCTGACATGGGTTCAAAATAAGTCTGTTGGCGTTCTAACTGGCTAATGCGGTTGCCCAGTGCATCGGAAGCGTCCTGATTTTTACTCAGGCGGCGCTCCAGTACCATCAGGCTTAACATATAGCGGGTAAGGTCGGCAGAAACACGACTGTTAGAGCCATTGAACATCCCTAGCATGGCATCCAGACCAATTCGCAGATTGTGTTCATGATTGCCGAACACATCTAAAACAGATGCCGGGTTGGTGTTCAGAATGCTATTAACCATAGTTGCAACAGCATCGGTATCACACTGGTTTTCGTGAGCAAGTTGCTGTACCAGACGACTTGACTGGCAAATTCCCGCCAGAGCCAGTGTAATGTTGTAATAATTCTTTGCCACAATTACTCCTGCAAACGTTGTTCAATCACGCCACCGCCAAGACAAACTTCCCCTTGATAAAAGACGGCTGACTGGCCGGGGGTGACTGCGGCGACAGGGTTAGCAAAACGTACTTCTATTTTGTCTTCGTTTATTGGTGTGACAGTGCAAGGAATATCCTGCTGGCGATAACGTGTTTTAACCACGCAGCGGATTTCTTCAGTCAGTGGCTGTTTGTCGACCCAATGAAGTTGTTGAGCAATAAGGCCGGCAGACATCATACGGGGGTGTTCGTGTCCCTGAGCCACGATCAGAATGTTATTTTGAACATCTTTGTCTATGACATACCACGGCTCTTCACTGCCTTCTTTAGTTCCGCCGATCCCCAGGCCTTTACGTTGACCCAGCGTGTGGTACATCAGCCCCTGATGCTCGCCAAGGGTTTCTCCATCCACAGTCATAATCTGGCCCGGTTTGGCGGGCAAATAATGGCCAAGGAAATCACGGAATTTGCGCTCACCGATAAAACAGATGCCCGTTGAATCTTTTTTCTTTGCCGTCACCAAACCGATTTTTTCAGCGATACGACGAACTTCTGGTTTTTCCAATTCACCGACAGGAAATAAGCTTTGCGCGATTTGCTGGTGGCTCAGGGTATATAAAAAGTAGCTTTGGTCTTTATTGTTATCGAGCCCCCGCAATAATTGGCTCTTACCGTTAATATCCTTGCGGCGGACATAATGACCTGTAGCGATGTAATCCGCACCTAAATCTTCAGCGGCAAATTCCAGAAATGCTTTAAATTTAATTTCTTTGTTGCATAGAATATCTGGGTTAGGGGTTCTGCCCGCTTTATATTCAGAAAGGAAATGCTCGAAAACATTATCCCAATATTCGGCAGCAAAATTGACGGTATGAAGTTCAATACCCAGTTTATCGCAAACGGATTGAGCATCGGCCAGATCAGTCGCGGCTGAACAGTACTCTTTATCATCGTCCTCTTCCCAATTCTTCATGAACAAGCCAGCCACTTGATAACCTTGCTGTTGCAGCAGGTAGGCGGAAACGGAGGAATCTACACCGCCGGACATGCCGACAATGACTTTTTTCTGGCTGTTATCTGACATGGGAATCTCACTGGAGAAAAAAACAAGCGCCGTACTTTAACACGTTGTAAACGGGGGTGCATTAAACTCATTACTGTTTTGCCATTAATTAACCGCAGAGACATAGTTATCCAGCAGGGTGAGAGGATGTTTTTCGTTTTGCAGATAACAGCGGATACTTTCTGCGACGAGTGGCGAACGCAGACGATCACTCTTTAATATTTGTTCTGCGGTAACCCAGTGGCAGCAGTCAATATCACTGTCTTGTGGATGAGGTGCTGTTTGCTGTTCCATTTCAACCAGAAACAGAAAGCGAATAAATGGTGTGCTGTCCGGTGCAACCCACTGATAAATTTTCAGCAGCGCTTGTGGTTTAGCCCGGATACCGGTTTCTTCCCATAATTCACGCTCTGCTGCCTGTAATAACGTTTCATCCGCTTCAAGATGACCCGCAGGTTGATTCCATAATGCTTTGCCATTAATTGTCTCTTCAACCACCAGGAATTTATTCTGGGCATGGACAACACAGGCAACGGTAACGTGGGGGTTAAACAAAATCGATCTCCTTCCATTCGCCGGGTTTCATCTCGTCTAATTGCCAGTTTCCCATACTAAAACGAATCAGCCGAAGGGTAGGGAAACCAATATGTGCTGTCATTCTGCGCACTTGGCGGTTTCGGCCTTCATAAAGTGTTATTTTTAACCAGCTCACCGGAATGCTTTTACGTTCACGAATCGGTGGATGACGATGCCAGAGCCATGTTGGTTCATGAATTAACTCGGCACCTGCGGGCAGGGTAGGCCCATCTTTTAAAACAATACCGTCACGCAGCTGATCGAGCGAGGCTTCATCTGGAACTCCTTCAACCTGAACATAATAAACCTTGGCGGTTTTTTTATCCGGTTGAGTCAGATGTGCCTGAAGTTTACCGTCATTAGTCAAAATCAACAGTCCTTCACTGTCACGATCCAAACGTCCGGCGGCATACACATCAGGGAAGGGGATAAAATCTTTCAGCGTTGTTCTGCCCATTTCATCGGTGAACTGGGGCAAAACATCGTAAGGTTTGTTAAATACTAACACCCGGCGAGGTCCTGTTAGTTTTTTGGCAGAATGTGATGTTTTTCTTTGGCTGAATTGGTTAACTTTGCGTTTTTTAATAGAGAAATTTGTCATCATAGATCACTAAGCGAAATGGGGTGGGTATTATACATGAGTCTGCTATCGATTGGCGTTTGCAGAATATTCAAGTAGTATTGACACGTCCCTTACAAAAAATTAACAAGGTATTACGCTTACTTGAAAGGAGAGGTTAATGGAAAGCAAAGTAGTTATTCCGGCGGAAGGTAAAAAAATAACAGTCGACGCTAAAGGTAAACTGGTTGTTCCGAATAACCCGGTCATCCCTTATATCGAAGGGGATGGGATTGGTGTCGATGTTACCCCTGCAATGTTGAAAGTGGTCGATGCAGCGGTTCAGAAAGCCTATCAGGGTGAGCGTAAAATTTCCTGGATGGAAATCTACACCGGTGAAAAATCTACTCATGTATACGGTAAAGATGTTTGGTTGCCAGATGAAACTCTGGATCTGATCCGTGAATACCGCGTTGCCATCAAAGGCCCTCTGACGACGCCGGTTGGTGGTGGTATCCGTTCTCTGAACGTGGCATTGCGTCAGCAATTGGATCTGTATGTTTGCCTTCGCCCTGTTCGTTACTACCAGGGAACGCCAAGCCCGGTTAAACACCCTGAACTGACCGATATGGTCATCTTCCGTGAAAACGCAGAAGATATTTACGCCGGTATCGAATGGAAAGCGGGCTCTGCGGAAGCGGATAAAGTGATCAAATTCCTGCAAGACGAAATGGGCGTGAATAAAATCCGTTTCCCACAGCAGTGTGGTATCGGTGTGAAACCCTGTTCTGAAGAAGGCACTAAACGCCTGGTTCGTGCTGCTATCGAATACGCGATTGATAATGACCGTGAATCAGTCACTCTGGTTCACAAAGGCAACATTATGAAGTTCACCGAAGGTGCTTTCAAAGACTGGGGTTACCAGCTTGCGCGTGAAGAGTTCGGCGGTGAACTGCTGGATGGCGGTCCTTGGGTGAAAATTAAGAGCCCGAAAAACGGTAAAGAGATCATTGTCAAAGATGTGATTGCTGATGCGTTCCTGCAACAGATTCTGCTGCGTCCTGCTGAATATGATGTTATCGCCTGTATGAATCTGAATGGCGACTATATTTCTGATGCACTGGCTGCTCAGGTTGGTGGTATCGGTATCGCTCCGGGAGCAAACATCGGTGATGAATGCGCTCTGTTTGAAGCAACTCATGGTACAGCACCTAAATATGCGGGTCAGGATAAGGTGAACCCTGGTTCAGTTATTCTTTCCGCTGAGATGATGTTGCGCCATATGGGGTGGACAGAAGCTGCTGATCTCATCATTAAAGGCACGGAAGGCGCGATTGCTGCGAAGACCGTGACTTACGATTTCGAGCGCTTGATGGAAGATGCCAAGCTGTTGAAATGTAGCGAGTTTGGTGACGCTATTATCCAGCATATGTAATCCGTTATCTTCTGAAAACTTCACGGTAGCTGATATTTCCGTGGAGTTTTCTCATTTCTTGAAACTTTTGCTATAGAACTCTTATAAAATAGCCATAAAAACGTATTTATTGATATTGCTATGATTTATCAATTTTCCCTTGCCATCATGTAGTTACCTATCATTTTTACACGTTTATGTCTTAATGATTATATTGGAAAGATTCAAGTACCCAAGTGCGATATTTTGTTGTTTTTATTGAATGCAAAATTTTGCAAGTCACATATGCCAGAGTGTATACTGAGGTCAATATTTGTTCTGTCTGATATTGAGGGGGAAAGATGAGTGACTCAGATGATAAAAAAATAGAGTTCAGCACGAGTGATGTGTTAAATGCTCTCTTGCATCGAGGGCAGAATATGCAACATCTTGCAACTCAGGAAAGTGTTGATAATCTGCGCCGTGAGAATGAGGCTAGCTTCACGTCACTTAAATTTGATATTAATCAGCGGTTTGAAGCTATGGATAAAGCCTTTAACCAACGATTTGAAGCTATGGATAAAGCCTTTAACCAACGATTTGAAACTATGGATAAAACATTTAACCAACGATTCGAGTCTGTGGATGTACGTCTTAGCAAACTTGAAGGTAAATTTGATCGTCTTCAATGGTCTATTGTTGCTGCGACGCTGGCGTTTCTTTTTAAAGAATATATTTTTAAGGCGGTTGCTCTTATCCAGTAACGTGCAAAATTTTGCACGTTACAGTTGTTTTTTTTGGACTTTACTATTTTCTCTTCTGCTACGGTGCCTTACCCGTTTATATCGGAATGGTACTGTAGCCGCATCTGTAACACGTCATATGGGCTGGATAGAAGCTGATGACTATATCCTGTAATAAGTAGAGTATGACCTTCCTTAGCTGGTTAGTGAGCTGTCAAGGGTGATTTTAGTGGGGAATGCGACGCTATAGAGTATCATTTTTATTTCAGTTTGGTCTGATGACCGATCAGTGAATATAGAAGTTAAAACTGGATAGTTAATTTAATGGCTTGTAAAAATCTTTATGGTAGATGTGACTAAGTAAAAGCCGCTAACGGGAGTTTGTTCTCCCGCTGTTTTTATAACTGTAAATATAGTACTTACTGTATAATATTTTAATCGTTATGATTTAGTTATTATTTTTCTTATTAAGAATTTTTTCATATTCCTCCCAAACGACAGATAATGGTGAGCTTAAGCAACAAATGGATATAGAACCCCCTGATGGAGGGTGGTATTCATATTTAGATCTCCCACGATAGACTCTTATAGGTAAATTGTTATCAGTAGGATTCTTCCTTTTTCTTCTTAACGTCATTCATAACCTCAACGTATATTGTTTAAATTATGTATTGAGAATAAAAGTGAGATATTTTTGCAATATTAACTTCATAGACATGTTTTTTTTGTAAAAGATAACAAATGAAAATATTAGCAGTAGATAATAAAAGATCCAGTTTTATGTTGCATATAAGAGAAGTTTTTTCATATTTTTTACGAAATTAATTCCGTTATGTAATAATATTTTATTGAAATTAACATTAAATGTTAAATAAATGTTAATAAAAAATTGGTTGTGACTATGCATGGTTGTTAAGTCTGTTGTTTTTGTAGATTAATGGGACTGTAATTAATCGTGAAAATATTAGTTTTGGAGAATATTGATGCTTAAAAGTAAAAGAGTTGTTAAAACAAATATTGAGCAGGATTTTAGCGAAAAATGTTGTAAACCCTCTAAATTGGAAAACTTGTTTGATAGCATGGAAAACAATCGCTTAGGCTATATTTTTCTGGTTATATTAATGAATTGCTGAGTTGGGCTTTTTGTCGGAGATTTAGCCAACTATTTGGCAGATGATCGAATTTGTATTTATGCACTGGAAAGCTGCCAGATAATCGTTATTTATTTCCCGCAGGCGACCAGAGAATGGTCTGATTATTTTATAAGAAAAAATCTTGCTATATCAGGGCTATTGTAATTTCACTTTAATTTATTTGCGGGAATATTGGACAATAAATTTACAGAAAATACAGTAATAACAGAGATTGGACATATATATTCAAGTAGTCAAAAAACAAGCGATAATGTATTAATCGTGACCATATAACGAAGTGCAGAGTATTTGTTAAAATCTTCTAATGTTAATTATAACTTAACACAAATAATCAAAAGAAAAATATCATTTATTCTTTTGATTTGGTAAGCCTATAGTTGCAGGGCAGTTATAGGTTTACCTTTTTATAAGTTTTTTGCATGTTGGTTATTCATTGAGATGATATTCCCGGTATTAGCATTCGATATTGGTGTTGCATTGTGATTTGATAAGAGGTGATAAGTTATCTTTTTGATTTTTAATGTTTTATATGATGGTCGTCACTATGCGAAATTTTTTTAAATTAATTGCGATTTTTTTCTTAAAGCTGATAATCTGCTCACAAAATTAACCACAATATCTTATTTTTGAATCTTTTTTCTTGATATTAATTGCTTGTTGATTTAATTAACAAGCGATTCACAGACGGGAGGTGATAGATAATGGTGTGTATGAAGTTACTGGTGGGCAATAGTTGATTGAATGACATAAATCTATTAACTCTCGGCCAAGAGAACAGTACATCAAACATTCATTTAATCTGATGGATAATGTAAAAATGTCAGTAAACATTACACATTAATTTCAAACTTGTGTTACATTCATAGCGTTTTTCTGACCAGTATCTCTGTGTTTTTTTTAAACGGCATTGTGTTAGTTGTTAATTATAAAGGCATATTAAGCGCAATGAATTCTGCCGGATACGATTTTATGGTCAGACTGGGTTTGCTAATTTAAGGGGAAAAATATTTTGACGGAACTGATTAACTTTTTTAACAACATCCTTTGGGGCTCCGTACTGATTTATCTTCTTCTTGGGGCCGGTGTTTACTTCACTATATGTACAGGTTTTATACAGATACGCCACTTTGGGCATATGTTTTCAGTACTGAAAAACAGCAAAAAATCTGACAGTTCAGGTATTTCGTCATTCCAGGCGTTGTGTACCAGTTTAGCTGCACGGGTAGGTACGGGCAATCTTACCGGTGTGGCAATCGCCTTAACGGCGGGTGGGCCTGGTGCCATTTTTTGGATGTGGGTTGTTGCCCTGATTGGGATGGCGACCTCTTTTATTGAGAGCACACTTGCCCAGCTGTACAAGACAAAAGACGATAAGGGGAATTACCGCGGTGGCCCGGCCTATTACATGGAAAAAGGGCTTGGGGTACGTTGGATGGGCATTATGTTCTCCATATTCCTTATTATTGCTTTTGGTCTGGTATTTAATGCTGTCCAGGCAAATTCAATTGTTCAGGCTGCTGCTTTCGCGTTTAATTTTAATCCGTTATATGTTGGTATTGGCCTGGTGATCCTTAGCGGGGTCATTATTTTTGGCGGCTTGCGTTCTATTGCCAGAGTTGCGGAGCTGGTTGTCCCTTTTATGGCGGCAGCTTATCTGATCCTGGCATTTTGGGTCGTCGGGCATAATTTTGAACGAATGCCGGAAGTGTTTGCATTGATCTTCAAAAGTGCATTCGGTTTGCAGGAAGCAGTTGCAGGAACCGTTGGTTACGGTGTTGCGCAGGCAATGACGCAAGGCGTCCAGCGAGGATTGTTTTCAAATGAAGCAGGGATGGGTTCAGCCCCTAATGCAGCCGCATCCGCATCTCCATATCCTCCTCATCCGGCATCTCAGGGGTATGTGCAAATGCTGGGTGTCTTTATGGATACTCTCGTTATCTGTAGCGCTACTGCTGTTATCATCCTTTCATCGGGTGTGCTTGATGGTGATATTTCAGGAATAAGTGGAATAGAGCTGACTCAGCGGGCATTATCCTCAGCTGTCGGTGATTGGGGATCTGAGTTTATCGCGTTAGCTATCTTCTTTTTCGCCTTCACATCAATCATTGCGAATTATGCTTACGCTGAAAGCAATATCGTATTTCTTGAACGTAATCATACTGCGGGTTTGATGATACTCCGTCTGGCGGCACTAGGTATGGTGATGTTTGGTGCGTTGGCTGAATTGCCTTTAGTGTGGAAAATGGCTGATTTATCTATGGCATTGATGGCAATTACCAATCTAACCGCTATTTTGTTACTTTCCCGCGTCGCATTTAAACTTGCAAGAGATTATAACCAGCAGAGACGTGTCGGTAAGTTACCGACATTTGATATCAATCAATATCCTGAGATTCAGCAAAAGGTTGAAGTTGGTATTTGGGAGGAAACAGCAAGTCTCGCTCAGTCGAATCAAGCGACCGACCACAAGTGAGATACCAGGACAGAAGGTATAGTTAATATTATTTAATGAGATAGAAGCTGATTACCTTTTAGGTCTTGCTTGTTACTTTTGCCTTATTCCTATTTAAATTATGGGAATAAGGCACTTTCTCTTGTGTTTTATATCAAGAATAAAACCGATAATTTTATAAAAAGATCATATAAAATATAAAATTTATTTTGTATTCATTTGATTTCTTTGTGTTATTATATTGTTTTCAATTAATAGGTGGGACAGGGAGATTATGAAGAAGATCATATTGGTTGGCTTATTTATGCTATTGGCCGGGTGTTCCAGCCAGCGTCATCTGGAAGATCGGGGCACTTATAAAGTTGATAGCTCTTTTCCTTCGAAAAGTCAGAATGACAGAGTAAGGTTTTTGGTGTTCCATTATACTGCTGTCAATGATGAGGATTCTTTACGTATATTGACTCAGGACGGTGTCAGCGCCCATTACTTGATCCCATCATTACCGAATTATGTGAGCCGGAAGCCGGTCATTCTGGAATTGGTTCCTGAAGGTAAGAGAGCATGGCATGCTGGTGTCAGTGGATGGAATGGTCGAAAAGATTTAAATGACACATCGATTGGTATTGAAATTGTCAATAAAGGATTTACGGAAAGGTTACTTGAGAAAGAGTGGTATCCGTTTAATGAGCAGCAGATCGATCTGTTAACGCGTTTAGCGAAAGATATTATTCAGCGTTATGGCATTGAGCCTGTAAATGTTATTGGTCACAGCGATATCGCGCCGCTGAGAAAATATGATCCAGGTAAACTTTTCCCGTGGAAGAATTTAGCTGAACAAGGTATCGGTGCATGGCCTGATGATGCAACAGTTGAAAAATATATGGCCGGCAGAAAATGGAATGACATGGCTTCTGTTGCGTTAATACAGAAAACATTAGCTAAATATGGCTATACCATTCCACAAACCGGTGTACTTGATGAAGATACCCTTAAAACAATCAGTGCATTCCAGATGCATTTCAGACCAGATGATATCAGTGGTAATCCTGATGCGCAAACTGAGTCAATAGCTCTGGCTTTGGTTGAGAAATATAAAGGGTAGTTTGTCTCATTCAGTAAAATCGTGCCATAAAAGTTGCTTTATCAGGGTGACTTTTATGGTATAGCTTTTCGATAATTAGCACGATAAAACTTTCATAGTTCGCTCTTCGGATCCCTCTTCACGTTGTTTTAATCTGTAATCGCAGACTATTTCGGCAATGATTAATCAAGAATTTCCTATTTCATTTCCACTGTCTTGATTCCAGATCTCTTTCATCATTATTTTAACAAAGTAGTCGTCAGACTGGATTGTAAAAATCCGGTCATGGTTGAATAATAAAATAATCAGTAATAATACAATGTATATAAATAATCGTCGTTTTATTTTATAATGACGATTACTATCTTAAGTAATCGTCAGATGAAATAACGTTTTTGAGATATAAAGTCAATATTACCTTTTATTATCGCTTTTTCTTGCCGGGAGAGTAAATGCAAGAATGATCCCTACCAGGCTGATAAACGGTGAATAGTTCATTATTTTGTCAGAAAGATAGTTTGGTAACACACTGCATAGATAGATAAAAATAGATATTGGCCAACCATACAATCCCACCCCATTAAATCTGAAAGCGGTTTTCATGATTAAATAATAAATAGTGGCGAAGGAGCACATTGCCCATACGCCAATAGAGATCATGTACAGCCACACGGATAATCCATATTGCATATAAGCGGCATAATTGTTTTCTGCCAGATAACCAGAGAGAAAAATCAGCATTCCCAGGATAACTGCCGCTGTAATAAAGCTAATAATATAATCTTTCCTACTCAGTTTTTGTCTGAAATAGTTTTTTATTGAGCTAACTAGAGAATCATCCATAAATAACAGTCAGGTAAATAAGAGTAGAATAGATAATAACTGATTTAATGATGGTATGAACAGAAAAACATAAGTCAGATATTAGATGAAAATATTTTAAAAGTCATTCTGCGATTTAATTTGTGGGAATAAGGTGATGATTGTTAAATTATATGATATACCCGTTATCTTTCAAGTTGCCTCTTTGTTGGCTGCACTCGCTCACCCCGGTCACATAGTTCGCTATGCTCCCGGGGATTCGCTCCCTTGCCGTCTCGATGCATCTTGAAATCTATAGGGTATAGTTTGTGTTCTTTATGATCTCTCTGGTGTTTTAGTCATTCTTTGGAGAACCCGACAAGTGATTATTCGTTTATCTAAGGTTTTGATGGTCTGTGCAATAGCGCTGTTTGCTACATTGGTCGCTTTTGGCAATATCACAGACTATGGTACTAATTTCGTATTTGTACAGCATGTATTGATGATGGATACCATTTTCCCTGATGCAACCATTACCTATCGCGCAATTCATTCACCGGTGTTACATCACATTGGTTATATCGTCATTATTTCTTTAGAAACGTTAACCGCAGTGTTATGTTGGATTGGCGGTATCCGTTTACTGGCGAATTTAAAATCTAATGCTGCTGTCTTCAATAAAAAGAAAGCTATCGCGATAGCTGGCCTAACCTTGGGTTTCCTGACCTGGCAGGTGGCATTTATGTCAATTGGTGGTGAATGGTTTGGGATGTGGATGTCTAAACAATGGAACGGAGTGTCCAGTGCTTTCCGTTTCTTTGTTACTATCATTCTGGTATTGATTTATTTGATTCAGCGAGACAGAGAACTCGACCAAGAATAAATATGAGGATAGATGTGAAAACAAGGATCGAACAACACAAAGCGACAATATACGGAGTACTGGCGATTGTATTGTGGAGTACAATCGTTGGGTTGATAAGAAGTGTTAGTGAAAGTTTTGGGCCTGTAGGTGGCGCGGCGCTTATTTATACCGTTGGCGCAATTTTTCTGGTTTTGCTAATAGGTTTCCCAAAAATCAGCACTTTTCCCAGAGTCTATTTGTGGCTTGGGAGTTTGCTATTTGTCGGTTATGAAATCTGTTTATCACTCTCATTAGGTTTTGCCAATAATCGTGCTCAGGCAATTGAATTGGGTATGGTTAACTATTTATGGCCAGGTTTTACTGTCTTATTCGCGGTCATTATTAATAAGCAGAAAGTGAACGGGTGGCTCTATCCTGGTTTGTTATTATCTATTTTGGGGATTGGTTGGGTGATGAGTGGTGATAATGGCTGGTCATTCAGGCAGATGGTGGAGAATATCCAGAGTAATCCATTAAGTTATGGGCTGGCTTTTGCTGGCGCAATTATCTGGGCGGTGTATTGTAACATTACAAAAATCATGGCGGAGGGTAAAAATGGTATGACGCTGTTTTTTATTCTGACTGCTTTTGCATTATGGATTCAATACTTCTTCACATCTCCCCCTGAAATGGTAATAACTCTTCGTAGTGTCAGTATATTATTGTTTGCCGGAACTGCTATTGGTGTGGCGAATGCGGCTTGGACAGTCGCAATCATCAGAGGACATGTTGCATTATTGGCTACGTTATCTTATTTCACGCCGATTATCTCTACCGCTTTTTCATCCTTGCTGCTGAGTACTGCGCTCTCTTTTTCATTTTGGCAAGGTGTGCTAATGGTCACAGTTGGATCAATTGTCTGTTGGTTAGCGACCAGAGCCAAATAATACCTGTGAAGCCAAGATATCAGGGTGGGGTTAATAGAGAATAAATCGCTTTACAAGAATTTGTTTATCGCTATTGCCACCCCATCTTGTTCATTTGTTGTAGTAATAAACTGAGCGATATCTTTGACACCTTGTTCGGCATTACCCATTGCGACACCAACAGCGGCGAATTCGATCATAGTCAGATCATTATTATGGTCACCAATACACATAATTTTATCTCTGGTGATACCGAGATAATCAGCAACGGCTTTGACAGCAGTACCTTTATTCACTTCTTTGCTGAGAATTTCCAGAAAATAGGGGCTGCTTTGAATCAGTGTATAGTGCTTATAAGCTTCGGCAGGAATGAAGTTGATGGCATCACTGAGAATATTAGGCTGGTCGATCATCATTAATTTAGTAAAGTGCATTCCACGGTCCATTTCATTGACAGGACAATAAATTAGTGGAGTGTCGGTAAGAAAAGCTTCTCTAACGGTATATGGGCTGATATCACGATTAGCGGTATATATTTTATTGAATTCCAAAGCGTGAAGATGAACGCCAATTTCACGGGATAGTGATTCAAAAAACAGATAGTCTTCAAAATCCAGTAAATTTTCCAGCAAATGTTCACCACCATACGCTTGATGGACAACACTACCATTATTGCTGATACAGTAACTGTTGGTTTCGTCCAGCGCTAATTCCTGTAAATATCGCTGGATACCGGTAAAAGGCCGACCAGAAGCCAAAACAATATGAACGCCTTGCTTTCTGGCCCGATGGATAGCTTGTTTGACTGAGGGAGTGATCTGATGATTCTCGTTCAGTAAAGTGCCATCAAGATCAATGGCGATCAATTTTATTGACATATCTCTCTCCTGAAAATCTGGTAACCCGATTGTGGTATGGCTGCGTTTGTTGGGTAATTAGCCGTTTAAAAGGCACTTTCTGGTTGCCGTGTCATGAACAGTTAGTGGCGAAATGCAGAGGTCGTTTAACCTCCAGCTCAATATCTGGATTCTGCCGGAAATCATAGGGCGTTATGCCATACTCTTTGCGGAACATATAAGTGAAATGAGATTGTGAGCCAAAGCCGAAATCCAAAGCGATGTCAAAAATAGGCAAAGTGCTGTTTCTTAAAAGATGAACAGCGCCGGTCAGACGTCGCTGGCGGATATATTTGCCAAGAGAAATTCCGGTAACTTCCTTGAATATTTTCTGCATGTGCCAAAGCGAATAGCCAGAGTAAGCAGCCAGTTCTTCCAGATGGATTACCCGGCCAAGGTGATTCTCAATCCATTTACTGAGAGCATATACAAGTGCTGAGTGATTATCCTGTGGCATTAACAATTTTGTTCTGGTTGAAAGTGAAAGGGAGTATACACAACTTTTTCTATTTTTTCTAAAGATGGTGAAGCGTTGACATAGCGATTCAAATTATAACTGAATGTGATAATTGATTTTTTTGTTCTGGTGAATAGAATCCACATAATTAGTATTTGTTTAAATTCGTTCTGGTACATTGCTGTCATAAAACTGTGAGCCAGTACGGTTTTTTTCACAACGGAAAGCATGAGATGAATATTTTTCCTGTTGCACTATTGTAAAATATCGTTTTCCAACTTTATTCTTAACATATTGCGTACTGACCGAACTTGAAGGAAACAGAATTGGACATAAAAAAAACCATTGCAATCTTAGTATTACTTGGAATATGTCTGTTCTTGTATCTGTTAGCTTTGGATAGCTACTGTGATCAGGGTGAAAAGTTTGATTCAGGTATTTGTTTTGTGACCCGGTATCTGCCTTTCTGATTAGTTGCTGATACTCATCAGCCATTTTCCCATCATGTATCTGTGCTAACATATGCCTTCAATATCCACCCTTTAAAGCTAGTGTTTTGTTTGCTTTAAATAAAGCAGATAAATGGGAAGCGGTTGTTTTCCCACTAATAATAAAATAAAAGTTGCAGCAAGAGGAAAAGATGGCAGAACAATCGCAGGGATCAACACTTAAACGCGGTCTAAAAAACCGACATATTCAGCTTATTGCTTTGGGGGGGGCCGTCGGGACAGGGTTATTTCTCGGTATTGCGCAAACCATAAAAATGGCAGGTCCCTCCGTAATTTTAGGCTACGCTATCGCAGGCTTTATTGCATTTCTGATTATGCGTCAGTTAGGGGAGATGGTGGTTGAAGAGCCTGTAGCGGGGTCGTTTAGTCATTTTGCTTATAAATATTGGGGGGAGTTTCCCGGTTTTTTATCAGGCTGGAATTACTGGATGATGTTTACTCTGGTCGGAATGGCAGAGTTGACGGCTGTAGGGATATATATTCATTACTGGTGGCCTGATATTCCTACCTGGGTTTCTGCTACGGTATTTTTTGTCCTAATTAATACGGTAAATTTAATTAATGTCCGGTCATATGGTGAGACAGAATTCTGGTTCGCTATCATTAAAGTGACAGCAATTATCTGCATGATTGTTTTTGGCGCATACCTGTTAGTCAGCGGTAATGGCGGCCCGCAAGCCAGTATTGCTAATCTTTGGCAGTATGGCGGTTTTATGCCGAATGGGATCTCCAGCCTTATTATGGCAATGGCTGTGATTATGTTCTCTTTTGGTGGGTTGGAGCTGGTTGGCATTACTGCTGCGGAAGCGGAAAATCCCCGTATCAGTATTCCTAAGGCAACTAATCAGGTGGTATACCGGATATTGATTTTCTATATTGGTTCTCTGACTGTGTTGCTGTCGCTTTATCCGTGGGGCAATGTTATTGAAGGTGAAAGCCCATTTGTCATGATTTTTCATAACCTGGATAGTTTCTGGGTGGCTAATGTTCTGAATGTTGTTGTTCTGACTGCCGCATTGTCCGTTTATAACAGCGGTGTATATTGTAATAGCCGGATGCTGTACGGTTTAGCAAAGCAAGGCAATGCACCTAGAATGCTGAAAAAAGTTAATGAGAGTGGGGTTCCTACCAAAGCAATCGTAATGTCTGCATTGGCGACGTCAATTGGTGTTTTGATTAACTATGTCATGCCGGGCAAAGCATTTGAATTATTGATGGCGCTGGTGGTGACAACACTGGTTATTAACTGGGTCATGATCTGTATGGCGCATTTAAAATTCCGGGCAAAGAAAGTTAAAGAGGGGGTAGAGCCTTCATTTAAAGCATTCTGGTACCCGTTTAGTAATTATTTGTGTCTGGTTTTCCTGGTCTTTATACTGGTCATTATTTTGATGATGGACAGTATCCGTATTTCAGTCATTTTGATGCCATTCTGGATTGGTATTTTATGGCTCGGGTTTCTCATATCCCATTCCCGCAAGAATAAAATGGAAACCATAAACCAGGGATAACACATATACCTTATGGATTTCACGATGAGGATACCAGGCTGATGTCACCCACAACCTGGTATTTTTTATCTGGCTACCACTGCCAGCGTAACCAGGCGAAGAGTACGTTACCGTTATTATATGTGCCGGGAATGTATGTCCCCTGGAACGATAACCGATTATATTCTATGGAGAATAGTGGCAGTGGGAGTGGAATAGGGACATAGTAATACTCATGACGGGCTGTGACACTTAACGTGAAGCCAATACCTATTCGGAAGCCATCTAAATCGCCGGGTATCCACATTTTCTGAAAACCATAACCCACGATGGGTTCTAGACGGTTATGAGAATCCATAAAAGCCATGGCATAGAGAGAATGCCAGTCATTGTCTTCGTCGTAACGGTATTTACCATAACCGAAACCCCAGGGACGCTCATTATATTGGTTAATTTTTTCTTCATCGTAGGTATGTCTGTTATGCCAGGTAATTACCGGCAGATAAAGTTCATTGCTGGGGGTATCCCAAATGAGAGCGACATTATTGTTGAATTTTCCCCATAAAGTGTCTGAACTGTTGCCATAACTGGTCTGTTGATGGGATTGCGTGGTTGTTAATGATTGATTGGTGGTATTTGCCGTTGTTGCAAACACTGTCCCAGATGAGACGAGAAACGTTACTGATAGGGCACAGGCTGCGGTTAAATCAAACTTCATTATTTATTGCTCCAATTCCCCGGCGACATAAATTGGCAAGATCCTTTGCATCACGCAAAATATGACAAACATCTAAATTCAGGAATTCTACTCTTGCTATTTTCAATAAAACTTAAACGAGAAATTAATATTAAGATGTTACATGTATTAAATGAGTATATTTAATACTGCTATTTGGACTGACGCATATTGGGAAATGTGTTGACTCTTTCTTTCACTCAAAGAGGGGTGATTCGCGCCTGTAGACATACCCTAGATATAAAGACTCTAATAATAAGACAGGCAAAATAAATTAAGATTATTTATGTGGTTTGAGGTTTTGTTGAGTGGATAAACTGTAAGCTAATTAGGATAACCTTGGATTTTCAAATTTTTGCGGTTATGTTAAACAATAATTGTTGTTAAGAATTTTAAATATGTGCGTTAGCTCCATAGCTGATAAAAAATGGCTTGCCATCATATTAAGAATATGTGATAAATCGTTCGGGTAAACGAGGTACGGTTCTGTTAATAGCAGCAACTCACTCTGGTTTTTATGTTGCGCCGAACGGCGAATTAGAATTAAGTGATCCAAAGGAAATTCTTAAAATGGCAAAAATCACTGGTACTGTAAAGTGGTTCAACGAATCTAAAGGTTTTGGTTTTATTACTCCAGCTGATGGCAGCAAAGATGTATTTGTACATTTTAGTGCTATTCAGAGCGAAGGTTTTAAAACTTTGGCAGAAGGTCAAAAAGTTGAGTTTGAAATTCAGGACGGCCAGAAAGGTCCTTCTGCGGCAAACGTCACAGCAGCATAACTTCTTTTTGTCAATCATTTTGAATTGACGAAGTAAATTTGTTGTCTTAATTGGTTTTTTATTGGCAACAATGACATACCGATATCACCCTGTTGGTTATCTAATAGGGTGTTTTTGTTTTGACTCGGGGTGCTCTTCATTGAGCTGAGATGAACCCGTAATACCTGATCTGGATAATGCCAGCGTAGGGAAGTCAAGGTGTCTTTTTCCTGATACCTGCTTTTCTTTTGCTGGTGGGAAGGAGTACCTATGGTAAGAATCAATTCACTGACAATTGCCGGGACTGATCCTAGCGGTGGTGCCGGTATTCAAGCTGATCTAAAAACTTTCTCTGCGCTTGGTGCTTATGGCACAACAGTAATGACAGCTCTTGTCGCACAAAATACGCATGGCGTGCAATCTGTTTATGACATAGATCCCGCTTTCGTTGCTGCACAGCTGGAATCTGTGCTGTCAGATATCAGAATCGATAGCGCCAAGATAGGTATGTTATCTAATGCGGCCAATGTTGCAGTAGTTGCAGACGCAATAAGCCGTTATTCAGTACCTTATGTTGTATTGGATACGGTGATGATTGCGAAAAGCGGTGATCCGCTGCTGGTGCCGGAAGCGGTTTCTGCGGTTGTTGAACGACTATTACCGAAGATTTCGTTAATGACGCCGAATTTGCCGGAAGCTGCGACCATATTGAGATGCTCTGTAGCAGAAACCGAAGCAGACATGCAAAAACAAGGACGTGAATTATTATCACTGGGATGCGAAGCGGTTTTACTTAAAGGCGGACATCTTACCGACTGTGAAAGCCCTGATTGGTTATTTACGGAGAATGGAGAATGGCGTTTTACTGCTCCCAGAATCAAGACTCGTCATACTCATGGTACAGGGTGTACGCTTTCCGCTGCATTAGCGGCTTTGCGTCCACGTTATCTGGATTGGCAGGCAACGCTTCCTGTTGCCAAATCATACCTCCAGGCGGCATTAGAACAGGCGGATTCTCTGGACGTTGGAACCGGAATTGGGCCTGTACATCATTTTCATCAGTGGTGGTGAGGGGCGTGATTCGGTGATAATGAGTCATGAAGGGTAAGATGCCTGTGCTATGAGGGCAACATGGCTCAGAATGTGTCATGTCTTCACGATTTTATTCATCATCACCGATAGCCTTGTTAAGCGATAGTCACTTGTTGATCCAGATAGACATCTTGAACCGCGTTAATCAGTTCAACACCTTCTTTCATGGATTTTTTGAAAGCCTTACGACCGAGGATCAACCCCATACCACCTGCACGTTTATTAATGACGGCGGTACGAACTGAATCACTCAAATCATTATCACCGGATGCGCCGCCTGAGTTAATCAAGCCGGCACGACCCATGTAGCAATTAGCTATCTGATAACGGACCAGATCGATTGGGTGATCAGTGGTCAAATTGGAGTAAACACGTTTATCTGTATGACCAAAACCAATTGCAGTATAGCCGCCATTATTTTCAGCCATTTTCTGTTTAACGATATCGGCACCGATAGTGGCGGCTAAATGGTTAGCCTGACCGGTTAAATCAGCGCTGGCGTGATAATCCACTCCCTCTTTTTTGAAGGCGGAATTACGCAGGTAGGCCCATAATACCGTGACCATGCCCAATGCATGTGCTCGTTCAAAAGCCGCTGAAACTTCCTCGATTTGACGACGTGATTCAGCAGCACCAAAGTAAATAGTTGCACCAACGGCTACCGCGCCCATTTCAAATGCCTGTTCAACGCTGGCATATAAAGTTTGATCATATTGGGCAGGATAACTCAATGTTTCATTGTGGTTCAGTTTAACCAGAAACGGGATCTTATGAGCATAGCGACGGGAAACCGAGGATAACACGCCATAAGTAGAGGCGACACAGTTACAGCCTGCTTCAATAGCCAGTTCAACGATATTCTTCGGATCAAAATAGAGTGGGTTCGCGGCAAAAGAAGCGGCAGCAGAATGTTCTACACCTTGATCCACCGGCAAAATAGACAAATAGCCAGTACCGGCAAGGCGACCATGATTTAGCAATGTTTGCATGGAGCGCAGAACCATATTTGGCCGGTTATTGTCGATCATGACGCGGTCAACGAAATCGGAGCCTGGCAGATAAAGATTTTCACTCGGAATGGTGCTACAACGATGCTGCAATAAACTGTCTGCATCTTTGCCTAACAACTTAGCGATATCAGTCATGTCTTACTCCAGTTCACAAAAGAGACTATTGATTGTCATTTATCCGTTTTGAAATAACAAGTTGTATTAGGAGGGAAGTGGTAGTGGATCGCTTCAGGTAGGCTTTCAAAGTGAAGTTTATTGCCTGAAAAGGAACCCTTAACGTAAAAGCTATATTACCGTGCTTTCAAGTGATTTACGTATTCAAGGGAATGGTTTTGTTTATAGGAGAAGTTTTGGAAAATGGAATTTAAAATATTTCTGCTCTACTGATGTGATTTTCATACTTAAATATCTATTCTAATCTCGTCAGGTTAAATCGGATTTTGATTTTTGATGTTGGTGATTTATTTTCTGTCCCTCAGTTTTAAGTATTATAAAAGCCCGCACCTTTAAGGTGGAGGGAATTATAGGGCTGTGCGAACGATATGAAGATTTCAGATGGTCGTATTCTTTCACTTAAATTGTAAATGCCATCCGTTAAATACTAATGTGATGATTTTTGATTTTAAGAACATTAACGGTGGTTTCACGATGATACACAAAAAATACAATCCCTCTTGGGAAGGTTATATGGACTATAGACTGAAAGGTGGTAACTATTTGATATATTAAATAATATTCTGGATGTCTCCGAATGTCTATGTAAGAGATATTAAACTATGTGATTAATATTATTGTATTGTGCATTTGCACAAATAAGTTCATTGGTTACATGAAATGCGTACAAAAACACAATATATCCTGATGTTATTTTAATGAGATTTATAGGGTTATATACCTTTCATCTTTCAAGTTGCTGCTTTGTTGGCTGCTTTCACTCACCCCAGTCACAGAGTTATCTATGCTCCTGGGGATTCGTTCACTTGCCGCCGCGCTGCAACTCGAAATCTATTAGGTATATATTAATATTTTTAAGTTTTTATTTTGGCAGTTTATTTGTTCTAATCATATATAATAAATAAGGCTTTGGGTCATCACAGTTCTAAAATATATATAATCCTGTAAGCGATAATCAATGTGGTTATTTATCCTATCGTAAAAATGATTATAATGTAAAATAATTATTGTGTTAAATTTTTAGTTTCAGCCTGTATTTATCGATCAATTAACTGATTGATAAACATATAAATATAATTTAATTCTTTCACAGATAGAAAATTCCTCATGGTTTTTTATTTCAGATGGTGATACTTAACTTTTTTCTCTTTATAAAAAACATTTTTCCTGTTACGTTTCTTTTTTGGTAAATAGTGTTATATCAAATGGTTAGATTGTTGATGGAAGATGTTGCGTTTGGTAGATAAGGCAGAATGATTATTGTTGTTCCCCACTGGACTGTCTTTTCCTGAATGTTATTGCCAGATGATATTTTCACTCTGGATCCAGTGCAGAAATGTGTTTCTATCGTCCTTTGATTTGCTAGCCGGCACTTGTTGTGAGGTTAAGATGAATATCAATTTCATTCTTGTAAGGTACGGGATGTGCTGCATTGTTGTTCACCGGCCTGTGGTCGATGATTGTTATTTTACCCTTGTTAATATTATGGCTATATGAAACAGAAGCTGCTCAGTGTTGATAACCAGAATAGTCAGGTAAATGTTGAACTAATAGTTTTAACAATAAGTAAATTGCAATTATCTATTTTCATAATTTTCACCTGATTAATTCTATCGAATTGTATAATATTTAGTCTAAACATGATGGATTTCTTGAATTATTGAACAGTGAAAAATTTTAATTACATTTCTTTAGATAGTGTGATATTTCAATAAGTAGAAATATTTTCTTATTAATGCATAGAGTACAAGAAACATATTAATATAAAGGTTTATTAATTTAATAGTTAAGTTTATCTATTTAATTAATCATGTAAATAAATCCTGTAACTTGTTGATTTTATTTATCGGACAGAAAAAGAAAAGGCCAGCTCAAGGGAGATTGAGCCGGCCAAGGAGGTGGTTCCTAGTCTTACTGTAGAACTTTTTTAATTTTTTATTTTTCACCAACAATACTACGGTAAATAAAATAGTATTGATGTGATCTGTTTCTAAAAAAAGAAATATATCATCACCAAGATGGTATATTGGTGATTATTTGTCTGAGTTTCGGTTAGTTTGAGCATATTGAGAACTAATACCATTTAGATTGCGTATTAATAAGGCGTAATTAATATCAATTTGTTTAGGGATTGGTAAATAGACAATATACCCATCTCCAGGAGCAACTTCCATTGGTTGGCCTTTTTTATCCTGCATTGCTTCCAGTGTAAACTGGATATTGCCTGATGGTGTCATTAATTCGAGGCTGTTTCCAACCATGAATTTATTCTTAACTGCAACTTCAGCCAATCCGTTGACCCGTTTCCCCGTAAACTCACCGACAAATTGTTGGGTGTCGGATATTGAATGACCGTATTCATAACTCTGATAGGCATCGTGGGTATGGCGGCGCAAAAAACCTTCGGTATATCCACGGTGAGCAAGTCCTTCCAGCGTTGTCAGCAGGGTTGGATCGAAAGGTTTTCCTGCGACAGCATCATCAATGGCTCTGCGATAAACTTGTGCTGTGCGGGCACAGTAATAGAAAGATTTTGTCCGTCCTTCGATTTTCAACGAATGAACACCCATTTTAGTTAATCGCTCAACATGCTCAATCGCGCGTAAGTCTTTGGAGTTCATGATATAAGTGCCATGTTCATCTTCAAAAGCCGACATATATTCGCCTGGTCGTTTCGCTTCTTCGAACATAAATACTTTATCTGTTGGTGCACCTTCTCCCAATGTCGGCTCGATATTTTTTGCCGGTATAGGTTCATGCATATGCACAATGTTACCGATATCATCCTCTTTGCCTTCTTGAACATGATATTCCCAGCGACAGGCATTAGTGCATGTTCCTTGATTTGGATCACGTTTATTAATATAACCGGATAACAGGCAGCGACCGGAATAGGCCATGCACAGTGCACCATGTACGAAAATTTCCAGCTCCATATCGGGAACATGCTGGCGAATCTCGTTAATTTCATCCAGAGAAAGTTCACGGGAGAGAATGACTCTGGTCAGGCCCATTTGTTGCCAGAATTTGACTGTCGCCCAGTTAACCGCGTTAGCTTGAACGGAAAGATGAATTTCCATTTCGGGAAAAGCTTCACGAACCAGCATAATCAGTCCGGGATCGGACATAATTAGCGCATCAGGTCCCATTTCAACGACAGGTTTCAGATCACGGATAAAGGTTTTCAGTTTGGCATTGTGCGGCGCAATATTCACCACAACATAAAAACGTTTGCCAAGCTCATGCGCTTCTTTGATACCTAGCGCCAGATTTTCGTGATTGAATTCATTATTGCGAACACGCAGGCTGTAACGTGGTTGACCGGCATAAACTGCGTCTGCGCCATAGGCAAAAGCATAACGCATATTTTTCAGCGAACCGGCAGGGGAAAGTAATTCTGGAGTAAACATGGTTAAAAAGTTCTCGGTCTGAGTTCAGCGCAATTTTCACTACAAAAAGTGAGGGTAAGGCGGAGGATTCTAACGCTTAATTTGTTGAGGATACAAATTTATTAGATTGAAGTGCTCAGTTCTGTTGGTCGATGAAGTTGCACCTTATCCGTTGAATATTAATTTCAACTGATAAGGTGCAGTTTATGATGAAAAAATATCACTCTGACTTTGTCAGATCCCGGACATTTTCGCTTGAACCATTCTTAATGGCAGACTGAATGCCCTTTTTAGCAATGGTTTCATTATCGAAAGATTCGCTGATGCCGATGACTTGGTAGTTTCTGGCTTTCAGCACGAAATAATGCTTGCCAGATTTGTGTTCCCTGATTTCGAAGTTTTTTTCTGCCGGTGAGTTTGCCTGGACAGAACGAATCCCTTTATTCGCCGCTGCCTTTGTGGTGTACATTTCACTGGTGAGGATAACGTCACCGTTCGATGCTTTTAAATTGAAGTAATACTGCTTGTTTTTTGTTCTTCTCAGATCATAATAAGCTACAGCCATAAGAAATTCCTCCAATCAAAGGTAAGTATTTTTAATATAGCTGAATTTCTGACCGGCGAAAGGTTGAGAGAAATTTAATTCGGTTAAAGTGTGACAGTTATAACAAACGGCATATATCCGCTTCCCACCGGTAACCCAGTCCATAAATAGAGCGAATGAACGTTTTACTGTTGTCCAATTGGTCCAATTTGCGACGCAGATTTTTAATATGGCTATCAATAGTACGGTCTGTCACGATCCGGTGATCGTCATACAAATTATCCAATAATTGATCGCGGGAAAACACTTGCCCTGGACGACTGGCCATCGTTTTTAATAACCGGAATTCAACCGGTGTCAAATCCAGTATTTTATCGCAGTAACGTGCCTGGAAGCAGGCTTCGTCAATGTGTAGATCACTTTGTCTGACAATATCCTGCGGCCGGTAACAGCGGCGAAGAATGGTTTTAACTCGCGCGACAATTTCACGCGGGCTGTAAGGTTTACAAATGTAATCATCCGCTCCGATTTCCAGCCCCAATAAACGGTCAATTTCTTCCGTTTTGGCGGTAACCATAATAATCGGCACGTCAGAGAAGCGGCGGATTTCCCGGCAGACAGATATGCCATCACAACCTGGCAGCATCAGATCCAGCAATATAATATCTGGATTATGTTGCTGTACATGGGGAACAACTTGATCACCACGCAGTAACCATTGAGTTTCGTAATCAGCCGCGCGCAGGTAATCAACCAGCAACTGGCCGAGTTTTGGCTCATCTTCAACAATCAGAACAGTATAATGGTCAGATTCTGTACTCATATCGTTTCACTGTCAGGGGATTCAGTTAGCGGCAATTCTACGATAATTCTTAAGCCACCTAAAGGTGAGGGTTCAGCACAGATCGTACCGTTATGTGCTTCAACGATGTTATAGCAAATAGCCAGCCCAAGCCCTGATCCACCACTGGCGCGGTTTCGTGAGGATTCGCTGCGGTAGAATCGTTCAAAAGCCCGTTGGCATTGCTCGGGTAACAGGCCAGGCTCGCTATCCTGCCAGTTCAATATAAAGCGATTATTAGCAGAATACCCCTCAATAGTCAGTTTTCCATTATCAGTGGTATAGCGAAGGCTGTTTTCCAGCAAATTATGAAAAAGCTGGGTCAATCTGCCTGGATCAGCAAACATCATGATAGTTTCAGGCAGTTTAACATCCATCTGAATTTGCTTATCAAGGAAGCGTCCACGATAAGACGCGATAGCCGCCTGAATTAACTCACTGATATTGATAAATTCTTTCCGGTATGCCAGCGCTCCGCGATCTGATAACGAGAGCTGGTGCAGATCATCAACCAGTTTGGTCAATGTGGTGATCTCTGCCAGTAACGAATTCAGTGTTTCGGGTGTTGGTTGGCGAACGCCATCCTGCAAAGCTTCCAGTTCACCGCGCAATATGGAAAGGGGGGTGCGCAATTCATGGGAAATATCTGCCATATAATCGCGGCGCATCTGCTCATTTTTTTCCAGTGTACTGGCGAGCTGGTTAAAATTGTGGGCAAGCTGACCGATTTCATCTTTACTTGATGGTGTTACCCGAACACTGAAATCGCCCGACGCCAGTTTATGTGTCCCTTCGACCAGACGCTTAACGGGTTTTAACATGCCGCGGGATAACAATAGTGTGGCGATGCTGGCCAGCAGAGTAGACAAACTGGCAATTATCCAGCTTGTCAGTTGTTGCTGGCGATCAAAACTGATATCTGCTTGACGGGTAATTTTGTCTGATGAGCTGACAATGACCCAGCCAACGACCTGATGATTAGAGGTGATCGGTTTGCGATAAGTATCTTCCGGAATTTTACCTTCATGACCGGCCAGCAGTTTCATATCCTTGTCCACGACCCAGAATTGAGTTCGCCAGCCACGAGGCGGTGGACCTTGGCGGCTTTCACTGGTTTGTTCAATGGAACGAATGATTTGAAAAATGATCCGGTCATTTTTCTTTAAGAATTTCCAGCTATCATATTGTTGATATTGTTCAGCCAGTGCTTCAGCCAGCATAGATGTACGTAACTGGATATTTTGTTTTATGTAACCCATAAAACCATGTTGAAAGCTGCTTCTTACGCCCCAGTGCATGGTGATAAGTACCAGCATGCAAGTGGCGAAGATAGCCATAAACAGCTTACCGCTGATCCCTGGTTTCATCGTTGCCCCGCAATCTGTTTGGTGGCATGCCGTTGTTGCCATTTCTCCCTCAGCCGATCAAAACAGAGATAGACAACCGGTGTGGTATATAGCGTCAAAAGCTGGCTCATGACCAAGCCACCAACGATGGTGATTCCCAATGGTTGGCGCAATTCCGCTCCATCACCACTGCTCAAAACCAGTGGCAGGGCACCAAACAAGGCGGCCAGTGTAGTCATCAGAATTGGGCGGAAACGTAACAGGCTGGCCTGGAATATCGCGTCACGGGCGCAGAGATTACCGTTACACTGAGTTTCAATGGCAAAATCCACCATAATAATGGCATTTTTTTTCACGATACCAATCAACAACATGATGCCTATTAAAGCGATCAGGCTGAATGGTGTGTCAAACAGTTCCAGCGCCAGCAGGGCACCAATCCCGGCAGAAGGCAGAGTAGAAAGAATGGTCAGTGGATGGATATAACTTTCATATAATATCCCCAGTACCAGATAAACAGTCATAATGGCAGCCAGGATCAAGAATAATTGTGATTTCAGGGTTTCCTGAAAAATCTGGGCGGTGCCGGCGAAAGTGCCGCGAACCGTTGAGGGCACACTCAGTTCGGTCATGGTTCTTTCAATCGCATTAATAGCGTCGGAGAGGGTATAACCTGTCGGTACATTGAAAGAAATAGTAGACGCAGCAGAAAGCCCCTGATGATTTACACTTAACGGCGCGTTAGCCGGTTGCCAGTGGGAGAAATAGGAGAGTGGAACCGCGTTTCCTTGATTATTTATCACAAACATTTTTTCCAGTGCGCTGACATCCTGCGTATATTCCGGGGCAACTTCCATCACAACTTTGTACTGATTTAGTGGCTGATAAATAGTGGATATTTGTCGCTGACCAAAAGCATTATTCAGCAGGCTATTTGCTTCACTGACATTAATTCCCAGTCGTGACATGGTGTCACGATCATAGATTATTGCCATTTCAGCCCCTTTATCTTCTTTATCGGAATTAACATCGGTCAGTTGGGGCAGTTGCCCTAATGCTTTACGAATAATGGGTTCCCATTTGCGGAGATCATTGAGGTCATCTGCCAGCAAGGTAAATTGGTAGCTGGCATTAGACTGACGACCGCCAGCCCTGATATCTTGTACTGGAATCAGAAACAGGTTTGCCCCCGGTTCATTGGCAAGTTTAATTCTCAGGTGTGAAATAACCTGTTCGGTACTGTCTGAGCGCTCTTTCAATGGTTTCAGAGAGATAAACATAAAGCCATAATTGACCCGTTCACCACCAGTGAAACCGGTAACGCTGTCTACCGCGGGATCGGCATCAATTACCTGCATAAAATTTTTCATTTTTTCACTCATAGACTGGAAAGAGATACTTTGATCTGCCCGGACAAACCCAAACAACCGGCCGGTGTCCTGTTCTGGGAAGAAAGTTTTTGGGATATTGATATAGAGCCAAATATTCAGGGCAATAATGCCAGACAGGATTAACAATACCCAACGGCTATGATTAAGAGTCCACATTAGAGAGCGCCCATAGCCTTGTTGAATTTTCAACAGAACTTTACCGAATCCACGGATTCTTTTCTGTGCTTTGGGTGGTTGGGATTTCAGTAAATGGGCGCACATCATCGGCGTCAGTGTCAAAGAAACCAGCAATGAGATGCCGATTGATGTGGTTAAGGTGATGGCAAATTCACGGAATAGCCGACCGACCAGTCCATCCATTAGCAGAAGTGGGATAAAAACGGCGACCAGCGAAATACTCATAGCAATAACAGTAAAGCCCACTTCCCGGACACCACGCAGTGCGGCTTGCATTGGTTTGATACCGGCTTCAAGGTGGCGGGAAATATTTTCCAGTACCACAATCGCATCATCCACCACAAATCCCGTCGCAATCGTCAGAGCCATCAGGGAAAGGTTGTTCAGACTGAAACCGCACAGATACATGGCGGTAAATGTTCCAATGAGTGAAACGGGTACCGCCATTGCCGGGATCAACGTTGCCCGGCCAGAACGTAAAAACAGAAATACCACCAGAATCACCAGCCCGATAGCAATCACCAGCGCCCGTTCTACCTCAACCAATGAAGCGCGAATCGTCGGTGTGCGATCTTGAGCTACTTTAAGCTGAATAGAGGCAGGAATGGATTCACGCAATGCCGGTAATTGTTCACGGATCCGGTTTACTGTGGCGATAATATTTGCACCGGCTTCACGGCGAATGATCAGCAAAATAGCCGGTTTACCATCAGACATGCCGGCTGCTCTGACATTCTGAACAGAATCTTTTACATTCGCGACATCCTGCAATCGCACCGGTGAGCCGTTATTATAATGAACGATTATCGGGCGATAGCTTTTGGCTGTTTTTAACTCATCATTGGTTTGAACTTGCCAGCGTTGTTGCTCGGAATCCACATAGCCCTGTGGACGACGAACATTGGCATTGCTGATCGCTTTGCGCACCGTATCCAGAGAAACACCCTGATGAAATAGAGCACTGGGATCCAATTCAATTCTTACTGCGGGTAATGAACTGCCGCCAACAGAGACTTCACTGACGCCTTCAACTTGTGCAATTTTCTGAGCCAGTTGAGTAGACGCAAAATCATAAAGCTGCCCCTGATTATAGGTATCAGAAGTCAGTGTCAGGATCATAATCGGTGCGTCGGACAGGTTTGCTTTGTAATAACGCGGTCTGCTGGGCATACCAGAAGGCAACATACTTTGGGCAGCATTCAGAGCTGCCTGTACATCCCGTGCCGCGCTGTTAATATCACGACTCAGGTCAAATTCAAGTGTGATATTGGTATTGCCAAGGGAGCTACTGGATGTCATTTCATTGACACCGGCAATTCGGCCTAAGGCACGCTCCAGCGGAGTCGCGACAGATGAGGCCATTGTCTCCGGTGAGGCACCCGGTAATGAGGCATGGACGGAGATCACCGGAAAATCCACTTGCGGTAAGGGAGAAACCGGCAACAGGGTAAACCCCAATAGTCCGCACAGGGTTATGGCTAAACTTAATAGCGTGGTGGCAACCGGGCGCTGGATAAATAAAGCAAAGAATTTCACCGCGGCTCCTGATGATCAATGGATGAAATATCCGGTACTGAGAACGTGCGGTTGCGGCGATAGTGCGCCAGCCGGTCAAACAGTAAATAGATCACCGGGGTGGTAAACAGCGTCAGGATCTGGCTCATAATCAGTCCACCCACCATACAGACACCCAGAGGACGACGTAATTCGGCACCTGCACCGATGCTGAACATCAAGGGTAGCGCGCCAAGCAATGCTGCCATTGTGGTCATCAGTATCGGACGAAAACGCAATAAACATGCCTGATAAATTGCTTCGTAAGGGGATAATCCTTGTTCGCGCTCTGCCGCCAGTGCAAAATCGATCATCATGATGGCATTTTTCTTCACAATACCTATCAGCAAGATAATGCCGATGATCGCAATAACATCCAGTTCGTGACCTGCCATGATCAGTGCCAGCAGTGCACCCACTCCTGCGGTTGGCAAAGTGGAGAGAATTGTCACCGGATGGATAAAGCTTTCGTACAGGATCCCCAACACGATATACATGGCGATGACGGCAGCTGCGATCAGCCACAAGGTATTACCCAGCGCGCTTTCAAATGCCAACGTTGCTCCCTGGAACTGGGTGGTCATGTCTTTGGGCATTTTGATTAATTGCGTGGCATCACGAACCGCATTGACTGCCTGTTCAAGAGAAGCGTTTTCGGCAACGTTGAAAGAAAATGTTGCTGCGGGGAATTGCGCCAGATGGTTAATTGCCAATGGGCCAAATCTTTGTTCAACAGTAGCGATAGCCCTGAGGGGGACGGTATTGCCGTCAGTTCCGTTGAGACGGATGTTATCAAATGCTGCCAGACCTGGAGTTGATGTCACATCATGTTCCAGTACAACCCGGTATTGATTAGCCTGAGTATAAATTGTTGAGATTAGCCGCTGGCCGAACGCGTTGTAGAGTGCGTTATCTACGGCTGCCATTGAGATGCCTAATCGGCTGGCGGTGTCTCTGTCCACTTTGACATAGGCGATCAGCCCTTGGTCTTGCCAGTCACTGCTGACATCAACCAATTCTGATCTCTGTTTCAGTCCAGCCAGTAATTTGGGCACCCAAATACCCAGTTCATTCAGGGACGTCGCCTGTAATGTAAATTGATATTGGGTACGTGTAACCTGAGTGTCAATCGTCAGATCCTGCATGGGTTGCAGATAGAGTTTTACGTCGGGTATAGACGCAATTTTTTCCTGCAAGCGTGGAATAATTTCGGCGATTCTGTCATCACGCTGATTGAGTGGTTTTAGTGTGATTTGCAACCGGCCATTATTCAGTGTTGGGTTGCTACCATCAATGCCGACAAATGTAGTGATATTTTCCACTGCCGGGTCTTGCAACAATAAAGATGAAACCTGCTGTTGTTTATCCACCATTGCCGCAAAGGAGATGGATTGCGGCGCTTCCAGTGTTCCCTGAATCAGCCCGTTATCTTGCAATGGAAAAAATCCTTTTGGAATAACGAGATAAAGCAGGGTAGTCAGTGCAAGGGTGCTCAAGGCGACGCTAAGTGTGATCCACGGATGGTCCAGCGCTTTTTTCAGCCATACGGCATAACCGGCAATTGTCCGTTCAAAAAAGCGTTCACTGGCCTGCTCAAAACGATTGTGTTTTACCTTTGATTCTGGTTTGAGCATTCTGGCGCACATCATAGGTGTCAATGTCAGTGAGACAACAGCTGAAATCAGAATTGCCACGGCCAGAGTAATAGCAAACTCACGGAAAAGGCGGCCGACGATATCGCCCATAAAAAGCAGCGGGATCAGCACTGCGATTAAAGAGAAAGTCAGGGAGATAATGGTAAAACCGATTTCACCTGCGCCTTTCAATGCGGCTGCCATCGGTTTCTCCCCTTGTTCTATATAGCGGGAGATATTCTCGATGACCACAATGGCATCATCCACCACAAAACCGGTGGCAATAGTGAGCGCCATTAGTGTCAGGTTATTAACGGAGAAACCGCAGAAATACATCACTGCGAACGTACCGATCAGTGAAAGAGGAACAGCAATACTTGGGATAAGTGTGGCGATACCGTTGCGTAAAAACAGGTAAATCACCATAACAACCAGTGCAATCGCCAGTAATAGCTCAAACTGAACATCTTTCACTGAGGCACGAATCGTTGTGGTGCGGTCGGTCAAAATTTTCATATCGACAGATTTCGGTAAACTGCTGCTGAGTTCCGGCAACATTTGACGAATATTATCCGTGGTTTTAATCACATTAACACCCGGCTGGCGCTGGATATTAATCACAATTGCCTGTTTGTTATTTGCCCATGCGCCCAGTTTCGTATTTTCGGCCTCTTGCTCAATGGTTGCTATGTCTTGTAACCGCACCGGCGCACCTTTTTTATAGGCAACGATCAGTTTGCGGTAATCATTTACTGACTTCATTTGATCATTGGCCGAAAGCGTGACAGAACGGGTCGGGCCGTCAAGACTGCCTTTAGCGGAGTTAACGTTGGCATTGTTGATAGCGGTACGGATAGTTTCGCTATCCAATCCCTGTGCGGCGACAGCCTGAGCATTCAACTTCACTCTGACCGCCGGGCGCTGACCGCCGGCTAGTGTCACTAATCCAACACCATTTACCTGTGAAATTTTCTGTGCGATACGGGTTTCGACCATATCCTGAATTTGCGTCATCGGCATCGCCTCAGAGGTGACGGCCAGCGTTAGGATAGGGGGATCTGCGGGATTGACCTTGTTGTAAATGGGAGGATAGGGCAGGTCATTTGGCAATAAGTTACTGGCGGCGTTAATGGCCGCTTGTACTTCTTGCTCGGCAACATCTAATGGCAAAGTCAGCTGAAATTGTAATGTGATAACGGAAGCTCCGCCGGAACTTTGGGATGCCATCTGTTTAAGGCCGGACATCTGTCCAAGCTGGCGTTCCAGTGGTGCGGTGACTGCGGAGGTCATCACATCAGGGCTTGCGCCGGGGTAGAGTGTGACAACTTGAATTGTGGGATAGTCTACTTCCGGCAGCGCAGACACCGGTAACATGCGATAACCGATAATTCCTGCCAGCAGGATTGCCACCATGAACAGTGTGGTGGCAACGGGTCGCAGGATAAACAAGCGTGATGGCCCGCCGCCTGGAATTTGGGAGTTTACCTGCATCAGGAATTCTCCGTTTTGCCGTGTTTTTGCGGCTGAATCTTATTTGCCATCGGTGTGACAATATCCACCTTAGCGCCATCTGTCAGGCGATCGATACCATCAGTCACCACTTTATCACCCGCCGTCAGGCCGGTATTGATAACAACCCGCTGTGTATCCTGCAATTTGACTGAGACCAGATGTTTGCTGACTTTATTATCTTTACCCAATATCCAGACAAAATTCCCTTCATTACCCATTTGCAGAGCCGCATTTGGGATCACCACTGCGTTTTCCAGCGTATCAACTTTAATACGGATATTAACGAACTGATTCGGGAACAGAATGTCACTTTGATTGGCAAAACGGGCTTTCAGCTTAATGGTGCCGGTAGTCGCATCGATTTGATTATCAATACTCAGTAATTTTCCTTCGGCAAGTTGTTGCTGGTTGTTGCGATCCCATGCGCTGACAATGACATCATGATTCGCTTTCTGAGCTTGCAAAACGGCATTGATATCGTTTTCGGGTAATGAAAACAGCACATCAGCCGGATCTGTTTGTGTGATAACAACAATAGGCGAATTATTGCCACTGGCGATAAAATTCCCTACATCGATCTGTTTCAGACCCACCCGACCGGAGATGGGCGCAGTAATACGACTGTAAGTGAGTTGGAGTTTTGCACTGTCAATTGCGGCTTGATCAACTTTCAGATTGGCTTCATGTTGGCGGACAAGTGCACGCTGATTATCCATTTCTTGTTGGGAAATCAGTTTAGTGTTTGCCAGTTTCTGGTAGCGGTTTAGATCCTGACGGGCATTCGCCAGTATTGCCTCGTCTTTGGCAAGTTGGCCTTTGGCTTGTGCTAACTGAACCTGAAAAGGACGAGGATCAATTTCTGCTAATAAATCACCTTGTTTAATCTGTTGACCTTCCTGAAAGTGCAGAGCCATAAGTTGACCTTCAACCCGGCTGGTCACGATAGCGGTATTGGCGGCCTGAATGGTGCCGAGTCCAGTCAGAAAGCGGGGTACGGTCTGCTCTTTTACGGTGGCAATTTGAACAGGAGGCAACGGAGGGTGCCTTAAACCAGAGGATTGATCCGATGCGCCTGATTGTTGAAGGGCCGAAGGCGTTTTAAATTGGTGCCAGATAAATATAGCGGCAGCGATGGCAACAGCGGCCAGTACTGCACGGAAAAGGAGGATACGGCGTTTATTATTTTTATTCATCTCTTCGACATGCTCTCAAATGCAAGATGTTGCTTAATTATGTCCGACTGTAATAGCGGTTTAATCGTATTCTATTAGTTTAGCCAGTGAGGATAGGCTAAAAAATGGAGGAAATGTGGAAAATATGTCAAGAAAGCGCTTTTTAAGTCAAATTAAGGTTTTTTTTGTCAGTTTCTTCGAGACTGCTCCAAGAATTATGTAAATGACCGCAGCTTGTTACTTTCATTTTTTTGCAGTTATTGGATGACATATTTTAATTTTTCATAAAATTCATGATGATTATAAAACAGAGGGAAAATGGAATAATACCAGAAAAAGGTCATATGACTTTTTTTTCAGGGAACTTATAACCTAATGTAAGGAGCATGATATAAGAGAGGTATGTGATGAGACACTTTATTATCGATACAGATACGGCTTCCGATGATGTGGTTGCATTGCTAATGGCGCTTCGTGAGCCATCAGTCTTTATTGAAGCTATCACTATTGTTGCAGGTAATTGTGTTATTGATCAGTGCAGAAAAAATGCATTAATTAGTATCGAAAAATCGGGGACATATATTCCTCCGGTATATGAGGGAATGAGTAAACCGTTATTTAGAGAACGCTATACTTCACATCATATTCATGAAAAAGATGGCATGGGTGATATGAATTTACCGGAATCATCATTAGTATCAGAGGATAAACATGCAGTAGATGCAATTATTGATATTGTAAGAAAATTTCCTGGTGAGATAGAGATAATTACTTTGGGACCACTGACAAATTTAGCGATGGCGGTGTTAAAAGAACCTGATTTATATAAGTTGGTCAAAATCGTTTATATCATGGGTGGTGCTGGATTGAAACCAGGTAATATTACCCCCTTAGCCGAATTCAATATTTATGCAGATGCTGAGGCAGCACATATTGTGTTGAACTCTGGATTACCTCTTGTTTTTTGTGGATGGGAGTTAGGTATGGAAGACGATTTTATTAATGAATTCGATATGGATAAATTAAGTTCTATAAGTGATCTTGGTCAATTTGCTGTGAGATGTAATAGGACATTGATGGAATTCAATGAAGGAAGGTGTGATAAGAAAGGGTTTGATTTGCCTGACCCCATAACAATGGCGGTTGCTTTATATCCGAATGAAATGATAGTCGATAAATTAGCGGTGTATGGCTATGTTGAGTATCAGAGTGAACGTTCATATGGGCATTTAGTGATTGATTCAACTCATCTTCTCAATAAACCTCATAATATGACGGTCATTACGAAAATTAAAGGCAATGTATTTAAGCATAAATTGTTTACACTGTTATCGTGAATTCTAATGCTATAGGAGGATAAAAAATGAGTTTTAATCCTGATTTACTGAAGAAAGTCGAATTACATACGCACCTTGATGCGGGGTTGAGTTATCATTTCATCAAAAAACAGGTTCCGGATATTACCCAAAAATTATTTCGTGAAAAGTATATCGCGCCTGATAAATGTCATAATCTAGGCGATTTCTTAAGTAGAATAGGCCCTTCATTAGATCTGTTGCAAAAAAAGAATGTGATAGCTGATGCTGTAGAAGATCTTTTTAGACAATTAAAAAACGATAATATAGTCTATGCTGAAATTAGATTCGCCCCTTTACTTCACCTTCGCCTGGGATTAAGTGATTGCGATATTGTTGAAACTGTTCTGGTGGCAATGGAAAATTCGTCGATTAAATATGGCATAGAGGCAGGTTTAATATTATGTACCTTGCGGCATTTTTCAGAAGATCAAAGTTTGAGAACAGCTTATCTTGTAAATAAATATTCTCATTATGGTGTCGTTGCTCTTGATCTTGCTGCTGATGAGGCAAGATATCCGCTTAATGCTCATTTGAAAGCATTCAGACTGGTATTGGAAAATGGCGGAAATGTTATTGCGCACGCAGGAGAAGCAAAGGGAGCTGAAAGTGTGCGTGAGACTATGAATAAATTAAATATTTCTCGTATAGGTCATGGAGTAAGAAGCATTGAAAATCAAGGTGTTATTGATTCTCTTATAGAAAGAAATATACATTTAGAAATATGTCCGACATGTAATATTGTTTGCGATATTTATGATACTTATGAAAACCACCCGGTTAATATTTTAAAGCAGATGGGGGTAAATATTGGTATTAATACAGACACCAGAACAGTGGCAAATATAACTTTATGTGAAGAATATTTAAAGATTAATAGATGTTTTAATTGGCAGGATAGTGATTTTATTGAAACGAATTTGAATGCATTACACGCCTCATTTTGTAGTAAAGAACTGAAGAATAAATTGGAAAAAGAAATAGTGATATTGCAATGGTAAAAAATTGGCAGAGAGTCAATGGAAATTTCTTAAATGTCATAATATACTTGGTCATGGCGTGATTTAAGAAAAGGGTAGGTTCAATATGTGCCGGGATAAAGAAAGAAAATTAACGTATTATGTGGATAAATATCATCTTGATAAGATTATTTCACCAGAGCTTATGGAGAAATCAGATGTGGTAGAAATAAAGAAAAATGTTTATCTTACACATCAATTATCAAAATTTACTCATCTCTATATTTTGGTTGAGGGTAAATTGAAAGTTGAATATTATAATATTAATGGGAAATTCTTTGTTTTTGCATTAGCCACTCCACTTTTTCTTATTGGCGATTTAGAGCTTTTTCATTCCCAGGGAGATAGCATAATGAATACTATCTCTGCTCAGGAGCCGTCAGTACTCCTATCAATGCCCTTAGAAAGGGTAAAAATATTTGGTTTAACGGATCCTCGATTTCTTGAATTTGTTTGTAAGCAACTCAGTAATAAGCTTTTTGAATCTTCTTTATTGCAGTCTGGCGCATTCTTGACTGTTGAAGATAAATTAAAGAGATTTCTTTATTATAACGCGAAAAAAAAGGGTTCGATATTTGTATTAGAAAAAAGAGAGAATTTAGCTGCTATTCTCGGGGTTTCAGTTAGACAATTAAATCGGGCGATTAAAAGCTTGAATGAGAAAGAGATAATTATGTCAAAGAATAAACAGGTTAAAATTATTGATTGTAGACTTTTTGGTAATAATATTGAATTTTAAACAATGAAAATTAAAATCCATATATTCTATCTCAAAATAGCTGCATTGTTAGCAGGATGAACAATGCAGCTATAAATGAAGTGATAATATTACGATATGAAATTAAAGTAACCAGATTCTGAGAAATCTTTGCCGGATTCTTTGAAACGTTGCTTCGGTAATGGATAACCAAAAGAGAGATATTTTTCAGCAAAATACAGTGAGCTTTGATTGGTTAATCCAATAGAATTAAGATTTTTAACAATGTTATTTGGCAGATCGCATTTAATATCTTTAACATAATCAATGATAGTATTTTTTACACCGCTACCATCCGGCATTCTTATTTTTGGCCGGTCAATAATATATTCAGGTATTTTTCCTCTGAATGCTTCCCGTAGAATATGTTTTTCTACTCCGTTACTCAGTTTGTAAGAAAAATCCAGGCTTAAAACATAAGGAACCAGTTCTGAGTCCATAAATGGCACTCTTGCTTCAACGGTATTTCTCATGCTTGCCCGATCAACTCTTTGTAAATCAGTCCTGTGAAGATTATTTAATCGATAGAGAGAGAGATTATGGGGTTCTGTATGCGTTTTAAATAAATCATAGCCGGCAAAAATTTCATCGCTACCTTCTCCACATAAAGCGATTTTAAAACCAAGGCGATTAGCAATATAGTAACCAAAATGAGCAATAGTCGAGTCAATAGCATCAATTTGTTCGAAGAATTCACCGTAATAAACTGAATCTTGGATATTATTTATTAATTCTTCCTGGGTAAAAGTATATATAATATGTTTTATATTATTTTCAGAACAATATCTTTGGGCGATCTCAATGTCCTTTGAGCCGGGTAAACCAAATGAGATTGCCGTAACATCGTGGTGATATTTTTTGGCGAGATAAAGCACGATGGTACTGTCTATACCTCCGCTAAACATAATTGATACGGGCAGATCTGTATCAACTCTCTTTTTGACAGCATTATCTAAAAGTGAGTAGATTTTTTCTTTTGCCTGTTCGAAATTATCGCTGCTTGCTAAGATAGTTGAGTTATAGTGAATATATTTCTCACTGGTAAAGCCATCGAAAATTGAACCGGGTTCAATGGGTTTAATTTCTGAGCTAAACCCGATCAATGATTTTATTTCTGACGCCACATACCAATTACCTTCTTTATGAGTGTAATATAGCGGCTTTATACCAACATGATCTCTGCCTAGTAAGAATTTATTATTCTTATTGTCAAATAGAATAAAACTAAACATTCCGTCCAATTTTTTAATAAATGATTTTCCATAGCAAATATAAGCAATCAGGGCGACTTCAGCATCTCCACCATTTTTAAATTGATAACCTTGTTCAATTAATTCATTCCGAAGAGACTTATAATTATAAATCTGACCATTCAGAACAAGATGAAGATCATGTTCTTGATTTGAAATAGGTTGATATGCTGAGTCGCGTTCGACAATAGCAAGCCTGTTTGTGGCGATTGAAAAGTTATTTCTGACAATTTTCTCATTAAAACGAGATAAATCACCCCGATGAGATATTTTTGACATTATAGTCTGTAGCTTATTCTCAATATCATCGATAAGCTTGTTTTCTGTATTAAAAACACCACCAATTCCACACATAGTGAATTCCTTTGGTTAAGAGTTATCAATGATATTTAAATGTCTTCTGGTATAGGGCTGGAATATTTTAGTTCATTTACATTGGCACCTAATGTGGAGATCTCGGAGAAATATTCAGGATAGGTTTGACCAACATGATATGGTTCACGAATAATGAGCGGTGCATCACAATGCAAACCTACTGTCGTGAGAGCCATGATTAATCCATGATCGTAATGACCATCAACGATAACGCCGCCTTTATATCCATATGGATTGCCATAAATAATTAATTGATCCAGTTTCTCTTCTGATCTGACACCTATTTTGTCTAATTCCCGTCGAAAATCAGAAATTCTGTCTGATTCTTTATAACGGATATGTTCAATGTTATAAAAAACGCTCTTACCCTCGGCAAACGCCGCTAATGCGGCGAGGGCAGGTACGGCATCGGGTGCCAGTGAACCATCGAAATCCTGCGCTTTTATTGCTCCTCCGGAGCGAATATTGAGACAATCTTCCCGGATAAAGTTGATTTTAGCTCCACCGTTAATTAAATAGTTCACAACGGCCCCATTACCTAATTCCTCCTCAAAGAAACCGTTCAGGGTGACGTCAGAATTAAGTGAGGCACAAAGTGCAAGGATTGCCGCAGTACTGGCTGGATCGGCACCGACATTAAATTCTGATGCGATAAATCGACTATTTCCTGTGGTAAAGAAATGGCGGAATTCGTCATCATATTCAATATTAATACCGGCCTTACGCAGGTTATTAATTGTAGTATGCACCATTGATGGTGCGGTTATTGTATCGGTCACTTTTATATGGAGATCCTGTTCACTAATGGCACCTAAATAAAGTAATCCACTCAGGAATTGAGAACTTTTTCGGCATGAAACTTCAGTGTAACTACCGATGTTTCTGTTTGATTTAATACTTATCGGCAAATGTGAATCGGGTCCAACGGCGGTGCATTGAATGTTGAGTAATTTTAGTGCATTAACCATTTCTGATTGTGAGCGGGTGCCAAGAGAATAGCTGTAATCTGTAATAAATTCGACATCAGGCAGATAACCGGATACTCCCATTAATAGCCGTAATACCACGCCGGAATTACCTGGATTGAATATGATTTTTTTATTAATTTTTTTAACGTTTATGCCTGTTACGATGGTCCTTGAAATCTCATTATTAAATGATGCGCCTAAACGGGAACAATTTAATTTCATCGCTGTTGTGTTGTTCCCTGATGCCATGTTATTTATTTTACTTGTTCCTTCCGTCAATGATGCTATTAGGATGGCACGGGTTGAGGAACTTTTGGATGCCGGTAAAGTTATTGAGCCGTTTAATGACTTGGTGTTATTTATTTCAATAAATGGCGGATGATTATTTCCATAGTATTTCATATTTTTATCTCGTTTTTACATTGTTAGCTAACTTATTCTGGCACCAAGAGAACTTAAAGATTGGATAAATCCAGGAAAGCCATCATCTAATTTATTAATATTATTAACCGTTGTTCGCTCTCTTGCCCCTAGTGATGCAATAATATTGGACGCGCAAATCCGATGATCATAATAGCTGAATACCTCAACGCCTCCATTGAGTGGCCCGTTGCTGTGGATCCTTATTTTGTTGAAAGCACCAGTGTCATTAAAAATTAAATAACTTTTTCCTCCCATCATTCGTATATTTTCATTAATAATGAATGCTCGTTGACATTTATGGTTATTTATCGCATTAAGCCCGGAAAATGTGATATCTCCCTTGCCATTAATCGCTGCGGCGATAATATTAGTGGCAACAGAGGGAAGTTCATTTAAGTAAATTTCACCTGTAATCGCGTTACGCTCTCTTGCTAAATTAATATTGAGTTCATTCTTCGTTGAGTTATATTCTAAATTTATACCAAATCTTTTATATATGTTAAATAATACGCTTTCGTTAATGGTATTTCCCTGAGAGTAACGTTTTATAGTTACTTTGCTTGGCCGATTAATACTTAATATTGACGAAGTAATGTAGCTTAGTGATGTGAAATCAGTAGGAATGTTAATGATAATATCCCTTGCTTGATATGCAGTTGAAATAAATGCATTACCTATGCGGGTGATTTTACTCCCCAGCAATGCCATCATTTTAATTGTTATATCAATATATCCATTATTGGTTTCACTGTCGTTGTTAATAATGATACTTTTCCCTTTAATAAATGGCGAGACAAGAAGAGAGAATGAGAGAAACTGGGTACTTTTATTGAAGTTCAATGGGGATTGTGAGGGATATATCCTTCTGGAAACAACAACGATATTCTCTTGTTGCTTTTCTGCAAATACATTCAGATATGAAAAAAATGCTTCGTCATACAGACTTTCTCTGTTAAACAGGGAGTCATTGCATTTTATATAAACTTCTTTTTCTGTTAGTGAGGCTAAGGCGACACTTATTCTGAATAGCATGCCAGAACCATTAGCATGAATAATTCCATGACAATGATATATTGGATGTGCCCCTTTCAATGTGATGTGATTTTGACTTCTATCCAGAATTTGCAGACCAAATTGTTGTAACGCGGTAAGTAAATCTTCTGTCTCGGTACACCATGATAAATTATTTATTGTTGTTTTCTCTTCATTTAACAGTGCTAATAGTAGAGCCCTTTGGATATGAGGCTTAGATGAGGGTATGGTTATTTCCCCATTAAGAGTGGAACCAGGGAGCACGTTAATTTTATTCATGCCAAGCCTCCAGGTAGATCAATTTCCATTGATATTGTTATTTTATTCAACTATTTGCTGTCGATAGCAATAGTGGTAATTTCAACATAATGTTCTGGCTTTACCATCGATTTAACCGCAATCGTTGTATTAACAGGACGTATATCGCCAAATTTCTCGTTAAATGCCCGGCAATAATCATCAAAATGTTCGAAATCAGTTAAATGCGTTACCGTACTGACAACATCGGTTAGTTCTGTGCCAAGCTCTTTTAAATATTTTTCAATTTTTTCTATAATAAATAGCGTTTGTTCGTAAGCATTTTCCCCTATAACATTGCCATCGCCGTCTGAGGCGACACATCCTGCAATAAAGATTTGATTACCAACCCTTTTCCCTCTTGAGTATCCCATTTTGTTTTCCCATGGAGATGGGCTGAATACTGTTTTTTTAAATTCATGAGACGACATAAATACTCCTATAGATAAAAAATATCCGGGAACAATAAATTAATTTAAACAATTTATTCCATTAACTAAAAAATATCCGTAAATTGATGTTGCATTAATAAAAGTATATAAATGATGATATGTCAAAGTAAATTAAACATTAAAATAGAATAGTTTTTGATTTTTTTATTTAAAAAAGTAATAAATGTTTTTTCTGACGGTGAAGTTATTTTTTTGTAAAAAAAATTTATTGAAATTTAATCAGTTACGTATTAAAGACTTTAAGTTGATGGTTTTTATATTTGAAAGTTACCCTTGTTGAGACTATACATGATAATTAGTTTTTTTAATTCTAGTATAAAATTTTATTATTAATAAATATAGGTTGTTTTCGGAGTGAAAAAGATAAGTATATATTAATAAAAAGCAACTAATGGTGGGGTAGATATGGGCGTTTTTATTTTTCTTGAAGTAAGACCGACTGAATGCTTGGCAATTGATTATATTAGATATTTAGGATTTTCTCCGGTTTTGTTGACTTCAATGGCATCAATGAATAAAGGATTATATGATGATTTAAAAAAGGAATTATTCGATAATATTTACTATATAGATACCAGAAGTAGCACAGATATTATTAATTTAATTAAAGATAACCACATTCCTGTTGCCGCGATCCTTGGCTGCTATGATGATATGATGATCCCGGCGTCCGAAGTGGCGTTAGAATTCGGTTTACCTCATCCCGATCTAAAGGGTTTGAGGAATGCATTCAGTAAGAAAAATGTCAGGGATATTCTTGTACAATATGGTTATTATCAACCTGCCTACGAGGTTTTTTCTTATAATAATATTCCAGAAAATCCTAAAGTTCCTTTTCCATTTGTTATTAAGCCACTCCGTGATGCGGGAGCTTATGGGGTTTCACTTTGCAAATCTAAAGATGATTATCGCAATGTGATTTCAGACATTTCGTCTAGCGGCACGATGTCAATGCTCGGTAAAGTTAATGAGGAATTCTTGATAGAAGAGTTCCTTCAAGGCAATTTTTATGGGGCTGAATTGATCTATAATCATGATAAATGGCATTTAATTGGCATCAATAGAATTTTTGTTTCTCCTGATGATGGCTTGTGTATGATAGGTTTATCTCATCCTGCTGATGATCTGTCTGAAGTTGAATTTGCTATTGCCTGTGAGCTTGTGAAAGGGTGGGTAACCGCTCTGGGGTTACGGGGTGGTGCAATAAATGTTGAATTTATTTATACATCTCATGGGCCTGCATTAGTTGAAATAAACTTGCGTATAGCGGGTGCCAGAGCGGCTCAACAGATTTTCATGTCCACCGGGGTGAATATGGTCAAATATTTGGTTGATTTCGTTTGTGGTATAGAAAGCACTATATCACCAGAATTAGTAATGACCTATCCATTCGTCGCTGATGCCTTTATTTTCCATCGTGGCGAAGCTATTGTGAATGATATTAGCGTAGACTCTGATTCCCCTTATTTTATTTCCGCCGGGTTTAAAAAGACACCTTTCAGTATTTCGTCGAAAAATAAAAACTTTGGTTCTATTGTCGGTTATGCCCTGGCTCATGGTGATAGCTGTACAGAAGCTATGGAAAATGCAATGCGCATTGCTAATAGTGTGCAATTAAAAACAAATTAATAAGAGATCATAATTATGGCTATTTTGATGGGATTGATTTCGGCATTGTGTTGGGGAAGTACTGATTTTTTAGCCGGGCAAGCGGCAAGAAAAATCGGTGTGGCTAAATCATTATTCTATAGTCAGTTATTTGGTTTTTCTGTTTTATCTTTATTGCTGTTTTTTTATTTTAAGATGTCGTTTGTCAATGCTAGTTTTTTTCAATTGATCATTTGTATTATTGCTTCTGTTTGCAATTTAATGGCAATGGTATTTCTACTTAAAGCGTTATCGATTGGTAAAGCTTCTATTGTTGCACCGATTGTTTCGCTTTATGGAGCAGTGACGACTATTTTGTCATTGATAAGTGGGAAACCGATCACCGCTTTGGTTTTATTTAGTCTATTTATGTGTGTTGTGGGTGCATGTTTAACCAGTGTGCCGAAATCTAAAGATGGACAGCGAGAATCGTCGGGTTCAATTCTCTTTGCATTTTTATCTTCGCTGATGTTTGGTTTAGGTTTCTGGTTGCAAGGGGAATTTGCTGTGAGAGATCTTGGTGTTATCAATGCGTTATGGGTTTACTATTTAACCGCTGTAGTGCTTTTATTTCTCACATTGCTGAAAAATGGGGATTTATCTTTACCGCCAGTTTCAATTATAGCGTTGGTTTTTTTAATTAGTTTCTTTAGCCTGATAGGGTTTTCCTCATTGGCTTACGGTTCTGCAACTGGGCAAGTTGCGATTGTTACTGTTCTGAGTTCATTAGCAAGTGGAGTCACCGCTTTGTTAGGTTTTTTTATTCGTGGAGAACGATTGAGCCGTATTCAGTGGATGGGCATTATTATTATAATCGCAGGGGTCATTCTGTTGAAGTTGTAGTCGTTATAATGGATTGTTTCCCCGAAAAATTCGGGGAAACAGTGAGAAAATTAGACTGATTGACGAGAGTTGTGGCGCCAGATTGATTATTTTGCTGATGATGATCTAATGCCGCTATGGACGAATAAATAAATCGCTATGTTGATTCCTCTGCTATTTCTAATTGCCAACCTGTAACGTTATGCCAGTATTCCTGCTCTTTTTCCAGATCAAGTTGCATCAGGGTGTTTGCTGATAAGTAATTGTAAGGCAGATAGAGTGCCCAATGACCATCATCAGTAATCAGTCTGAGTGATTCAGGGGTGGTTGTGGATTGACGTTGATTATTGAGTAAAGTCGCCAGCCGCAGGATTTGAATTAATGGCAGATATTGTTTTTTCTTAAATAGATTGAATCTTGGCAAATCATCCAGTTTTATTGTTTTGCGGTGACAGCGAACCAATGTTGCCAGCAGTAATTGTTGTTCCTGATTAAAGCCGGGCAAGTTGGTATTTTGCAGAATATAAGCAGAGTGTCGCTGTAATCCGCTTAAGTTAATACTCAGCCCAACTTCGTGCAGCATTGCCGCCCAGTGTAAAATCGCTTCGAGTTGGGGCTGCACCAGCTTTAGGTTCTGGATGGCCCACTGTTGGTAAAGCAATTCAGTGGTATCGAGCACACGCTTTGCCTGTTCTCTGTCGATATTATAGTGTTCAGCCAGGCTTTTTGCCGTTCTCCGGCGGATGTCCTGGTGGCGGAAGCGACCTTCCATTTCATATAAAACACCTTCACGTAGAGCGCCATCTGATAGCTGTAGCTCTTTTATATGCAGGGCATCGAATACACCGCATAAGATAGCCAGGCCGGGAACAAAAACGTGTTTACGATCATCGGATAATGCAGGTAAGTCGAGGGTTGTAAATTTTTTGAATTTAAGCACCTCTTTGACCAACATTTCCAGCCGTTCAGGTGTGATTAATCCATCCTTTTCTCCCATTGCGACCAGTACTTCATAAACGGCTTTAATTGTCCCGGATGCGCCGAGCGCGGAGTTCCAGCCTTTTATGCGGTATTGCCATGAGAGGTTCTCTAGTTTTTGAGCGGCTTCAAGCCGTGCTCTGCGGAATTTCTCCGCACTGATTTCACCGTCGGAAAAGAATTGGTGAGAAAAACTGATGCATCCCATCCGGCGGCTTTCTATTAATAAGGGTTCAAAATTTTCGCCGATCACCAGTTCAGTAGAGCCACCGCCAATATCAATCACCAGCTTACGATCTTGTTCTGGCTGAGTGTGTTCGACTCCCATGTAGATCAGGCGGGCTTCTTCGTGGCCGGAAATAATTTCAATCGGATAGGGGATGACCTCTTGTGCCCGCCTGATGAATTCTTTGGCATTGCTGGCTTCACGTAAGCTGTGAGTGCCGACCAGACAGACGTTATCTGCCGGAAAACCTTGTAGCCGTTCAGCAAACAGCGCAAGGCAAGCCAGGCCGCGCTCCATGGCTTCTTCGCTTAATTCGTTTTTTTGATTCAGGCCGTAAGCAAGGTAGACATGTTGTTTTAATCGGCCAAGGATCTGCAATGCGCCGTTAACGATTCGTGCAATGATCATATGGAAACTGTTTGAACCCAGATCGATAGCGGCAATTTCCATTGGTCGGGGCGTAGATTTATCGTGTGTTAGCGGCATGGATTAGGCTCTTGGTCCAGGTTGTTCGAGGGATTTTATATAGTCATAAATCGCCAATTGTGCACGGATTTTCCGTTTATTGCCCCGTGGCACATAACTGTTGCTCAGTTCTTTATCGACGTAACGGGCTTTTACCGTATCGTTGAATTGTAGTTCGAGAATATCCAGTACACGTTGTTTCAGTTGTGGATCAAGCAGGCAGACAGCAACTTCAATCCGGTAGTCGATATTACGGGTCATCCAGTCGGCAGAGGAGAGAAAGACTTTTTCATCGCCGTTATTGGTAAAGGCATAAACCCGATCATGTTCGAGGTAACGGTCAACGATACTGGTGATTTGAATATTTTCGCTGAATCCTGGCTGATTGGGCACCAGTGAACACATACCACGTATTAGCAGGCGTACTTTTACACCCGCTTCTGAGGCGTCGTACAGGCGGTCCACCAGCTCTTTATCAACAAGGTTATTGATTTTTAATGTAATGCCTGCGGGTTTATCTGCTTTGGCGTTTGCTATTTCCTGAGAAATAAGCTGGTTGAGCATCGCGCGGGAATTTTGTGGCGAAACCATCAGGTTTTCAAAGTTGACCGGGCGATAGGGGTTTTCAATAAAGTTGAATACCCGACGGACTTCGTTGGTAATTTTCGGATTGGCTGTCAGCAGGGAATAGTCGGTATAGAGACGCGCTGTTTTTTCATTAAAGTTACCTGTACCAATATGGGCATAGCGAACAATTTCTTCGCCTTCCAGACGGGAAATAAAAAACAGTTTTGCGTGGATCTTTAGCCCCGGTGCCGAGAAAATAACATGTACACCTGCTTCGGTCAGCCGTTTGGCCCAATGAATATTGGCTTCTTCATCAAATCGTGCCTGCAATTCAACAACCACGGTAATTTTTTTACCGTTATGGGCAGCGTGAATCATTGATTCAATAATGCGGGAGTCTTTTGCTACCCGATAAATATTGATCTTGATGGAAAGCACGCTTGGGTCAAAAGAAGCCTGGCGCAGTAATTCCAGCACGTGTTCAAAGGTGTGATAGGGATAATAGAGCAGAACATCCTGTTCACGAATAGCATCAAAACCATTGCGAAAATTATCAAACCAAGTGTGCCGTAATCTCGGTAAGGGTCTGTTTAGCAGGTTTTTCTTTCCCTCATTGGGAAATTTAATGAAATCTTTAAAGTTGTGATAGCGTCCGCCAGCGATCACCGAGTCGTCATTTGACAGGCCAAGCTTGCTACGCAGTAATTCTACCATTTCATCCGGCATTTCTCTTTGATAAACGAGTCTTACCGGTTCCGCAGTCAGCCGTTGTTTCAGGGTGGATGACATCAATTCGAGCAGGCTTGATTCCATCTCTGTTGCTAAATCATATTCAGAATCACGGGTCATTTTCATTGAATAGGCATTGAGTGAATCATAGTCAAAGAAGCCTTTGAAAATTTCATCAAGACAGTAGCGCAGAATATTATCCAGCAGGATCATTGACTTGCGGCGGCGTGGCATTTCAGGCGGCAAATTAACAAAACGTGGTACCTTATCTGACGGAATTTCCAGTAATGCATATTGGATATTCTGGCCGTGGACAATTTCAACTGCCAGATAAGTGTAGTCATCTTTCAGAAATTCAACCAGATTCGTTTCCGGGTTAATCAGGATTGGTGTGATATGGGGTCGCAGATGTTGACGAAAATATTGGCGTAACCAGATTTGCTGATTCGGTGAAATTTGCCGTTCATTGATCAGGAAAATCTGATTGCGGGCCATTTCCAGCAGTAATTCATTATAGAGTACATCAAATTCATGATCGGTTTTAGCGACTTTGGATTGGATCTTTTTCAGTACATGCCGGGAGCTGGTGGCGGATCCGCGCTCTTCATTAATCAGTATCCGCCGTTTCACATCAGCAAAACGAACTTTGTAGAATTCGTCCAGATTATTGGAGTAAATACCTAGGAACCGCATCCGTTCTATCAATGGGTTGCTCTTATCCGCCGCTTCCTGAAGCACACGTTCGTTGAAGGATAACCAACTAAGTTCTTTCTCGGTATAGAGCCTGTCTTGGGACATTGTTACTCCAGGTGTTGAGGTGAATGTGTTGAATTTTTGAGTATTATTAGTCGTGGACTGTTGTTATAACCTCGTCTGTCATGGTGGGTTCAGGCCTTTTTATCTGCCTTGGACGCGAAATATTGATGTTGGAAAACACACATGCGAATTGCTGTGCGGTAACAGCCATTAATAAAGAATTCATCTATTAATTCGCCCTCAGTGTAGAAACCCAGCTTATTATAGATATGAATGGCTTTAATGTTCTCCTTATCAACAATCAGGTAGAGTTTATACAGATTGAGCACAGAAAATGCGTATTCCATCGCCAGTTTTGCCGCTTTGGTTGCATGCCCCTGGCCCTGATATGCCGGATCAATAATGATCTGAAATTCTGCCCGGCGATGGATGTAGTCGATTTCGACTAATTCAACCAGCCCAACTTTGGCGTCAGAACTGGCGATAATAAACCGGCGCTCGTTCTGATCGTGAATATGTTTGTCGTAGAGATCGCTCAGTTCAACGAAAGCTTCATAAGGCTCTTCGAACCAGTAACGCATGACGCTGGCGTTGTTATCTAATTGATGGATAAAAGGCAGATCTTCCCGCTCAAGGGGGCGTAACCTGACAGGTGGAGAATGAGAACCACCAGACATTTGATACCTCGGTGTTTTTAATAAGTAAGAGAGTATTATTAATAATAGTTCGCAGTGCTGGGTATATTACCACAGCACTGTAATTAGGGGTGAATAAATAGATTATTCTGTGGCATAGCCTTGTGGAGGAAGAATATTCCCATCCAGATGTGCTTTGCCATTAACCATGCTCAGGCGTCCTTCGACAAACCAGTTGATAACTAATGGGTAGATATCGTGCTCCTGAGTTTGAACCCGTTTAATAACCTCATTTTCCTGATCATTTGCAAAAATAGGCACTTTGGCTTGCAGGATAATCGGGCCGCCATCCAGCTCTTCTGTCACAAAATGAACCGAAGTGCCGTGTTCTGTATCGCCATTTTCCATTGCTTTGCGGTGAGTATGCAGACCGGGATATTTTGGCAATAGAGAAGGGTGAATATTCAGCAGGCGACCAAGATAGTGCTGAACAAAATCCGGCGTCAGGATACGCATGTAACCTGCGAGAACGACCAAATCGGGTTGATACTGATCGATGGCGTGTTTCAGTGCTTGATCATAAGTTTGACGATCCGCATAGTTTTTCGGGCTAACAACATGGGCGGGAATTTCCGCCTGTTTAGCCCGTAGCAGACCGTAAGCATCGGCGGTATTACTGAATACCGCACAAATTTGCCCACTGATTTTGTTCTGCTGGCAGGCGTCAATCACCGCCTGGAGATTGCTGCCGTTACCGGAGATCAAGACAACGATGTTTTTCATTGAATAACAACCTGTTGTTCGTTCTCTTTCAATGTAGCAATGGCGCCGATTTGCCAGGCTTTTTCACCGGCGGTATTGAGTAATTCAAGCGCTTGTTCAACGGCTGTTTGTGGTAATGCAATGACCATCCCGACACCACAGTTGAATGTACGGTACATTTCATGACGGCTGACATTGCCGGTTTGTTGTAGCCAGTTAAATATTGCCGGCCATTGCCAACTGGATTCATTAATTTGTGCCTGGGTATTTTCAGGCAGGACACGTGGAATATTTTCCCAGAAACCGCCACCGGTCAGATGAGCAATCGCGTGAACATCAAGGTGTTCAATCAGGGATAAAAGGGATTTCACATAAATTTTTGTCGGGGCGAGCAGGTGATCTGCCAGTGATTTGCCTTCCAGCTTGGTTGTTTCTGGATCTGTGTTGCTGACAGCCAGAATTTTGCGTATTAGAGAATAGCCGTTTGAATGAGGGCCACTGGCGGCGAGAGCAATCAGGGCATCACCCGCCTGAACTTTACTGCCATCAATGATTTCTGATTTCTCTACGACACCAACACAGAAACCGGCAACATCATAATCTTCACCGTGATACATCCCCGGCATTTCCGCAGTTTCACCGCCAACCAGAGCACAGCCGGATAATTTACAACCTTCCGCGATACCGGTGATAACGCTAGCGGCGGTATCAACATCCAGTTTTCCGGTTGCATAATAATCAAGGAAGAACAGGGGTTCTGCGCCCTGGACAACCAAGTCGTTGACACACATTGCAACTAAATCAATGCCGATAGTGTCATGGCGTTTGAGATCCATCGCCAGACGCAATTTGGTACCCACACCGTCGGTACCGGAAACCAGAATAGGTTCGCGGTATTTTTGCGGTAATGCACATAAAGCGCCAAATCCACCTAAACCGCCCATGACTTCTGGACGACGAGTCTGTTTTACAACACCTTTGATACGGTCTACCAAGGCATTACCAGCATCGATATCTACACCGGCATCTTTATAGCTGAGAGAGGTTTTGTTGGTCACTGAGAGGCCCTCAAGGCGATTGCATTTGATAAATTAAGATAGAATGCTGACAATTCTAGCAGCCTAAGCAAACGTTTGCGAGACTCTTATGCAGGATCTCAGTTATCGGAGAGAAGGCGGGTGTTTGATTAAAATCAACAGATTGGTAGTGGTGTTATGGTTAAAAGGCGGTATAATCTCGCGATTTTTTGTCTGCCGGCGACTTGACATACAGTAGGAGAAGTCCATGAAGATCGTTGAGGTGAACCACCCACTTGTTAAACATAAACTCGGCCTGATGCGAGCGAATGATATCAGCACCAAACGCTTTCGTGAACTGGCCGCAGAAGTCGGAAGTCTTCTGACTTATGAAGCAACCGCTGATTTAGAAACCGAAAAGGTCACGATTGATGGCTGGTGTGGCCCGGTAGCTGTTGAGCAGATTAAAGGTAAGAAAATAACCGTTGTGCCTATTCTGCGTGCGGGATTGGGTATGATGGATGGCGTATTGGAGAATGTGCCAAGTGCTCGGATCAGTGTCGTAGGTGTGTATCGCGATGAAGAAACGCTAGAACCTGTCCCTTATTTCCAGAAACTGGCTTCTAATATTGATGAACGTCTGGCGCTGGTGGTTGATCCCATGCTGGCGACCGGCGGTTCCATGATTGCAACTATCGATTTATTGAAAAAAGCAGGTTGCCAGTCGATTAAAGTTCTGGTTTTGGTTGCGGCGCCTGAAGGTATTGCTGCGCTGGAAAAAGCCCATCCCGATGTAGAACTGTATACCGCGTCTATTGATGAGAGACTCAATGAGCAGGGATACATTGTGCCTGGCCTGGGGGATGCGGGCGATAAAATATTTGGTACAAAATAATAAGTTAGCCGACTTTTGAGTCGGCTTTTTTTTGGTTCGTGATGCGATAATATGAAGAGGATAAACGAATGACCCGTCGCACTATTGGGGTAGATGAACGGCCTCCACTTTTACAGACCATTCCACTGAGCTTCCAACATCTTTTTGCTATGTTTGGTGCAACGGTATTGGTGCCGATTTTGTTTAAAGTCAACCCGGCGACGATTCTGCTATTTAATGGTATCGGTACATTGTTATATCTGGTTATCTGTAAGGGAAAAATTCCGGCGTATTTGGGATCGAGTTTCGCATTTATTTCGCCGGTTTTATTGTTGTTGCCGCTGGGGTATGAATTAGCGTTGGGCGGTTTTATCCTGTGTGGTGTGCTGTTCTGTCTGGTTTCATTGATTGTCAAAGTGGCGGGACGAGGCTGGATTAATGTGCTGTTTCCACCTGCGGCAATGGGGGCAATTGTTGCGGTTATCGGGCTGGAGCTTGCAGGTGTTGCGGCTGATATGGCCGGTTTGCGTCCGGCAGAAGGCGCTGATGTTAATCCAACGGCGCTGACAATTTCGCTGGTCACACTGGCGGTTACTGTTCTTGGTTCCGTAATGTTCCGTGGATTTCTGGCTATCATTCCGATTTTGATTGGGGTGTTGGTGGGTTACGCACTGGCATTCCTGATGGGGGAGGTTGACTTGACACCTGTGCGTGAAGCACCGTGGTTTGCATTGCCAACTTTTTACTCACCCCGTTTTGAATGGTTCGCCATAATGACGATCCTGCCTGCGGCACTGGTTGTTATAGCGGAACATGTTGGTCATTTAGTTGTTACGGCAAATATTGTGAAGAGGGATTTGTTGAAAGAACCCGGTTTGCATCGTTCTATGTTCGCGAATGGTTTTTCAACTGTGATTTCCGGTTTCTTTGGTTCAACCCCTAACACGACTTACGGCGAAAATATTGGTGTGATGGCAGTTACCAAAGTATACAGCACTTGGGTTATTGGTGGCGCTGCGGTATTGGCGATTCTGCTCTCTTGTGTCGGTAAACTGGCGGCAGCGATTCAGGCCGTGCCTGTTCCGGTCATGGGCGGTGTTTCTCTGTTGCTTTATGGTGTTATCGGAGCATCAGGTATTCGGGTGCTGATTGATTCCAAAGTAGATTACAATAAAGCACAAAATCTAATTCTGACCTCCGTTATTCTTATTATTGGTGTCAGTGGCGCGAAAATAAATATTGGCGTTACTGAACTGAAAGGTATGGCGCTGGCAACGATTGTGGGTATTGGTATGAGTCTGATTTTCTGCTTGATGAGTATTATTCGTCCTGAAAAACAATATATTGAGTCTTCAATTGAATCTGTTAAGCGTGATAAGTCATTGAAGTAATAAGTTCGATTTATTTCCCCGCTTTGAATGGTTTTAATCAGGGAGGGCGGGGATGGGTAGAATAATTTATTTTATCCGTGGAGGAGATTAGGGAAGCAGATGTTCACCACCAATTGGACGTAAACTTACTGGCGGCATATTTGTTATGGAGAAAAAAGGAGCGACAAGCTCCCTTCAAATGTTTATCGGACTACGTACCAGTTCTGCTTTTCACTGAGATACCGGACAGTACCCTCTTGTTCGGATTTCTTTAGGGCGTTGTAAGCAGCTCTCATACGTTCAGCCTTTTTAGCTACCGCTTTTTCGAGTTCAAGCTTTTCTTTTTCTTCAGCTTGTTTGTTATGTATGTATGACATAACCCCTCCCGCTTGGATCTAATTTATCTGTCATGGTAAAACCGTTTTGTGTCACAAATCGATTAATATGTCGTTTATAGACCCGGTTCAGTCGCTCATCTGCGGCTAGCAAAATGTATCCACTAGGACTAACCGCATTATAGTGCTCATTAATCAACCTTTCAACTTCGGACATAATTCCTATCATCTGATGATGGTTATTTGTAGGGTACCTCTCAAATAGCGTGTTATTATCTAAATTGTTTTTTGCATCAAATGAAACTTCAAAGCAACTGCCCCGGTCGAGTCTGTAATTTTCAGGCAGAACGACAGAAGAATCCCCCTTTGAGATAATTTCCATTATAATCAAGGTGTATTCCACGCTAGACACCTCAAAGTCTGAGATATGTGCTTCGCCATATCCGAGGTTTTCTATTTTAAAAGGCATAGGTTTTCCCAAAGTTTCAACATGTTGAAACTTTATATTTTCAGTATTCTTCAATCAATTGATTTCATAGCAGTATTATAATGCAGACTTTCCTGTTCAAACTTAGCAGGAGAAATAAATGCGTGTTACGCCGCAAAAAAAGAGGTCACAGGGTCAGTTACGATTAAAGGATATCAGTATTAGTCTTTGAGTGACTAATAACTGATATCTCTTTAATTTTATGCTCGTTCTGGTTTCAGGTTATTCAACCAGGTGCAGATTATTCATTAAAATTGCGGCAGGTAATCACGATTTATCGCCAATACGTCATCCAAAAGCGGTGAAGCAATATCGACATCGGCAACCAATGGGTTGGTGATCAATGCCCGCAGTGCAGCGTTGCGATCGCCATGAACCGCTGCTTCAATCGTTAAACGCTCGAAGGTTTTTATCTGTTGGGTCAGAGAGTACATACTGTCAGGCAGGCGGCCAAATGTCAGCGGGTGGGCACCCTCTGCATTAATGATACAGTTGGTTTCAATGACGGCATCGTCCGGCAGGCCACGAATAGCACCGTGGTTAGGGGTATTAACCACCAGCTGGCTGCCAAGATTGTTGTGAATAGCGCACATCAGATCCAGTGCAACTTCAGAATAGAATGAACCGCCGCGGAAACTGAGCTGTTCTGGTTTGTGAGCAAGGTCTGGATCGGCATACAGTTCAAACAGCTCCTGCTCTACTTTCATGACTTGTTCTGCCCGTGTGCCTTGTTTGGCAGCGGCTTCGCGCTCTTCCTGCAACATGCTGCGGGTCTGATAGAAGTAACGGTGATAAGGGCAGGGGATTGCGCCTAATGCTCTGAGTAATGGCGGGGGCCAGGGGGATTCTTTAATGTTATTCATGGTTAATGCTACACCGTTGCATAACATATCAAGTACCCGATGCGTTTCATCCCGCCCTGAAACCAGTACCTGGTGTACCCAAACCATATGATTAAGCCCTGCAAAACGTAATTGCACATCTTGATGAGGATGTTGCAGCATATTGGCAATCATATGGTGCATGGTGACCGGGACATTACACAGGCCGATTATTTTTGCCTTGCTGTAACGGGAAACCGCTTCGGTGACGATCCCTGCCGGGTTAGTGAAGTTAACAATCCATGCATCTGGCGCAAGTTGTTCAACTTTACGGGCGATATCCAGCAAAACGGGGATGGTACGTAACGCCTTGGCAAATCCTCCTACGCCCGTTGTTTCCTGACCGATTAAACCGTATTTCAGCCCCAGACGTTCATCCATAGCACGCGCTGGAAGCTGGCCGACACGCAATTGAGTCAAAATAAAACTGGCGCCGCGGATTGCATTATCTGGTGTGAAATGTACGCTGACGATAACGTGTTCCAGGCCATGACGGGCCAACATCCGACGGGTAAGTGCAGCGATAATTTCTACTTTCTGTTTTCCACCATCAATGTCAACTAATGCTAATTCAGAGAGTGGAATGCTTTTGTTGCGCTGAATGAGTCCTTCTACTAACTCAGGTGTGTAGCTGCTACCGCCGCCGATAACGGCTATTTTTATCTGTTTCATATTTTTTCCTCCTGTGATGGCATCCGGCGGTAGAGTTCAATCATATCGCCGGCAAGATCCTGAATAACCATCGCGTTCATTAAATGATCCTGTGCATGTATAGTGATCAGATTGACAGGCAATTTACCGCCGCCTTCATCCAACCCGATTAGAGTAGTTTGAATGGCATGCGCCTCCTTGATTGCCTGTTGGGATTCCGCCATCAGTGTGTGTGAAGTTTGAAAGTCACCGTTTCTGGCATGTTGTAATGCCATCAGCGCATGGCTGCGTGCGCTCCCGGCATGAACCAGCAGTTCGACAATAGTTTGTTCCAAATCCATGTGTAAATCCTCCGAAGATTATGGCTAAGATTGAGTTTCTACGCTGGTGGATATCGTCTCTTCTTGCTGTTTATTTTCTTCATTGATTAATTGCTTTTCATAAACTTTGAAGAAGGGATACCAGATGAATAGATCGATTATCATCAGCACGATAACTAGCACCGCCGCACGGTAATCCCAGGCGGCGGAAAGCATTGCACCGAATGGGGCCGGTGTGGTCCAGGGAGAGATAACGACCATTTTATGCACCAGATCAAGATGCAGGGTACTGTAAGACAAGACTACATTGACCAATGGCACAACCAATAGTGGAATTAATAGGGTTGGGTTCATAACAATCGGTGAGCCAAATAACAGAGGCTCGTTAATGTTGAACATAGCCGGAACTGCGCTCAGTTTTCCGATAGTACGCAAGTGTATAGAGCGGCTGCGTAGGTAAAGAATAGCCAGAGCCAGGGTGGAACCGGAGCCGCCAAGACAGGCATAAAATGACCAGTATGGATCAGTGAGAATTTGGGTTGCCGCAGCTCCTTGAGCTATTAAGGCCGCATTGGTGGCAATATTTGCCATAAATATGGGGCTTAATAGGACAGTAATAATGTTGGCACCGTGAATACCGGCAAACCACAGTAGATTGGCAATCAGCACTGCCAACATAATGGCTGGCAGTGTGTCACCGACGGAAATGAGGGGTTGAAAAATCTGCATGACGGCGGCAGGGATGAGCAGATTGAATTCACTCTGTAAGAGCAAACTGATCGGGTAAACCGTCAACAGGATACCGGTGACCGGATACAAAAGTTCAAAAGAACGGGCGATCGCCGGTGGTACTTGTGCCGGCATACGGATGGTGATGTTATATTTTTTTAATAAACGCGTCAGTTCAACTGACCAGATAGCGCAAATCAATGAGGTGAATACGCCTGCTCCTCCGAGAAAATCGAGTGCTATTTTGTTTTCGATTTGTGGTGCTGCCGCTAATAAAAACGCCATTAGTGACAGTAAAGCAGAAGTTAACCCATCCAGACCGTAGGATTTAGCCAGGCTGTAGGCCGTGCCGACCGAAACAAATATGCTCATTAATCCCATGGTCATAAAGTAAGGCATGGTGATGGTGTCCCAGTGAGTTTTCGCAAAGGACAACCAAGCCTGACCGAATGAGGATGAAGTTTGTGCATCAAATGGTGGGTTTGCCGCAATTAACATGATACTGCCGATAAGCAAAAATGGCATGGCTGAGATAAAGCCGTCACGTATCGCACTAATATGTCGCTGGTTACCGATTCGTCCTGCAAGCGGGACAATATGGCTTTCTACGACGCGTATGAACGTAGTATAGAGGCTCATAGGGCACTCCGTATGATGATGAAGTTGATTATTCCAACAGGCTTAATGCCTTATCGAGAACTTTGTCACCACGAAGAGCGCCGTAATCCATCATGTCAATAATGTCTATCGGCTTGCCGAGTGGTTTGGCGATAGCGGAAAAATGAGCCAGCTGATGTCTTACTTGCGGGCCAAGTAAGACAACGTCGGCATCGGTTATCAGATGTTTTAATTCGATGGTAGAGGCGGCCTTGATCTCAATGTCTAACGCTCGTTTTGTCACTTCTGCCTGCATACGTTGTACCAGCATGCTGGTGGACATGCCGGCAGAGCAACACAATAGGATTTTTTTCATTACTCAGCTTCCTGTTTATTATGTCAGTTGATCATGGGGTAGGTGGTAAATGAGAGCACACCCACTTCTTATTAAGATTAGCACTTATGTTAAATTTGTTGCGATTTTGTGGCATGTTAATCAGAATAGTGTGAGGAATAGCGATAGAATGTGATCTTTGTTTGTATTGAACATAGCGTGAAAATGTCAGGTTGTACGGGGCGTTGCAGAGGGATTTCTTATTTCATGAAAATAGTGGGTTGCTCGTTTTTACGTCAACCGAACGTTGATTATTTATCATTTTGCTAATACACTGCGTAGCAGATATGGTTAATGCCGAAGCTTACATCATGGGATGATTTCTATATAACTTGGGCTGATTATTGTTGGGGCCATGACAAGGATTACCACTATCATCGCCTTTTTGTTATCAGTAAAGAACTATTACATTGATCCTTCTTAAAACTGACAAATCTCAACATCTGACGACTTTCTCTTAAATAGCATAAAATTAAAAAGTTAGATCTTTCCTGTTTTCGCATTTAGAATATTTCACCGGTGCTTGCCGGTTGTTCTGTATTATGAAGAAATATTGTGCATTTAAGGGGAGACTGAAATGGGTTTAACTTATTGAATCCAAAAAATAGTTTTTTTATTATTTATCTATACAGTTCATTTACAACTATTTTCTGTGATAAACTTGTTTGCGCTTGTTACCTGCTCTGTTTGAGGTGCTTCTGAACACACCATCGCAGCTTTCATTACCTTTATATCTTCCCGATGACGAAACTTTTGCCAGTTTCTTTCCGGGGGAAAATGCTACCCTGTTAGCTGCAATCAAATTGGCCATTAATCAGCCGCATGGCAGCTATATTTATTTTTGGTCCCGTGATAGTGGGGGGCGAAGTCATTTGTTGCATGCCGCATGTGCTGAATTGTCCCTGAAAGATGAAGCTGTGGGCTATGTTCCGCTGGATAAACGTGCCTATTTTATTCCTGAGGTGCTTGATGGCATGGAACACTTATCACTGGTTTGTATCGATAATATCGAATGTATTGCTGGTGATGAAGAGTGGGAAATGGCGATGTTTAATCTTTATAATCGCATTCTGGAAATCGGTCGCACTTGTTTGCTTATCAGTGGCGATCGTCCACCTCGTCAGATTGATCTTAGGTTACCTGATTTGGCTTCCCGTCTGGACTGGGGGCAAATTTATAAATTACAACCACTTTCCGATGATGAGAAATTACAGGCTTTGCAACTGCGTGCAAAATTACGTGGGTTTGAGTTGCCGGAAGATGTGGGGCGCTTCTTACTGAAAAGATTAGACAGAGAAATGCGGACGCTGTTTATGACCTTGAATCAGTTAGATCATGCTTCGATAGTTGCCCAGCGCAAGCTGACGATTCCATTTGTGAAGGATATTCTGCATCTTTGACGATGATGGTGATTTCACCATCATCATATCTACCCGATTAGCCAAGAATTTCTTTTACTTGTTCTGGTGGGCGCCCAAGCCTGGCTTTATCACCACAAACGACAATAGGGCGCTCAATCAGTTTAGGATTGGCAACCATCACTTTCAGTAGATCGTGTTGAGTGAGTTTTTCATCGGCCAGATTCAACTCTTTGTATAGATCTTCTTTAGTTCGCATCAACTGGCGCACATCATGAAAACCAAGCTGTTTTAACAGAACAGATAATTGCTCTATCGTGGGAGGGACCTCCAGATAGAGAATAATCTGCGGCTTAATGCCTTGCTCTTCAATAAGAGCCAAAGTTTCACGGCTTTTGGAGCAGCGGGGGTTATGATAAATGATCACCTGTTGCATGAAAGTTCCTTAACGTTGGTATTGATTGTAACGCTGTTGTAGCTGGCGTAACTGATCGATACGGGCATCATAACGTTCTTGATCGTAACTGCCTAATTTTACCAGTGCGCTGGCACTGCTGAGGTATTTAATGGCATTGTCAAACTGACCATGAAGTGCCATTTCTTCAGCATACGCTGATAATTCTTCATGGCGTTTGCCTTGTTGGGCGGCGGCTTCCCTCATCAGGTGCCAACCGTTTGGATCATCAGGATTATTGAACGTATAACGGTAGAGCAGCTTTGCAGCCTGCGGGTATTGCTTTGCGCGAATGAGCGCATTTGCCAGATTAATCTGTAAGACCAAATTGTCTTTTTGTTTCTGTAAGGCGTTTTGTAATCGGGTGATAGCCTGAGCCGTTCGGTTCTGTTCAATATCAATATCGGTCATCGTGTCAATAAACCAGAGGTTATCTGGTTGTTTTGCTAATAATGGTTCCAGAATAGCCCGTGCCTCAGCGTATTTTTTATCCTGAGAAAATAAGATTGCTTGTCCATAAGCGGCGGCGAGTTGCTCTTTAGCTGTGCCTTTACGGTAATTTTCTAAAATTTGCTCCAGATAGCCGCGCTGCTCCGTAGTGTACATTCCCATAATACGGACTCTGGCAAACAGAAAATCTTGAGATTGTGGAACACGCTTGGCGGGATATTGGTTAGCACGGTTACGGGCATCAGCAAGGCGGCTGTCGGGTAATGGGTGAGTCAGCAACATCTCTGGTGGTTTGGAACTGTAACGGGTCTGATCTGCCAGGATCTGCATAAAATCCGGCATGCCTTGAGGATCAAAACCCGCTTTGCGTAGCGTCTGCATGCCAATGCGGTCAGCTTCCTGCTCATTGGATTGAGTAAAGCTGATCATACCTTGTTGTATCCCGGCAAGCGTTCCGCTGAGTGCCGCCATTCCTGCTTGTGGGTTAGCCATTATCAACAGGATAGAACCCAGAGCACTTGCCCAGGCCAGTGGTGCTGTACGCTGCTGATCTTCCATCATTCGTGCCAGATGGCGCTGAGTGACGTGGGAAATTTCGTGGGCTATAACGGATGCCAGCTCGCTTTCATTACGGCTATAACGAAAAAGTGCGGCATGGAGTACGACGTTACCGCCAAAGAAAGCGTAAGCGTTGATATTCGGGTTATTGATCAGATAAAAATGAAAAGGTGTTTTAACTGAATCTGCATTAGCCACCAACCTTTGTCCAAGGGTATTGATATATTGCGTCAATAATGGGTCATAAATCAGTGGAACGTTGTCACGCATCTGGCGGACGTAAAAATCGCCCATTGCCAGTTCCTGATTGATGCTTAGGGTTGAACCTGCCGTGGTACCTATATCCGGCAATGAATCTTCAATAGAGGCGCTGAGAACAGGGGGGCTTACTAGCAATAATGTACTGATTAATATTGCTGCCAGGGATTGATTAGACATTATTTTCATAAAACAAAAATGATCTCATTTGGCCATCGTTTTAGATAATGCGTGTATGATGAGCAAGGGTACCTTAAAATTAACCAATTAGTACAATTTTTAAGAAAAATAGAAATATGAATATTGCTATCAAGGAGCCTGGTCAATGCTGGAGATGATTATACAGTGGTATCGCCGTCGGTTTACTGATCCGCAAGTGATTGCGTTGTTTGTCATCCTCTTGGCAGGGTTTTGCATTATTTATTTTTTACATGGCATTTTAACGCCATTACTGGTGGCGATTGTTCTCGCTTATTTATTGGAATGGCCAACGGCCCAACTTGAGAAGTTGGGATGTTCGCGGACAGTGGCTGTTTGTATTGTACTGATTATTTTTTCCGGGATCAGCTTGCTGGTTATTCTGATTGTGGCACCAACGGCATGGCAGCAGGGAATTAATCTGTTGTCAGATATGCCTAATATGCTTAACCGGTTTAATGAATATGCCCAAACATTACCGACTCGTTATCCGGCTTTGGTTGATGCCGGTATCATTGATATGATGGCGGAAAATCTGCGCAGTAAGATTTCAACTGCCGGAGAATCCGTGGTGAAGTTTTCGGTAGCTTCATTGATTGGTTTGCTGACATTGGCTATCTACCTGATTCTTGTGCCATTAATGGCCTTTTTTCTGCTAAAAGATAAAAACCAGATGCTGCAAGCGTTACAACGGGTTTTGCCACGTAACCGTATTTTGGCCGGGCAGGTATGGCGCGAGATGAATCAGCAAATCACTAACTATATCCGTGGTAAAGTTACGGAGATGGTGATTGTTGGTATCTGTACCTACGCTGTATTCGTATTTCTTAGGTTAGATTATTCATTACTGCTTTCTGTTCTGGTTGGGCTGTCAGTATTAATTCCTTATGTAGGGGCAGTGATTGTCACTATTCCTGTTGTACTGGTTGCTTTATTTCAATGGGGTGTCGGGACAGATTTCTGGACCTTGATTATTGCTTATCTGGTTATTCAGGGGCTGGATGGCAATTTACTGGTGCCGATTTTGTTCTCTGAGGCAGTAAACTTGCATCCGTTGGTGATTATTCTTTCTGTGATTACTTTTGGTGGTTTATGGGGATTTTGGGGCGTATTCTTTGCTATTCCGCTGGCGACGCTGATTAAAGCCGTTATTCATGCATGGCCGGAAGAGATAGTTATAACAGAAGACGATGAAATAAAAGAATAAATCTGTTTTTAATATGAAAATGGCCTTTGTATTTATTTCTAGGTTAATGCCGGTTGCTTGTTATTAGAGTAAGTACAGGATAGGAATTTCTTTCCCGTACTTACTCCAGGTATCTTGAGTTGCTGAATGAAATACGATTAATTTTTTAGCGGTTTTTTATTAAGGATGCTGCTTCAGATAATCCACCACTATCTGATGGTGATCACTGGTCTTAAATTTATCAAAAACGTGCTCAATATTACCTTTGGTATCAATCAGGAAACTGATACGGTGAATACCATCATAGGTTTTCCCCATAAACTGTTTCTCGCCCCAAACACCAAATTGCTCAGCAATTTGATGATCCTCATCGGACAACAATGTGAAGTTCAGCATTTCTTTCTCCACAAAGCGTGACAGTTTACTTGGGTTATCGGTACTGATACCCAATACCTCAACACCTGATCCCTTTAATGTATCCATTTCATCGCGCAGACCACAGGCTTGTACAGTACAACCAGGAGTCATTGCTTTAGGGTAAAAATAAACTAAAACACGCTGACCTTCGAAATCAGACAAGTTGATTGTTTCTCCATCTTGGTCAGGAAGGCTGAATTGAGGGGCCTTATCACCGGCTTTCAATGGGCTCATCACGTATTCTCCGTTTAATCTTTCTGCTAAAGTGGTTCAAGAATACTAATACTGCCTTGTGCATTTAGATCTGTACATAGCTTATTAAACGCCTGCTTAATAATTATGCCGTCATCATCTAATAGACTATGAGCGGTGATCTGGATTTGTAGCCGGGCAGGGATATCATCTTCTGGTGGCTGTGTTTTTGATACCAGTTCAGCAATATTAAAATACTGCGTGGTAAACAGATTGGTAAACTGTTCAACAATACCCGGTGAATCATCAACATCAACCTTGACGGAAACTGTGGAAGGAAATGCTGTATGATCATCACATCTTGTACGTTTCATGACGAGAAGAAGATCCAGTTCGGCTCCTTTCTGCGGCAGTGAAGATTCAATCATGGTGATAGCGTTCCAGCTACCGGAAAGTAGCATAATGAAGGTGAATTCCTCACCAAACATCGCTAAACGGCTGTCTTCAATGTTACAACCACATTCACTCACAAGACGAGTGATCGTATTGACGATACCAGGACGGTCAGCGCCTAAAGCGGTTATAACGAGAAAATGTTGTTCTGATTGTGGCAAAGTCACTTTTCCTTCTCTGCTGTGGTTTATTTAAGGTAAACACAAAAAGGGTATACTGCCAAGGTCAATCGTATCAAAGTTGCTCTATTGTTCTCATTCCCTGCCTTTGAATTTCAATAAATTACTCCGGTTATTACTTCTTTTTAACAGAGGTTATCCGGTATTAACAAAATTCATTGAAATCCTGTTTAAATAGTTTCCTTCTGTATGACTAGAAAGTACCATTGAACTCTTGTTTGTATAGGGGGGTATGTAATGTCTAGCGGGAGCTTTGAATTTACAGGCAGTATTGTTGCGCTGGTAACACCAATGGACGCGAATGGTCGCGTTGATAAGACTAGTTTGAAAAAATTAATTGATTACCATGTTGCCAGTGGTACATCAGCGATTGTCTCGGTAGGAACAACCGGAGAGTCTGCCACATTGAGTCACGATGAGCACGGTGATGTTGTTTTGACCACGGTGGAACTGGCTGACGGACGTATTCCGGTCATCGCCGGAACAGGTGCAAATGCGACTGCTGAGGCAATATCTCTGACGAAACGTTTTGAAAACAGTGGTGTTGTTGGTTGCCTGACGGTAACGCCTTATTATAATAAGCCATCGCAGGAAGGTTTATATCAGCATTTTAAAACGATCGCTGAAAATACTGATTTGCCACAAATTCTGTATAATGTGCCCTCCCGTACAGGATGTGATTTGCTGCCGCCAACTGTAGCTCGTTTGGCGAAGATTAAAAATATTGTCGCAATTAAAGAAGCGACAGGGAACTTAAGTCGTGTCAGCCAAATCCAAGAGTTAGTTAATGATGATAGCTTTATCTTGTTGAGTGGTGATGATGCAAGTGGGTTGGATTTTATTCAGCTTGGTGGTAAAGGGGTAATTTCTGTTACTGCAAATATTGCGGCTGCTGAGGTGGCTAAATTTTGTAAGTTGGCACTGAGTGGCCAGTTTGCGGAAGCGCGTAAACTGAATAACCGCCTGATGGATTTACACCATCAACTATTTGTTGAACCCAACCCCATTCCAGTCAAATGGGTATGTTACAAATTGGGGCTGATTGCTGATGACACGTTGCGTCTGCCGATGACGCCATTGACAGATGCAGGAAAAGTCTCAGTCGAAAAAGCCTTGAAAATGGCCGGATTACTGTAAAATTTAGGGAATTTTAATGGCAATATTGTTGCAAAAATCAAAGGTGATGAAGGCTGCTGGTATGTCACTGGTAGTGTTATTGGCAGCGTGTTCTGGTGACCAAAGTTATAAGCGCCAGGTCAATGATGATGACACGTATCTTGAAACACCTCCTCTGAAAGCGCTGAATGTTCCTGCGGGTATGATATTGCCATTACAGAATGGTGAATATGATATTCCACCAACAGCATCTAAAGGATTGGTTGGGAAAGAGCTTGATATTCGGCCACCATCGCAGGCATTGGCCCTGTTGAGTGGCTCCCGTGCTGAAAATAGTGTGAAGAGCAGCAAATTGCTGCTTGAAAACACGTCTGAAAATAGCAATCTGTGGTCGCAGATTAATCATGTTCTGCTGAAAAAAGGTTACAACGTTAGCCAGCGTGATGATGCTGGTCAGACATTGACAACCGACTGGATTGAATGGCCGCGTGCAGATGAAAACGTTCCGTATCAGATTCGCTATCGTATCAGTGTTGCACGCCAGAGTTATCAGATTGAATTATCCGTTGCCAATGAAGGTCTGAGACAAGGCGATCAACCCATAATTGATCCTATCGAAGTCCAACGTTATAACGCACTGATGCTCAATGAATTGATCGAAGGTGTGAACCAGCAGCGTGAACGGATTAGTGATAATACGGCAGCACGCAATTTGGGGCCGTTAGATGTACAGAGTGGTGGTGATACTTCTGGGTTACCTCAGATGATTGTTCGTGCGCCATATAATATCGTCTGGGATAGGTTACCGGCAGCGCTGGAAAAAGTGGGTATGAAAGTGGGTAGCCGCAGCCGTTCGACGGGTTCTATCGCTGTAACGTATAAAGGTCTTAGTGCATCGGGCTGGAAATCAATGGGGGTTAATGAACCTTCTATCAGCGAAGGTGATTACAAATTACAGGTGGGTGATTTGAATAACCGCAGTAGCTTGCAGTTTATTAGTGATAAAGGTAAGCCGTTGACTCAGTCACAAAATGATGAACTGGTTGCAGTATTGAAAGCCGCTTTCAGCCAGACGACAGGATCGTAGATGTAAAGGATGTAAATAAAGGGGCAAAATGCATTGCCCCTGAGATTGTTGACAAGGTGCTGATTTTTTAGTCAGTGCTTTGATCTCATAAAAGTCTGCACAAAAAATAAGCCTGTTTTCATGCGAAGAAGCGTTCTTCCACCGCAATTCTCCCTGAAGGGTGTCCTTTGAAGTTAAACATCATCTGATCTGTAAAACTGACTCGACGAGCAATATGGGTTGTTTATATACAAAAGACAGACTAGATCTGACAGTCATCCTATTTCTGAAAGCTTAAAATCCTGTTATCAAAATAATTGGGTTTCCTTCTCCACTATGAACGATCATCTAACTGATATATTACTGACTGAGCTGGCAGCAAAGCTGGGTATGAGTAAACTCTCCTTTGATAAAGAGGGGAATTGTTTCTTATTGGTCGATAACGCTATACCTATTATCTTGCGTCGCCAGGAGGAACATTTAGCTATTATTGGTCAGATAAATATGGAACTTCCAGACTCAGCGGATGTTGATACTCTGCGTTATTTACTCAATACAGCCCTTAATCCATTAAATAGTCAGATGCCGGGTATTGGCTGGTATCAGGAACTTGGGGTTGTTGCGTATAGAATATTAACCATACAACACCTAACGGCCAATAAGTTGGAAGATAAATTGTCTGAATTTATTACTTGGATAAATGAATTTCCAACATCACTATCACAGAAAAATACCCTACAACCATCTTATGACAGGAGAATGATTTATGGTCGAGTTTAAGAATCTTGCTGTATTACAGAATGCCCCATTGCAAATACAAGAACAGGTTCGTAATGAAGGTAAACTGCAAATTGCTGGCCGTGAATATCATATTAATGCAGATCTGCAACAGGTTTTGCGTACGCACCCAAAAAGTGATCACTTTGCCCGTTTCTTGGAAGGAATAAGTAAATTTTTCTTAAGTGGCAGTGGTGCTTCCGTAGCTAAAGAGGCGACTAAAACCCTCTTTTCTACAGAGGGGGCGCAACAACAGCGTCTCCAGAGTACAGACTCGGTCAGCCATGCCCGTATGTTGTTTAAGGATGGTAGTTTACAGACATCGGAACAAGTGCTGGAGAGATTAAAAACAGCAGATACCCATAAAATGACGGAAGCAATGTTGGCTGAACATTCTCTTTTGCTACAGCGTGCTATGTCAGAGTCACTACTGAATACAGAAACGGGTAAAAAATTACAGGAGCTAATGGGACACCAGGCAACAGCTCAACTGACCAGTAAACTGGTTGCCCCTGAGCAGTCTTTTGTCAGCTTTGAACAATTACGTAAGCAACCTTCGGCTTCTGGCGCTGTCGCTAGTCTGGAGCCAATTTTGATGATGGAAGAAAAGAATTTGCTGGCAGCTCAGCAGCATCAAGAGGCAATAAAAGGCCAAGATCTTAACCAAGGTATTTACGCGGAAACCCTTTCTGAAGATTTTTATAACCCAGGCAAGTTAACTGATGATGTTGACAAGGCGGCCGCTTGGATTCTCAAGGCATCCACTTCAGGTGGTAATGAATGGAGTAACTTCACGGCGCTACTGAAGGAATACACCCATAACGGAAAGGATTTAACGGATAGCCAAAATCTTAAGGAGCTTCATCATAGGTTGGTTCCAAACATAGAGCGTGATTATCGTGGTCCAGCAATCAGCGGGGGGAGCCTTCCTTCCAGTATAGGTGGTGCGGCGTTGCTGGCACGTCATCTGGAAACTTTGGATAAGGAAGATCCTCAGATTGGGAAACAACTCTTTGCGGCTGTCGTTGGTTTTCACGGTTTCACTGATGGCAATGGCCGGATGGGGCGCCTCCTCTATGCGCTGACAGAATTAAGAGCGGGTCAATTCACTCCTCTTTCTGTCACTACAGAAAACGCTTTGCATGGCATCCACTAAAAGTGCAGGCTAAAGTGCTGGCTTTTTAGTCAGCACTTTGAACTAACAAAATCAGTTCAAAAAATGAACTCACTTCCATGTTAAGAGACTTCCTCCACCATAATTTCTCCCTGCAAGTCTGTCCTTTGAAGAACTGGTGTCTAAACATATTTAGGGTTTGCAAGACCCATAGATAATACTTATCTTTCAGACACAGTATTTGTTGTAATGGTTGATGCACAAGGTAATGGTTATGAGAGAATTTTTGGATTCACAAAAAGCAGAATTTTATTTGTAGGTAATAATTCTGGTTATTTTAATTGGATGATAAATGATATTAGGTATAGAAGAATTCACCTCTATTTATTAATTTGAATAAATGATGGGGAGTTCTTTATTTTCGACGGGGACTACTTTTTTTGAGGAGCGTCGCCAATGGTTTAAGGAATGGCTCTTCGAAGGTAATCAACTCAGATTGAGATTGATGAGGAAGAGGTTTTTAGCCTAAAAATCAGTTCGTTTTATAGACTAACCCGATAACTATAGAAAAAATCGACCTTTTGAACAGGATTTTGTTAGCAATCTGCTTTATTATTTATCTCTGACGTTTATTCAGTAGTGATATTTTGGAGTATATAAGATGCAGAAAAAAGCTGAGTTGTATCGTGGAAAGGCAAAAACGGTGTACACCACTGATGATCCTGATTTACTGGTGTTGGAGTTCCGTAATGATACATCTGCATTGGATGGCGAACGCATTGAACAGTTTGACCGTAAGGGGATGGTGAATAATAAATTTAACCATTTCATCATGAGCAAACTGGAAGAAGCGGGTATCCCGACACAAATGGAATGTCTGTTATCAGACACCGAAGTATTGGTTAAAAATCTGGATATGGTGCCGGTTGAATGTGTTATTCGCAATCGGGCTGCGGGTTCATTGGTCAGACGCCTTGGTGTTGAGGAAGGTGTGGTATTGAACCCTCCTCTGTTCGATCTATTTCTGAAAAATGATGCCATGCATGATCCAATGGTGAATGAGTCTTATTGTGAAACGTTTGACTGGGTTAGCAAAGAACATCTGGCTGAGATGGAAAGATTAAGCTACAAGGCTAATGAAGTATTGAGCAAATTGTTTGATGATGCCGGTTTGATTTTGGTTGATTTCAAACTGGAATTTGGTTTGTTTAAAGGGCAGGTGGTTCTGGGAGATGAGTTCTCTCCTGATGGCAGCCGTTTGTGGGATAAAGAGACTTTAGACAAAATGGATAAAGATCGTTTCCGCCAAAGTCTTGGTGGCCTGATTGAAGCGTATGAAGAGGTAGCGCACCGTATCGGTGTTATTTTGGATTAATTACGCAAACGATTACCTGGGCCGAAAGGCCCTTTTACTGGCATAAATTCATTTTGGTTATAATTCTTTTATTTGTTTTTTGTGACCAAATATTATCCGATTATATGAGTAATGAATATGGATAATTCAATATAGAGTAGGCTACCGCTTTATTAGTCATAACTTGCTGAAATTATGGGCAATTCAAGGTGCGTTAATATTGAATAGGAATTCATTTATATAATCGCTATATATTTGTGGAAATCATTATAATTCGTTGGGATTATTATCAGTTTTTCCTCTATTTATGATTCATGGCTTGGAGCCAGTTATTTATTATTCACATTGGTGATATATCTTTCAATTAGGATATTAAATAACCTCACAAAGGTATTGACATTATAGAATGAGATATAAATTTTGTTTTCTTGTGATAGTGTTTATAAAGACTTCAATCAGATAGTGATAAATGCGGATATTTTGCGATAATTGCATTTTGCTAATTGTGAACAAGATCTTGCTGCTGTAATCGATCTGTTATTAATAATCCCGATGTTGTGAATAACATCCCTAATTTTACTGAGGTGCCATAACCAAAAGATGGAAAAAATCATGTCAAAGAAGTTAACTGTATGGCGGATACTGCTACATAGCGCCGTACCATTTAAGGGAACGGTTGTATGTGCTTTTCTGGCTTTAGCCGTGACATTATCCTGTGATCTGAGTGGTCCTTATATTATCAGGAATTACGTTGATAAGGCGACATCAGGTACGACTGTTGATCAACTTATCATGCTGGCAATCATTTATATTTTTATCGCGTCGATTGGTGTGATCGGTAGTTTGGTGACCAGTTACATGAGCACCAAGGCAGGTTGGGGTATTGCCGATACCATTAGATACAAGCTCTTTCATCATGTGATGACAGTTTTACCTGTATTGGAAATAGAACGAAGATCGCAGGGAGAGTTGCTGGAAAATATCGAAGGTAATGCTGACATTATCGGAAAAACGATTTCTAAAGCGGGTTTCAAAGCCATTGCTAATTTAGCGATGACACTGGGTACATTGATCATTATATTCAGCGTCATGCCCCAGGCAGGTATTGCTATGGCTATTGTCGTAGTACTGGTGGCGTATGTATTAATTCAATTAACTCGACTTTCTGTTCGTCGCTGGCTAATTGCGCGCAATGAAAAAGCTCGAATATTTGGTTTTATCGGTGATTCATTACATGCTATGGATGATTTACAGCCATTGTCACAGGCACATTGGCCTGCCACTGCATTTCGTAAGATGCTGTCGGTATTGCTCAAATTTGAACGCAGTGCTTATATTGGCGGCAGAGCGTTCTGGCCCATTACTCAGCTCTTCTTTGCTCTTTGTTTCGGTATAGGTTTTGGTTTTGGGCTTCAATTACTTGGTGAGAACAGTTTAAGCATTGGTACATTAACCATGATTTATCTCTACGTTGATAAACTTCGCGAGCCGGTGGAGGATATGTCGTCAGAGATAGAGCTGATACAGAAATTATTTGCTGCTTTATCGTTGGCGACAAAAACATTAAATGAAGGTACGTCAGGTAAATCATCAGATAATTTATTGCCTGATGGTCCTCTTTCTATCCATTTTGATCATGTTGATTTTAGTTATAACGGGGAAGAAGCACAGGTTTTGCACGGTGTTAATTTTTACGTTGCTCCGGGAAGCAAAATTGGCATTATCGGCAGAACAGGTGCGGGAAAAAGTACCATTCTTAATTTGATGTGTGGATTTGCGCGACCCGACTCAGGAAGAGTGACCATTGGAAATATTGATGTCTCAACAATTAAACCGGAAGAGTTTGCAAAAAAGGTTTCCGTGCTTAGTCAGCGTTCTCATCTGTTTTCTGCAACGCTGCGAGAAAATTTAACGCTATTCAGTGATGAAATATCTGATAAGCAAATTTGGGAGGTTCTCCAGGAATTAGATGCGCTTGAATGGGCCAGAGCATTACCTGACGGCCTTGATACGCAGGTTGGCACTAATGGTCGGATGTTGTCGGAAGGTGAAATTCAGATGATAGCGGGTGCCAGAGTGATGTTGCAGCATTGTTCTCTGGTGATTATTGATGAGGGAACATCTCAACTTGATCCCCGGACTGAAGAGAGTTGGCTGAAATTACTTGAAAAATTAAGCTGCAATCGCACCGTAGTGATGGTCGCACACCGTCTTCACACGCTTTCCGCCGTTGATGAAATCATCATTGTTGATGATGGACGGATTCAGCAGCGAATTCCAGAAGCTGAAATCGCAACATTAACGAGCAATCATGGACTCATTGTATGACTATATCCAGTGTATCAACTAAACCCAAAATGTTACCGGCCTTGATTGACCTCATGAAAAGGTTTGCACCTCTCTATTTCATCACCATGGTTGTGTGGACACTTATGCACGGTTTTCCGCTATTGGTTGGTTACTTGATCAGCCAGTTACTGGATAGAGCGATGAATGAACCGACTAACCCTGTGGTCTGGTGGTTGCTTGCCTCTGCGATTGCAACCATGGTCTTGCGATCATTGATCCTCTTTTTGGGATTAAGCCTGGACTTTACGCTGATCTTTAAAGTCAGTGCTTACCTGAAAGAACGCGTTTTGTGGGGCGTGAGCCATTGTTCCCACAATCAGAGACACACTTTTTCGCAGGGTGATCTTTTGAACCGCATTCGTGATGACAGTGATGAAGTTGCGGAATTTTTGAGCTGGACCTCTGATTTTCTCTACCGTGCCTTACTTTTAATTATCGCATTAGTTGTGCTTATCAACACCGACACAATAACCACGCTTGCTCTTATGCCGATGATTGCGGGCCTTTGGATTGGGGCGATACTTAAACGCAAAGTAGGTAATTTACAAGCGAGTAAACGTCAATCCCAGGGAGATATTGCCGGCAAGATTACTGATGTTTTAACGGGTATACGCGATTTGCGTCTTGGCAATAAAATTGAGGGGCAGATTGAGAGATTGTCGCAGAAATTTATCAGTCGCAGGGCTATTCAAGCCAGACATCAGGTATTTACTGACCTGCTTTCTGGCTTGTTCAAAAATATTGTGATACTTGGAACGTCAGCTGTTTTATTGATAGTCAGTAAACGAATCGTTGATGGCAGTTTTACCGTAGGTAACCTGGCATTATTTTTGACCTACATAGGCTGGATAAGTGAACAGATATTTTTCTTCGGCCGGGCTGTTGCCTATTACAAAAATGCGGATGTGTGTTATGGGCGAATCAAACAGCTTTTGCTAGATAAAAAAGAGACCAAAGAAGATGAGCAAGATGAAAAAGGTGAGGCGTTGCATAAGCTGAGTGTTAATCATCTTGTCTGTTCAAATACTCAGCTCCCGGTTTCGTTTGAGGCAACTGCTAATCAGATGATTGGCATTGTTGGTGATATTGGATCGGGTAAAACGACCTTTGTGCGCTACTTGATTGGCCTGGAAAAATCCAGCTCCGGCAGTGTGCTGTGGAATAACAGAGAAGTGTTGGGGAATAAAAACTGGTGGCGGAATCCACGTATCGGCTATGCCAGAAAGAAAGCGGGTTTTTTTGGTGGAACGGTAAGACAAAACTTAGTATTGGGTGATACGGATATTAACGATGATGTCATGGTGCGGGCTTTGGAGGCGGTAGGGTTGACTCCTGGATCATATGAATTGCCGGAAGGGCTTAATACTGTCATTAATTCTGGCAATGCCGGGCAATTGTCTGGTGGTCAGCGTCAGCGTTTGGCACTGGCCCGGATGCTATGCCGTCCTGCTGACGTTTATATCGTTGATAACTGTGATTCGTCATTAGATGCAGATACGGCCCGTCGTTTGTGGTCTACCTTACCTGAGCGCTGGCCCGGTTTGTGGATTGTTGTTTCACATAATGCCGATCTCCTCGCTAAAGCTGACCATATTGTGACTGTTCAACGGCAGAGGGAATTAGCATAATCCACTTGACATCCACTCCTATTTAAGTTGATGAGTGGGTGTCAATAATGAAATGGTATATATTTTTTCCATATCTGGTGAGAGGGGATTATGAGTAAGTAAGCTATTTCTACTATAAAACTTGAATCAGATCTGAGAGATCACTTCGTGGCGGCTACTGCGGTGAATATGTGAGCATTTGCAATATGGTTGAGTTGGAAGTTTACTCTGCTATATTGTAAATATGAAAAGAGAGGTTGTTATGGTAAAAATCGCTGATTATCCACAAATGAAAAATTGTGCCTGGTATCTGGCTGAGGATACTGAGCTAACTGATCGTGATGCGCTTGCATTTTACGAACGCAATTGGAAATATGTCGAAGAAGATAAGCTTGAACCTCAAGAGCGTCAGCTGATTGAACGACTCATCCATGAACAGGGGCATGGTTTTTTGAATGTCTAATTTTCGTCTTGAGCATCATAACCGTATTGCGAAAGTATTAAGTTCTTTATCACATGGATTTCTTAATGACGCAGATTGCTATTTTGCAGGCGGTACTGCAATAGTTATGATGCTTTCTGAATATAGGGAATCGGTCGATATTGATTTTTTGTGTTCTTCACGTGAAGGTTACAGTAAGCTTCGTTCAGCCCTTTATGGGACAGACTTTTCCCCACTTTTTACATCACCTGTGCCCACCATTGGAGAGATTAAAAAAGATCAATATGGTGTTAGAGGACGCATCAATGTTGATGGTGTTCCTATTAGACTTGAATTTGTTAGTGAATCCCGCCTGGATCTTTCGTTTGGCACCCGTATTCTCGGTGTGCCAACGCTGGGTAAAGTAGATTTATTGGCAGCTAAACTCTTGGCTAACGCTGATCGTGGTCTTGATAAAGCTTCGCAGAGTAAAGATCTCATCGATCTGAGCATGATGCAGTCCGAATGGGGATGCATCCCCGTTGAAGCTTGGAATAAAGCGCGCTCTGCATATGGTATTACAGTGGATAAAGCTTACGATTCTGCCATTCACATGCTGAATAATAATCAAGCTTATTTTGATAAATGCATGAAGGATTTGGTTATTTCTGCTGAAAATCAGGAGAAGATAGTTAATACCTTGAAGTTGGAATTTGTTCCTCCTGAGCTAGATAGTTATTATCACGATTATTAATCTAAGATAGCATTAATATGAAGCGGAGCTAAATGAATTCTAAGTAAATATGGTCAGGTAAAAATTGGTATAGAAAAGCAAACTGCGCTGTTATTTGAGAAAAGACATGCTTGTTAAAAACTTAATTGCCACATTGGATGGGGAAATACAGGTATTAATAACTGCGTTGTTTGACGAGCAGTGGGAAAGGGCCAGGAAATTGATGAGTGAGCCATTGCGTATGACGGCTGATGACCTGACCTTAACTGCGTTGGCAGACAGTTTGTGTCACTCAGATATTGATATTATCTCCCGGCAGGAAGATGCTTGTCATCTGCGACTAAATACCTTGAATGGAAAGTTCAACCTTTATATTGGGCTGAAAGATCAGCTAATTAGCTCGCTTATGCTGGCTCCGTGCCCGCTACCTGATGCGTATGAAAAGTCAGGTATCTTCACCGAAAAAACGCTAAGGGCGTTTGGTCTTGAAGATGTTCCAGACGGTCTGGTGTGCCTGCCATCCTCCCAAAATACTACAGCACTTGTACTATTGGTTGCGGGTTCTGGTCCGCATTCGATGGATTATGATGTTGGGCCTAATCCACTGTTTCGTATGTTGGCACATGAGTTAAGTCAACATGGTATCGCCAGTGTGCGTTTTGACAAACGCTACTATCGCGCCTGTCAGGAGAATACCGACTCTGAGGCTATCGATCTCAACACAGAGGTTATTGATGATGCCTGCAATATTTTAGCTGGTCTGATAGAACATGCTGAATTCTATCATGTGCCCGTATTCCTTGTCGGGCATAGTTTCGGCGGATATGTCAGCCCGCTCATTGCAAAGAATTTGCGGCAAAGATCAGGCAGAAATATTATGGGCATTGCGATGCTGGCTACGCCTTTTCGTAGTTTACTTCAGGTGATTTTATCCCAGTTACAAAATGTCAATTTGTCCCCGGAATGTACCATCAGCCCAGATACCAGCGGGAAAAATACCACATCCCTCGCAGATTTCCTTGCAGTGCCAGATCGCTATCTCAAGCAGCTTAAGGATTACCACGCATTTACCTGCTTAACCCGCTTGCCCGCAATGCCTCTATTCTTCGCTCAAGGCGATCAGGATTTTCAGGTTCCGCATGATATTGACTTCACAATGTGGAAAACCGCATTGAAAGGTAATAAACAGGTGGAGTTCAAGCTCTACACGGGATTAAATCATATTTTATTGCCCACGACAGGATGTGCTGGTGGCGAGGATTATCTGCAACCAGGGCAGATCTCGGCGCAGGTGATTGCAGATCTTGCTGCATGGATCAACCACCATTCATCACTAAACGACAGACTGTGACGTTAATCTTTTGCCATCAGATTGACCCAGTCATTGATTGTCGGCCACCGGACTAAATCCACAAATTTGACTGGATACCCTGCATACTTTAGCCGATCAACCAGCATCAGCATTTTTATCGAGTCGAAACCGATATCAAAAAGATTTTCATCTGCTGGTATTTCCTCCGCTTCTGGGTGAAGATCCATGATTTCCTGGTGTAGAATTTCATACAAAAGCTGATTTTTCATTGTGTCTCCAAAGTTGCATTAAACAAAACAAGCTACAATTCCCTGATCCCTTCGATCGGTGCGGATGCGGCTGCGCGATGTGATGGATAGACACCAAACACTACCGTAATGAAGCATGTCGAGAGGGAAGCCAATAAAAAGGAATAAAAAGAGAAACCAACAGCAATATCAAATAACGATAATATTCTGAAACCGATAAATGAGAATAATAATCCCAATAACGCACCCAATAATGAAATCAAAAATGCTTCGGTAAGAAACTGATAAAAAATATCGGAATAACTTGCGCCTACGGTAAGCCGTATACCAATCTCCCGTCTACGTTCTCTGACACTGATCAGAATGGTATTCATGACACTGACACCGGCAACAAAGAGTGTTACTGATGAGATTGCTAACAGGAAAAGATTAATTTGCGATTGCGTTTCATTCAGTGTTTTTAACAACTCCGTGGTACTACGTATTTCATAACTTTGTTGACGTTTAAATTGTGACAACTGTTCCTCAACGGCGTGTTTAACCGGTTCTACATGGGTGGCATCTTTGGCTTTCAACACAATGCCACTGGGTGGTGTATTGCCGAACAGCCGCACTAGATAACTATTTCTTGGTAAAAACGCAGTATCATCGACCCCGGCATCCATGCCTTCGCCTTTCTGTGCCAAGATACCAATAACCCGCATAGAGATGTCGTTGATCTTGATACTCTGCTCAGATGCCGATTCTTTTTGCGGAATTTGCAGAAATAGTCGCTCGGCCAAGGAAGCACCCAAAACAACTACATTTGCCAGGGCAGCATCTTCTTGCGGTGTATAAAAACGCCCCTGTCCAATGACCAAATTACGGATAACCGCGATATCCGCATTGGCACCGATTAATTGAGCATCGGCAGTGCCTTGTAGAGAAACTATCGTTGCTGTAGCAGTGGAAAAAAGGGTGCTGTGGCTGATATGTGGATTGCCTGAAAGTGACGTTATATCTGCTTGTGTCAGATAATCGTGATGGGAATCGAAAGCGCCGTTTTCCTGTCCTTTGTATTTTACGGAAATAATGTTACTCCCCATTGAGGAGACCATTTTGACAACATGATCCTGAGTTGCCGATCCGATTGCTTGCATGATCACAATCGAGGTTACCCCGACAGCAATACATAACAACGTCAGGAAGACCCGTGTTTTATGTGCGGCAAGGGAACGTGCTGCCATCTTGAGATTAAACAGGATAACAGTAGAATAAACGTTAAACTTTAAGGATATTTTACTCATGCCGATTGAGTCACCAAAGAACCATTATCCAGATATAGCCTGCGTTTTGCATATCCGGCGACAACGTGATCATGCGTCACCAGGATGATGCCACATCCACTATGATGTAATTCAGTAAAAAGCTGCATGAGATTGGTTGCATTGGTGGTATCCAATGCACCGGTAGGTTCATCGGCAATAATAAATTTCGGATTATTAATTAATGCGCGGGCCACAGCAACGCGTTGCTGTTCTCCCCCTGAGAGATGGCGCGGGTATTTAGCTAATAACGGATTAAGATGGAGGCGATCTATTAAGTAATTGAAGCGTTTTCTGTCATATTCGAAGTTTCTTTTTAAATAGTACATGGGCATCAGGATATTTTCATCAATGCGGTAGTTATCGAGCAGGTTATAGTTTTGAAAGATAAAACCAAAATATTTCCGCCGTAAAAGTGCTAATGAGTGAATCTTTTGCTGAGTCACCTTGAGGTCGTTAATAAGATATTCTCCTGCACTGGCGATATCTAAAAGCCCTATGAGATTCAATAAGGTACTTTTCCCTGAGCCGGAGCGCCCAAGAATGGCAACATAGTCATTCTGGCCGATTGTTAAACAAATATTTTTCAGGACAAGATGTTTTTTACTCTCATTACCGTAGGTCTTGCAGATATTATTTAGCGTTATCATTTTTACCCCCGGCATTGTCCTGCTTGGCAAGTACAACGATTTGCTCGTTGTTCTGCAATCCGCTGGTAACGACTGAGCGTACACCGTCGTTATGCCCGACAAGTAATTTTCTTACGACGATATTTCCATCTTTCATCTCACGTAAAAAGTAAGCGGTTAGATTATCATCCAAAGGTTGATGTCGCTTATTATTCAGCACGTCACTGGGGATGGTCACTACTCCGCTGCTTTCGTGCGTCACAATAGTAACATCAGCACTCATGCTGGGTTTTAGCAGGAAATTGTCATTAGGCACATCAAACAGAACGGTATAATAAACTGCATTATTAATTAAGTCTGGCTTATACATAATCTTCTTAACATTACCGTGCCATATATGCTTATTTGCCCCATAGATCCTGAAGGAAGCCTTTTGTCCCAGCGCGATTTGGTTAATATCTGCCTCGGAAACTTTTGCATAAACAGTCATATTCTTGAGATCGGCAATCTGCATGAGAACCGGTGTTTGTTGATTAACATTCAGGGTTTGCCCTGGATCAACATGGATTGCGGTCACTACGCCGGCAATAGGTGAATAGATTTGGGCATAACTGAGGCTGACTTCTTCATTATGCAAAATATGTTCATTTTGCCTGATATCCGCTTTGAGGCTTTCAATTCTTGCCTGACTTTTCTTTACGCCAAAAGTGGCTTCATCCAGCAATTGCTGGCTGGTTGCAGAGCGTAGGTTAAGTTGTCTCTGGCGTTTTTCTGTGATGGACAGAAGTTCATAGGTATATTGTTCTTCCTTCAACATGGCACATAATTTTTCCAGCCGTGCACGGCTTGCTTCAACTTTAGTGCGATAAAAAGTGTCATCAATACTGGCAACCAGCTTACCTGCTTCGACTACATCTCCGACCTCAACATGCAATTGGATTAACTGGCCTGAGATTTGGCTACCCACATTAACCTGGCTGGTCGGTTGTATAACACCGGCAGCGCCTACCATCGTGATAACATTACCCAGTGTTCCGGTGATGATTTGTTCTGTCATCACCACAGGCGTTTCTTGCCGATTGAATTTGTTATAAATCACGGCAAGAAAAACGATCATGACAGTAATGATAACTACCCATTTCTTTTTTTTAACCAGCACAGTCAGCATCCATCTTAGTCGTTGTTATAATTCCGTATTGTCAGGCGTTAAGTTATGCTCAACGCCCATGCAATCCAATAAATCAAGCAAAAACAGCCCCATGTCGCTGATGATATTTTCAGAGAAAATATCATCGTCGTAGAGCCATTCCAGGCCTATCCCAGTTGATGAATTGACCAGTTCGAGCGCAATATCCCCTTTAGGCTTGAGCCCCTTGATTTTCTCTTTTGTGCAATGGGTTTCACCAAGATACAAATCGGTGGAGAATCCTATTTGAGAAGAGAAGTAATAAGTAACTTCTGGCAACTGCATACCGTGGTGATGGTGAAGGTGTTGTTTCAGATACGCCAGCGAGATATTTGAATGGGCATTTGCATCCATCAGGAAATCACGGACATACTTGGATACGTTAATTAATGAGGTTTCCGCAGTAACATAGGGCAGTAGTAACGTTGTAGCAAAGCTGCCGACACCCTCGAATGGCACAGGCGGAACACGGTTGGCACAAGGGATACCCAGAATCAGCTCGTCTTTATTATTGAGTAATGATCTGATAGTCATCAGAAATGCCCCAATCACGATATGTTCCAGAGTCACCATGTGTTTCTTTTGCACGCAGGACAGTATGACAATTAATTGAGGAGGCAACGGCATCGAGTAACGTCGGCCACGAACCCGAAGATTAGCCCCTGATGTAATATCTTGCTGTCCGGCAACAGAAAGTACGTTGAGCAATTTTTCTGTCCAAAAATTTAATGTTTCGTCCGACATGCGCTGATTAATTACGGTAACGCTTGTTTCCGTCGTTGCTGCAATTTTCACTGCATTATCCGTATAAGCTGAAGATAATTGTTGCAATACATGAGCAATCGACATCCCATCACAAAATGCATGATGGAAATTTAACAAAAGGGAATGCTCATGCTCTGCTATTTTCAGCAACTTAAAATATACCGGTGGATTGTCCTGCAATGACATCGGTTTGAATGCCATCTCATTTAAGATCTTGCGCAATGAAATCTCAATATTGATGCCAGTAGCATGAGTCAGATCGATATATTCGAAGGGTAGGTTTTCTTCGGTTGCCGGTGAGAGGGTTACAGAGAGTTGCCCATCCGTCATGGTGACTCTTTGGCAGAGAGCAGGGAAATATTGCATGGTATACAGTAAAGCAGAGCGTAATTTCTTTAAATCGATATCACCGGCCAGATGATAATATAACGGGATATTATGGGCACCTGAATGATTAGAAATAGTATCAATTATCCAATAATATTGGTCGTGTTGTTCTGTCAGGCAGGTGCTATTTTTGTGGGTTAGAACCGGCATTTGCCCCTGTTGAATGACAGATTGCAATAAATAACCCAATCTGGGGGATTGGTAGAAATCTTCCAGGCGGATAGAACAATCAAAGTATTGCTGGATCTTATTAATGAGTAATAATGCTTTAAGCGAAGTACCGCCTGCGTCAAAGAAATTCGTATCTTCATCAATAACTCTATCGCTATCGCCAAAGACTTCGCGCCACAATGTAAAAAATATTTCGCGTTTTTCTCCTTTAAGCCGCGAAACATTATCTTCTTTATTCAACTCTGTTACGGGGACGGAATAATTGGATAATGCTGATTCGACAATAAAAGGCACCTGTAATTTTGGATAACATCCACGCAGGAATGAGACGATTTCGTGACGTGCAATTGAATATGAGCTATTAGGGATAAATATATTGATATACTGATACCCGGTTTCATTCTCTTTTATCGTTAAATGAATTTCATCAATATTCATTGCCGCTGTGAGTATTTTTTGCATTTCGGCCAGATCGACACGTTTTCCATCAATTTTGTGCTTTTTGTCCAGTCGGCCAATGAAATTTAAATTTCCCTGGGCATCGTAAAACCCGCGGTCTCCCGTTAAATAATAGATTCTTCCATCGTTCAGCGGTAAGAATTTACGCGAGGTTGACTGATTGTCGTTAATATATCCGGCACAGATAGAATCCCCACGAATACATATTTCCCCACTGCTGCCGATAATGATATTATCAGTTCCATATTCCCGAATGACGATAGAACTATTTGCTAGTGCTTTACCAATAATATTACCGGGTTGAAACTCATCATCTATTTTGTGACAGCTTGCCACAACACAACATTCTGTTGGGCCATAAGAATTAATCAGAGAAATTCCGCATCCTACTTTTTCCAACCAATGGTGGATGGCTTTATCCATTGCCAGATCGCCACCGATAATTGTTATTCTGATGGTCGGTGACAATTCTTTAATGGCCGCGTGCAGGAAAAAGACAATTTGATGCCAATAATTCGTAGGAAAGTTAACGACGGTTACCGATTGTGCATGGCAAAATGCAAACAGTGAATCAAGCTCAACGATCATCTGATCACTGGCAATTGCCAGTGTAGCTCCCCGATAAAAACAGCCAAATACCTCCTCAATATAGGCATCAAAAACCGGGGTACTGAAATTAAGAATAACGTCATCTTGTTGAATATCATATCGATCTGTCATAGCGGCTAAATAAGCATAAAGCCCCTTGAAAGTTATCGGTACCGCTTTCGGTATTCCGGTGGTGCCTGATGTAAAAAAGATATAGGCTTCGTCCTCTTTGGTCGCGGGGCATTTTATGTCATTTTCCAGAGATATTCCGGAGGGGAGAGTGTTCATATCTTCAATAAAGAAAATATGCGTATTATTAATATCATTCACTTTCTTATGATGGTGACGAGAAGTTATTAATAAAGAGATATCCAGCCCACGCAATATATTGCTAATTTCTTCTCGTCCGAATGTCATGTTGATTGGAATAAAGCATAATCCTGCCGTATGGATTGCTAATATAGACAATAAGGATTCCATTCCTCTGGGCAATAACACTGCTATCCTTCGGTTTTTTAGTGGGCAGGATAATAGCCGTTGGCTGAGAGCTAATAATTTACTGTAAAGTTCATGGTAATTAAGGCAATATGCGGAGTTTATTGTGGTTTGATTCCCGCAAATTACTGCCTTTTTATCCGGCGATACTGTGGCGATTTGCGCGATTCGGGTAATTATATTCTCTCTGATGGGGTAATTAACGACAATATTCTCTGGAGTTCCGCCAGATATCATATTGTCCATTAGTTCAATGATTTTATATTTTTCCCAATATGTTTCGACAGTTTCATTGATATTTTCTGCAATGGCGTTATAAATACGTAAATAATCATCAATCAAAGCATCGGCGGTAAAGGTATTGTACAAGCGGCTTCCTGCATCCAATTCAACTAATGCTGATTTTCCGTCAGAAGAAAACCGGATATTAACGCCATAATCATTTACTGCGCCAGAAGTCATACAGCCGCGAATAGCACGGTTATTTTTCATAAGATCATGTTCAATTTCATGCAGTAAATTGACATAAGGAATAGCGGTTAATTGATCTGCCCGATTTATCGCGCCATCATTCAAATCACTGATATCAATACGGCTATGCCTGCTATGTAGACTCATTTGCGACTGTATTTCCGTGAGGATCTGTTTTATCGTTGTTTCTGGCGATAAAGAAACCATCAGAGGTAAGGTGTTCATCGCCGGGCGATAATAACGGTATTCTGCTTTGTCACGTCGGTTAGAGAAAGGTAAATTAATGATACTTGTTGATAAACGGCCTCGTTTAGTCATTTGCAGGCATAAGGCCAGTATCATCATTAATTTATCATTAAAGGTAAAACCCTCTTTGTTTGCGGTGAGTGGTCGGCTCACTTTAATTGCTTTCGAGGGAAACAGGCGTTTTCCGGCATAATCCTCTAATTTGGGAAGTTGGTTGAGGTAATTAGCCCAATAGTTTTTGTCGTTGGCATAATGCGCGCTTGCTTTATATTTAATATCGTTGAGATAGGACTGGTAGGTAAAAACAGGCTCTGATGTTGGGTGGAATAATTGTTGTTCATAGCAGGACAAAACATCGTGAATTAACTGACCTATTCCCCAATAATCTGTAGCGACATGGTGAGCGATAATTCCCCAAAAGTAGCATCCAACATCATTAAAATAAAGATAATGCCTGATCGTCACACCATTTTCAGGAGCCAGTGGTTCAGTTATTCTTTGGTCGAAATCGGCTTTTGTAGCTTGTTCCACTGCCGGATCTAACAGTTTTATTGATATAACTTCGATCGGCGTGGAACACTTCCCCTGAAAAATATTTTGCTCAGAAATACGATAACGTAAGGAAAAACCATCATTGAAGCGATGAATGGTCATAATGGCCTGTTCCAATCTTTCCAGGCAAATATTGTCATTGAAGCTGACGAATTCGCCGACATTAAAGACAGACTTATCGTCAGCAACAGTATTAGCAATGGCTAACCGGAGCTGTGTATAGTTCAACGGCCAATAATTGTCGCTATATTCCATTATTTTGCTGCTCCCCGTTATATTTTATCTCGTAATTCGCCCTTTATTTTTTCGAAAACAGATTCATCTATGCATAATCCAATATTTCCTTCTGCACTAAAGCATATTAAAGGGCGTTTACTTACTCGTAGAATGAAATATTTGTTTCGTTTCTTTTGGTAATATCCCGACGAATAATGGATGATATGTATACCATTACTGCGATGAAAATCTTCCAGGGAAACGCCTTCTTCCCGGTGCAATGAGGAAATAGCCCATTCATGTGAATATACTCCAGACTTCATCAATAATTTCCCTTCCTTGATCACCGCTTTATTTGACAACAGTTGATAGCCTATAAATAAGGCAATGACCACGAAGAGAGTCGTCGTAATACTTGCCGCCAGTTTATTTGGGTTACTGCTATTAAGCCAGTATGGTACAGGCAGAAAAACCAGTGCGATCAGGACGAACATGGCGACGTTCATTAATATGACTTTGAAGTCTGGATTCAATCCCACGATATTGCTCATGCGGCTGCCATTCCTAAAGATAATTCGGTAAAAAGATGAATCACTTCTTTACGCTCTTCGCGTGTCGCCGGCAGATTGATATAACCACATTTTTGCGCGGCAAACAGGCAAGCGGTGATTTCCCTGCGGATAGCTTCTGTGACCAGGGTGTCCACCATCTTTTGGTTGTTATAGAGCCTGGCAAGATGAAGCGAAGCCGTGCCGGTTGAAAGGTCACTGTGATCGATTTTGGGTAAATAATTTGCCATACATACAGTGACGGCGACTTGCACTGCCAGGCTCAAATAGGCTGCTACATTTACTGCTGCCGCTGCATTCACTGCCGCGACGACTCTGGTGCCGACAGCCACATTAACCGCAGCAACTACGTTTGCCCCTACGACAAGACGGGCAATTTCGATACTGGTATCGTCTTCACTGTTCAAAGGTTCCAGAATTTCCTTCAACCTGATAAGGGGAGGGCTGTTTGTATCTTGAAGTTGGTAGGATTCGATATGTTCTTTAAAATGTGCAACAAGGCTGGCGTCTTGATTGAGATGATGGTTGATCCGGCTCCTCAGGCTTGAACTTCTTTCGTTTAAACCATAGGCCTTTAGTCGGGAAAATAATTCTTCATAGTCATTGGTTTTTACTGCATTCATCAAATCCTTATCATAAGTGATGAATAACAGTAATTCCTCTGCTGAACCGGGGCTAACGATATTTTTGTCTATGCCAAATTCAGCCAGGACTTTCTCCGGTGATTCCCTGTATTCTAATGCTAAGTTGGGCTGTTGTTTTATGGTTTCCCAAAATCGGTTATAGGTGATGATCTCTTCCCAAACTTCAACCGGGAGTTTCGCGTTTGACATTGACAGCCTTAACTTATTTTCTTCAACCTCTCCTGGAGAGAGCAATGAACGAGGTACGCCAAAGAGGCGATTGCTATCAGCACTGGCATTAACGGTTGGGATGACACTGCCAATAGCTGCTCCGGCTGCTACGCCAATAAATGTACGTCTTTTCATGATTCGTTCCTTTCTAAGTTGACGGAATTCTTTTTCTACTGGGTGCTATATAAGATGAGGTCTAACCTTTTCTTATTAAATTTATTCTCTGCTGAAATAATTTCATATAATAATTATCTGACTAATATTTCTTACCAACGATATTTATCGTAAGTGTATATTGTGATTGCTGTAACAATATTTTGATATTATTCCTAATGCTCAGTGTAATGTTCAGTGGTGAAGCATAGAATAATTGTCCTCGGCGCTATTAAAGGGTGGACGATACTAACTATTAGCTGGATGGTTCAATTTTGCAATATGTTAGTTGATTAAATTTGTATTTTGAGTGTTTAGACTAAATATATCTTATTACAAAATCTGCTTATTTAGAGTCTGCTCACAAAACAGCAGGTGAAAATATTCCTAAAGGAGAATAAAGTATTTCTTTTCCTTGATTACCACCTTATTCAATAAAAATTTGATAGCCGGTAAATACTGATCATGGTGATATTGATGAGTATGACGTTCAGGCCTGGATTCAATTCTGTCGTATTATACGGCTAACGGCTGCTCCCACCGTTATGCTAATAAATGTATGTCGCTGCATTATTACTCCTCAGTTAAGTTAATGGCGTTTTTTTCTGCTGAATAGCAGATCAAATCCAGCCTTTCTTTGGCATTAAATTTCTTCATCACCGGAATAATTTCCCTATGATAGTTGTCTAACAAATTCTGGCGTATTCCTTCGTCTTTATGCAGATGGGCACAGGCTTGGCAGGGATGAACGATTTTTTCCAGATTAATGTTGCTATCATGTGGGCGATATTTTTTTAGAATTTTGTACGGCCCTTCTGTTCGCAACCATACTTTCATAAAGTCTTCTTCTTGTCCTTTGAAAAGCTGGGATAAATCGCCTCCCTGCAACCGGCCCAGTTTCATCTCAGGGATATGCTCTAATGTCAGCCCACAGCAGGCGGAGATTTCACCGTGTGGTGTCAGTACGATATTTTCAAAGACCTGATCGCACCCTTTTGTCAGCTGCTCATCCCGGTTTGGAACGTCTTTTCGTTCTTCACTGGTGTCATAGAACGGCATCCATGTGTTGCGTTGTAAGTTAACTTTGTTTTGTTCTTTGAGGCGCTTGATGATCGGATTCTGTGTGATTTGTGTCGCAATGGCAGAATCAGCGGTATCTTGTTCCACGGTAATCAGTGTCGTAATATTTTGCCCGGCTAATGCTTCTGCCGCTGCAACTACGCTGTCGATAGGTATCCATTCACTGTGATCTTTCCCTGTGCTGATATTTATTTCAGTGATACCGGCATCGGTTAAATCTTGGGCGATTTTTTGTGCCTTTTCTCTGTTTTTTCCCCAGTAGCCGTTAGTCACACAGCGAGTTAATAAGCCGTGATCTGAAGCGAAACGAATGGCTTCAATCAGATCTTTACCTAACAGGAAACACTCTCCACCACTGAAGACGACTAACTTTAGCCCCGGGAAATTGGCCTTTGAGTGTGTAATAAATTGCTTAATTTCATCCAGGCTCAGACGCGCTTTCACCGAGGGATTACATTCAAAACAACATTCTTTGCAGGCAGCATTGCAAGTATATGTTGTGATCACGGTGGCAGTATTCGGATATTGTTCCCAATATCCGGTAGGAAAGCATGACATAATTTACACCCTGTTGGATTAAAGGTCAGATGATATTTACTATTATCAGTATTAATTTATTTTGCAATGAATTGGTTAATTGAATTTGTATTTTTGAGTGTTTGGACTAAATATGAGTTGTTAAAAAAACATTTATTTAGAGCTTGCTCACAAAATAGGGGGGTGTTTCTAACGGAGGTAAAGTAAAAATGAGTGACTATCGTTGAAGTATTATATGCTATTTAAGCTGAGAAATTTCTTATAGAAAATCATTTTGGTTATTTTAGTCTCACAAGGTGATTTTATTGATGGCATGCAAGACTATTTCTACAATTTTTTGGCAATAATAGTCCTTTAATCACTAAATTAATTAAAAATATCCATTTATTGAGAGTGTTTATTTTATAAAGAAAAAATATTCCCATTATAAACTTGTTAATTGTCTGAATTAGTAGGAAAATATCGGTTATTTCTGTGACATAAGGAAAAATTGCCCTGGCCTGATGGGATATAGGCTGCTATAGGGTATTGAAGTCTATGAGCCATCTTGATCCGACTTTACTTGTGCTGCTGGTGTTGGCGGCATTGGGTATCATCAGCCACAACATGACCGTCACTCTTGCAATGTTGCTCTTGCTGGTTATCCGTATAACACCGCTAAATCAATTCTTCCCCTGGGTGGAAAAATATGGGTTGACTATCGGTATACTTATTTTGACCGTGGGCGTAATGGCTCCCATCGCCAGCGGGAAAATTACGGTACAAGCGGTTCTTCATTCATTTTTGAATTGGAAATCGTTACTGGCAATAGTAATAGGTGTATTAGTCTCTTGGCTGGGCAGCCGCGGAGTTTCGTTAATGTCTAACCAGCCGTCCACTGTTGCGGGTTTACTGGTGGGAACCGTACTGGGTGTTGCCTTGTTTAAAGGGGTTCCGGTGGGGCCGCTGATTGCTGCCGGGATTTTGTCATTACTGATTGGTAAATCGTAGTCGCTATGTTGCCGAAATTGAGTGCGATACAGGCGGAAATGCAGCGGCAAGGATTGCGTCGCTTATTGGTGTTGAGTGGCAATCATGATTGGTGTTATCAACAGGCTAATGAATTACAGCAGAGATTTGCCGGTGATTGGTTATGGATTTCTTATCGTAAAGAGAAAGCGGTACCACCAGCAAAAGCGGTCAGCTTATTAGGTCAGGAATATCTGCACGGAATATTTGATGCTACCGAAGGTTTTAATGCGGAAGCACTGGCAATATTAGCGGGGACATTGAAGGCCGGCAGTTGGTTGGTAATGATGGTTCCATCGTGGGATCAATGGCGTTATCAACCAGATAAGGATAGCATGCGTTGGAATGAACAATCAGGCGCTATCCCAACTCCGCACTTTATTCAGCATATTCAGCGGCAACTTATTAACGATCCTCAAATTTTGCTATGGCGGCAAAATACTTTTCTTCACCTGCCTGAATTTCCGCAATACAGTGAGTGGCAACTGCCTGATGGCAATCCGACCGTTAGCCAGCATGCCATTTTAGCGCAACTTTTGCGGGCAAATCAGGGGGTATGGGTCATTACGGCACCAAGGGGGCGCGGTAAGTCGACGCTTGCAGGCATGTTAATGCAACAATGGCAAGGGAATAATTGCTGGCTGACAGCACCGGCAAAAGCAACCACTGAAATTATCAGAGGCTATTCCGGTGAAAAAGGGCAATTCTGGGCAGTAGATAATTTGCTGAAATATTGCAGACAAAACCGTGTGTCGGATATTGATTGGTTGCTTATCGACGAAGCCGCAGCTATTCCAACGCCTCAGTTATTTGAGCTGATCAGCTATTTTCCCCGGGTATTATTAACGACAACTGTGCAGGGATATGAAGGTACAGGGCGGGGATTTCTACTTAAATTTTGTGCTGAAATTCCTGATTGTCATATTTTGAATCTGACAGCACCTGTACGTTGGGCTGAGAATGATCCTCTGGAGAACTGGCTGGAAAACGCGTTATTGTTTGAGGATGCTATCCCGGCAAACAATTCTGATAAGGCGATCCGTTATCATATATATCATCAGCAGCAATGGATTAAACAGCCTGAATTGCTGAAACAGTTTTATGGCATATTAACCAGCGCTCATTATAAAACTTCACCTTTGGATTTACGGCGTTTACTTGATGCCAAAGGAATGCAGTTTATCGCAGCGCTTGGGGATAAGACTTTGACAGGGGCTTTGTGGATGGTTGACGAAGGTGGATTGTCGCCTGAGCTGGCCCATGAAGTCTGGGCAGGCAGGCGTCGCCCCAGAGGAAATCTGGTCGCTCAATCGTTAGCGGCCCATAGTGGTTTACCTCAGGCGGCAGTCCTGAAATCTCAACGGATTAGCCGGGTTGCCGTACAGGCTAACAACCGCAGACAGGGTATTGCTCAGGGAATGATCGCGTTTCAGCGGGCAAGGGCAGAAGGACAGGGAATAGATTTTATTTCTGTCAGCTTTGGTTATACCGCTGAACTGTGGGCATTATGGCAAAAATGTGGTTTCCAACTGGTACGTATGGGAACCCATTTGGAAGCCAGTAGTGGTTGTTATACCGCAATGGCGATTTTTCCACTGAGTCAACCGGGGATGGCACTTTGTATTCAGGCACAACAACAATTTGCCCGTGATGCATATTGGCTGGAGTCACAGATTGGGTTCAGCTTGCCTGTTGATGACCAAATTGACCTCCATCTGAATCAGAGTGATTGGCAGGAGCTTGCCGGTTTTGCATTTGCTCACCGGCCATTTTCTGCTTCATTACCGGCTTTGCAACGATTGTTACTGAACAGTGATTTGCCGTTGCCCGCACTGAGAAATCATCTCCAGCATGAGATGAGTATTGAGCAGTGTGTCACCGCGTTGAAGTTAAGCGGATATAAGGCATTAACATTATTCTGGCGGCAAGAAACCGCACTGGCGTTGGCAAGTCTCGACAAGAAACTGGCTAGGCATTGGCAAGAATGGACTACGGCTTTTTCTGCGGCCAGTCGTCCTTATCATCCCACTTGTCATTAAAATCCCGGTGAGGAGGAAGCTCTGGTTTATTATCCAGAAATTTTTTGACGTCCAGGCGGCGTAATTCTTTAATGGCATTGAGAAGAACGCCAACTAATAAAACTAAAATAATCCACCAATAATCAGCTAACCATTGCATTGGGTTATCTCCTGCGCAGTACCGAGGTAGTTCTCAAATAGATAAGGCAAGTTAGCCGATAACCAGTCAATACCTGCGATATCATGCTGTTGCCATGCATCCAGTAATATCTGTTTAGTCAGCAATTTTTCTAATTGCCCGGATAGTGGCCGGTAACTGATATGCCACGGCTCATAAGCGACACCATCACGCTTACCGACAAAAGGGCGATAAAAACCGAAATGGGCCATATTCTCTGTCAACCAATGTGTTAGCGGTTCAAAGTAACCACCATTTTCATATTCCCAGGGTTCCAGCTGTAATTTCTGGTTTTCCGGCAGCATCGTTGGATCATAAATATCCAGTTCAGTTCCCCAATGATGGCGGCTGGCACCGGGCAGGGCAGACCAGCGGAGAATTGCCTGACAAAGTTCTCCTTCTGTTAATTGGGTGATATCTATTGGTTGGCTGTTTTCGTCCAATACCGGGCGTTCGCCGCGGAATTTGCCATTCCAGATAGCCTGTTGACGCTGGAAATCGCGGAATGTGCTGGCAGGTTGCAGATTAATTCCCGCATTTGCTGCTGCTTGCTGCATGGAAAGAAAAGATTTTACTGCTTCTGGTTGTAATCGGTGATTGCCAGAGAGAGAAATCAAGTGCCCGGTAGCCAGGCCAGTTAACATATTTGCGGTTATCACTAGATAAGTTGCTCCATAACGCGCTGATAAATCCGGCTGAGTTGTTGCAGATCTGCGGCACTGACGGATTCATTAACTTTATGAATTGTTGCGTTGAGTGGCCCCAGCTCGATAATCTGAGCGCCCATCTGAGCAATAAACCGCCCATCTGATGTGCCACCACTGGTAGATAATTCAGGCTTATAGCCGCAATAATGGTCTATTGCCTGTACGACGGCATTAACTAACTCGCCTTTGGCAGTCAGAAAAGGCTGGCCTGACAATATCCACTCAATCGTAAAATTCAGATCGTGATTTTTCAGGATTGTCTTAACCTGTTCACGGATTTGGTTATCGGTCAGTTCCGTACTGAAACGGAAATTAAATTGAACCTGCAAATTCCCTGGGATCACGTTATGACTACCGGTTCCCGCATGAATATTGGCAATTTGCATACTGGTTGCCGGGAAAAATTCATTTCCTTTATCCCACTGGGTGTTGACCAGCTCTTGTAAGGCCGGCAGGGCCCGGTGGATTGGGTTATCAGCCAAATGCGGATAGGCAACGTGGCCTTGAATACCCTGTACAGTCAGATTAGCCGTCAGGGAACCGCGCCGGCCATTTTTCACCATATCGCCAAGGTGATGCTGACTGGACGGTTCACCAATCAGACAATAATCCAGCCGTTCATGACGGGATATCAAGGCTTCAACCACTTTAACTGTGCCATGGGTGGCTTTTGCTTCCTCATCTGAGGTAATAAGAAAGGCCAGGCGACCACTGTGGTTGGGGTAATTGGCAACAAATCGTTCAGCCGCGACAATCATGGCAGCCAGCGAGCCTTTCATATCTGCCGCGCCCCGGCCATATAACATGCCATTACGAATAGTCGGCTCAAAAGGGGGTTGTTCCCATTGAGATTCGTCGCCCGCAGGGACAACATCAGTATGTCCGGCAAAAGCTAACGTCGGGCCTGTGCCGCGATAGGCCCAGAAATTGTTTGTGTCGCCGAAAGGCATCCGTTCAATGGTGAAGCCAATGGCTTGCAGACGGGCGATCATAATATCCTGGCAACCTTTATCATCCGGGCTGACAGAGGGGCGTTTTATCAGTTGTTGTGCAAGTTCAATTACAGGACAAGTCATTTCAGAGTGCCTCAGCAAAAAATTGCTGATATTCATCTGCCTTATAACCCAGCAGGCAGTCACCTTTTGCAGAAATTAACAGTGGACGTTTGATAATTGCCGGTTGTTCCAGCATCAACGCTTTTGCTGTTTCAGCATTATTGATTGTCGCGCGTTGTTGATCACTCAATTTACGCCAGGTTGTACCACGGGTGTTAATTAATGGTTCCCAGCCAAGTTTGTCAATAAATGACTGCAAAAGCACGGCATCTAATCCATCAACACGATAATCATGAAACAGGTAAGCGATTTCCTGCTCTTCCAGCCAACGACGGGCTTTCTTCATGGTGTCACAATTCTTGATCCCATAGAGAGTAAAAACAGGCTGAGAAGATTTATCCGACATAACTAAGAGATCCTTAAAAAAGAATTTAAATACCTTAACATAATGCTGGAAAATACCTGTTTTTTCTAGATGATGTCCTGATTTTTATTATCTGGGATATCAAAAGGGGGGAACGTAATTCTTATCGGCCTGTCATCATAGCGATAAGAGCCGACCTCCGGCAATAAACCCAAGAGGGCGGCTCAGGAAAAACATTAAGCTACGCCATTTTTCCTGTGTTGCAGATACATAATTGTTGCAGCCAGGCGGGAACGTACGTTTAGTTTTTTTAACAAGTTTCTGATGTGTACTTTCACCGTTTCTTCGGAAATAAAGAGGACATCAGCAACTTCCTTATTGGTCATGCCACTGGAAACTTCTTTTAAGACATCTAATTCACGCTTGGTCAATTCAGATAAAGGATCAACATGTTTATGGCGGTTAGCCAGATGTTGATATATTTTTTCACTAAAGACAGTTTGCCCTCGGGCTGCGTGACGAATACTGCTTAATAGCGAATCTAAGTCACTGTCTTTCAGTAAATAGCCATTGGCTCCTGCGTCAATGGCTGCGTAAACATCATTCCGGTCATCTGAAACAGATAATACCAGGACATAAGAGTTGATCCCTTTTCTACGAATAGATTTAATCGTATCCACGCCAGAAAGACCATTCATATTGAGATCTATCATAATGACATCAGGTTTCAGTTTGCATGCAATGTTTATTGCTTCTTCACCATTGTCAGCCTCTGCTGTTACGGTAAGCGCTCGATCGAGCTCTACAATCTGTTTCAAGCCATGGCGAATGAGAGGGTGGTCATCAACTATCATCACTGAATGGTTATACATTTTCCTTCTCCCTAAAAGATTAAAGCCACGAAATGCACGATTAAAAGGCAGTAATGAATGGGTCTGCCCTAAATTAAATTACTATGAAAAAATTTACTCAAAACCGATTGATTTACAGAATTGATAGCTCTGTAAGTCCAGAAAGCACATCCTGATATAAAAATATAAATAGCGCAAATTAGTTTGATAAGTAAAAAAAGAAGATGAGTAATTTTCACCAAAAACATATAACATTGATGTGAAAAATAATATTGTAAATCAATTTGTTATAAATATAATTATTAGATTTGTTTTCTTTTATAAAATTTATTTTAATTGAATTTATATTGAGAGTTTTTATTAGTTATAATTATCATGGTTATTATAACTCAAATAATATTATATAAATTATAATGTTTATTTATTGATGTTCCCATACTCAGTCGGTGGTATTGATAGGTAAATTTGGTCGTGTTTTTTGTGAGCAAAAAAGTGCTAATTTATGGGTAAAATGCTGTCAATGTTATGATTTAGCACACAGTACCCATTATACTGGTCCCGCTCTTACTCCAGATAATGTATATAAAGGATCCGACGATGGATGAAAAATTAAAACAGAGTGCATTGGATTTTCACCAGTTTCCACAACCAGGGAAAATCACGATTACTCCAACTAAGCCTCTGACAACTCAGCGGGATTTGGCCTTAGCTTATTCACCAGGTGTTGCCGCGCCTTGTCTGGAAATTGCAGAAGATCCATTAGCGGCTTACAAATATACTGCGCGTGGCAATCTTGTCGCTGTGATTTCTAATGGTACTGCGGTTTTAGGGTTGGGGAATATTGGTGCACTGGCAGGTAAGCCAGTGATGGAAGGAAAAGGCGTACTGTTTAAAAAATTCTCAGGTATTGATGTATTTGATATCGAAGTTGATGAGTCTGATCCTGATAAATTAATTGATATTATTGCGGCACTGGAGCCGACTTTTGGGGGAATTAACCTCGAAGATATCAAAGCACCGGAATGTTTTTATATTGAAAAAAAACTCCGGGAAAAAATGAATATTCCGGTATTCCATGATGACCAGCATGGCACCGCGATTATTTGTACCGCGGCTGTTCTGAATGGCTTGCGAATTATGAAAAAAGAGATTTCAGACGTTCGTCTGGTGGTTTCTGGTGCAGGTGCTGCATCAATTGCCTGTATGAACTTGTTGGTTGCGCTTGGATTGAAACGTGAAAATATCGTGGTATGTGACTCTAAAGGGGTTATTTATCGTGGCCGCGATGAAAATATGGAAGAAACTAAAGCAGCCTATGCGATTGAAGACAATGGCTGCCGTACATTAGGTGATGCTATCCCTGGTGCGGATGTTTTCCTCGGATGTTCCGGGCCGGGCGTATTGACTCAGGACATGGTGAAAACCATGGCGAAAGATCCCCTCATCATGGCGCTGGCAAACCCTGAGCCAGAAATTCTGCCGCCATTGGCTAAACAGGTTCGCCCTGATGCGATCATTTGTACCGGTCGCTCTGATTATCCGAATCAGGTTAATAATGTTCTCTGTTTCCCATTTATTTTCCGTGGTGCACTGGATGTGGGTGCGACAACCATCAATGAAGAGATGAAACTGGCTTGTGTTCACGCTATTGCTGATTTGGCGATGGCAGAACAGAGTGAAGAAGTGGCTTCTGCTTATAATGATCAGGATCTGTTTTTTGGCCCGGAATATATTATTCCCAAGCCATTTGATCCACGTCTGATTGTTAAAATTGCCCCGGCAGTGGCTAAAGCCGCAATGGATTCCGGCGTGGCAACCCGCCCGATTGAAGACTTTAGTGCGTATATAGAGAAACTGAATGAGTTTGTCTATAAAACAAACTTGTTTATGAAACCTATTTTTTCTCAGGCCAAAAAAGCGGAAAAACGGATTGTTTTGGCTGAAGGGGAAGAAGTGCGTGTATTGCATGCGACTCAAGAGCTGATCTCTCTTGGATTGGCTTATCCGATCCTGATTGGCCGCCCCAGTGTTATCGAAAAACGTATCCAGAAACTGGGGCTGCATATTGAAGCGGGTAAAGATTTTGAGGTCGTCAATAATGAGAACGATCCACGCTTCAAAAAATACTGGCAAGAATATCACCAGATTATGAAACGTCGTGGCGTTTCCACGGAACAGGCGCGCCGTGCAGTCATTGGTAATCCAACCTTGATTGGGGCAATTATGGTGCTGCGTGGGGAGGCTGATGGCCTGATTTGTGGCACTGTGGGCAGTTACAGTGAACATTATGATGTGGTGAAAAATGTCTTTGGTTTCCGTGATGGGGTTCATACTGCGGGTGCAATGAACGCATTACTCTTGCCAAGTGGTAATACTTTTATCGCTGATACCTATGTCAATAATGATCCAACACCTGAACAATTGGCTGAGATTACGCTCATGGCCGCAGAAAGTGTTCGCCGTTTTGGTATTGAACCAAAAGTTGCGTTGCTTTCTCATTCAAGTTTTGGTTCTGCGGATTGTCTTTCAGCCCAGAAAATGCGCCGGACGCTGGAATTGGTCAACAAAATGTCACCTTCACTTGAAATTGATGGTGAAATGCATGGTGATGCAGCGTTGGTTGAAAGTATTCGCCGTGACATCATGCCGGATAGCCCACTTAAGGGGGCGGCAAATCTGTTGATTATGCCAAATATGGAATCCGCCCGTATCAGTTATAACCTGCTACGTGTCACCAGTTCTGAAGGGGTTACCGTTGGCCCGGTACTGATGGGCGTTGCAAAACCGGTACATATTCTGACGCCAATTGCTTCTGTACGCCGTATCGTCAATATGGTCGCTTTGGCCGCCGTTGAAGCGCAGACTCATCCGTTGTAATACCAATGGGTTAAACCGGGCCCGGCTCCTTCCAGAGAGCCGGGCCCGGTTATTGTAAATAATTCTTATTATCTATATGATGCGGAAAAATATTATATGGATAACGGACATTATGACATTTCTCACCTTTGTAAAATCCTTTCTGATTATCTGTGGCTTACTTATCTTATCCGGGTGTGCATCTGTACAACAAAAGCCCACTCCCCAAGTGCTTTCACCCGAACTGACTCAGCAAGGGATGGTTGTCGATCTTAAAACAGGCAACGCTCTTACTCCTGATGAATTGATCAACCAATTGGCATCACATCAGCGGATCATTGTGGGTGAAAAACACGATAACCTACACCATCATCAGATTGAGCTTTGGCTGGTTCAGCAACTTCGTCTTAAAAGAGAACATGGTGCGGTTTTGCTAGAAATGATTAACCCTGATCAGCAGGAAAAAGTGAATAAAGTTAAAAGTTGGTTGCAAACTAAACCTAGTGTGCGTGAAAGCCGCATAAAAGAGTTGCTGGCATGGCACGATGGCTGGCCGTGGCAGTTGTATGGCGGGTTGGTCATGGAGCTTATGCAGCAGCCTTATCCGTTACTGTTTGCAAATTTGAATCGCAGTGAAGTTAAAGCTGTTTGCTGCAACCTCCCGGTTCTCCAGGGAGATATTTCCGTCGCCAAAAATGTAAAATCGCGGATTGAAGCGACGATTAAAGAGGCTCATGGTGGTGAAATAACAGCACGCCAATTATCTGTTATGACAACTATTCAGCAAATGCGGGATCGCCGAATGGCAGAGCAGCTACTTAAAGCCCCGACGCCTGCCACATTGATTGCGGGGGCATACCATGCAACGAAAATAATGGGTGTTCCTTTACATGTTAAGGATCTGTCACCACAAGAGGATCTGGTGGTGCTGATTATGGCTGAAAAAGGCAATGTATTGGACAGTCAACATGCAGACTATATCTGGTATACACCAGTAAAAAAACCATAGATATTTTAAGTAAATGATGATTTCTTTCCGGTAGTTAAAGGGCCTTGGCACATGGATGTGCGCAAGTTAACGATATATATAAAAATAATTTTCATTAGCATATGAAATTAATTATCATTACTAAATGATAATTAAAATTATGCGCTGTAATCCATGTTGACGCTGACAAACCCCATCTTTCAAACAAGTCATTTCAAAAAAGGGCTTGTTTTTGCTATTGCTGCTCACCTCATTTGGATTGTGTGGGTTATCTATCAGCCAGAAGAAATCCCTGATGAACTGATGCCACCTCCAGCCGTGATGATGGAATTTTCATTACTGACAGAAGCGACACATCAAGTACAGAAACAACCTATTGGTATTGAACAGCAGATTTCTGTTGCCAGCCGGCAACAGGAAAGTGCGGTTAATGAGATGAAAACACCTGAGCTGATTAAAAATGAGCAGGCTCAAATACGGGTGCATAAGCCTAAAAAACAGAAAAAGAACCCGGAAGAGTTTAAGAAAACACCGCCAGTGAAGCGGCAGCAGGCAGAGGAAGAGAGTGAAAAGTCTCAGAGTAGTGCAGCCAGGGTAAGCAGTACTGCCACGTCGGTTAATTTGACTTCGCGGGTTGCCGCCTCTTATGACAGTGATTCAAATGTTGTCGTTGATGCGGATGCTTTATGGCGGGCTGAGGTTATCGGGCATTTGAACCGTTATAAACGTTATCCTGAGGATGCACAGAGAAGAAACCGCACTGGCCGGCCTACCGTCAGATTTACCATTAATAAGCAAGGTTATGTCACTAACAGCGATTTAGTCCGTCGTTCAGGTACCCATTCTCTGGACAGGGAAGCGAAGCAAGTTCTGGCGAGAGCGCAGCCATTACCGATTCCTCCTGATAGCGTTTTAAAAGGCAGTGAAATTACGATAGAACTGCCGATTGATTTTAATTTAACTAATCGAATCTTTTAGCGATTTAAGGACAGCAGTATGTTAAGGCAGCAAGCGCGGTTTGCCCTGAAAACTAGAGGGCTGTTATTAACGTTTTTATTGAGCGGCTGGTTGAATTCTGCCGCCGCAGAAGGAGAAATTATGCCACCAAAGGCCATGAAACAACCACATCAGATGACGATTCACGGTGATACCCGTACAGATGACTATTACTGGATGCGGGATGATAATCGTCAGGATCAAAAAATCATTGATTATCTGACAGCCGAAAATAAATACACCGAACAGATGCTGAAACCCGGAGAGCCATTGCGGGATACATTATACGAAGAAATGGTCGGCAGGATGAAACAGGATGATCAGTCTGTACCTTATACTTATAACGGGTATATTTATCGTACCGTCTATGAAGCTGGAAAAGATTTCCCGATTTATCAGCGTAAACCTGTTGATGGTTCATCAGATTGGCAGGTTCTGGTTGATGGTAATGAAAGAGCTAAAGGTCACGAATATTATCAACTGGGTCATTTTGCTATCTCTCTGGATAATAAACGTATTGCAATTGCTGAGGATACCCAAGGGCGTCGTAATTATCAGATCTCTTTTAAAAATATTGCTGATAACCAGTGGAATAATGGTGTAATAGAAAATACTTCCGGCAACATTGTTTGGGCAAATGACAGCAATACACTGTTTTATGTGCGCAGGCATTTACAGACTTTATTACCATATCAGGTATTTCGTCACCAATATGGTACAGATACCACCGAAGACCAGAAAATATATCAGGAAGAAGATGAGCGTTTTTATTTAGATATAGAGAAAAGCTCCTCCCGTGATTATATTATGTTGTCGGTAATCAGTAATTCGACTTCTGAATATTTGCTGATTGACGCGAATAAACCACAAGCTGAGCTCCAGGTATTTTCTCCTCGTCAGGAAGGCCGGGAATATTATATTGACCATTTCCGTGGCCATTTTTACATTCGCTCAAATCATGAAAGCGAAACTTATGGGCTTTATCAAACTGATGCCATAAATACGCCGTGGAAAACAGTGATTGCTCCGCAACAGGAGACGGATCTTGAAGATTTTGCACTGTTTAATAACGGGTTGGTCGTTCAGGAGCGAACGAAAGGATTGCCGACAATTCGTCAGATTAATTGGGAAACCGATCAGGAAAAACAGATTAAGTTTGATGATCCAAGTTATATGGCATGGATTGATTACAACCCTGAACCTGATACCGATGTTGTGCGTTATGGTTATTCATCCATGACAACACCAAGCTCAACATTCCAGTGGAATATGAAAACCGGTGAGCGGGAATTACTTAAACAGCAGGAAGTTAAAGGCTTCGATAAACATCATTATGAGAGTCAGCGTATTTGGGTGAAAGCCCGTGATGGCGTGGAAGTTCCTGTTTCTTTAGTTTATCGTAAGTCACTGTTCAAAAAAGGCCAGAACCCGATTCTGATATATGGTTATGGGGCTTATGGTATCAGTATGGACCCTTCATTCAGTTCACCACGATTGAGTTTATTAGATCGGGGTTTTGTTTACGCGCTGGTCCATGTGCGTGGTGGCGGTGAATTGGGTAAAAAATGGTATTTGCAAGGTAAAGTCGAAAATAAAATGAATAGTTTTACTGACTTTATTGATGTGACCAAAGCGCTGATTGCTCAGGAATATGGCGACAGCAAACGGGTTTATGCTATGGGAGGCAGTGCCGGTGGTTTGCTGATGGGGACGGTGATTAATCAGGCTCCGGAATTATATCGTGGTGTGGTTGCTCAGGTGCCATTTGTTGATGCGGTTACCACCATGCTTGATCCTTCTATTCCATTGACAGTAGGAGAATATGAAGAGTGGGGTAACCCGGAAAATAAAGAAGATTATCTTCGGATTAAATCATATAGCCCGTATGACAATATAAAGCATCAGCGCTATCCAAACTTATTAATCACGAGTGGATTTCATGATTCACAGGTTCAATATTGGGAACCGACTAAATGGGTAGCAAAATTACGGGATATGAAAAAAGGCGACTCTATTTTATTATTGGAAACCAATATGAGTGCCGGGCATGGTGGTAAATCAGGCCGCTTTAACCGACTGAAAGATACTGCACTGGATTACAGTTTTATTCTGATGCTGGATGATGCTAACAAGTATTTTCCACAATTAAAAGATAACTGAAATAAATTATAAATATAAGTTTCTATTAAAAGCACTGATAATTATTTATCAGTGCTAAATATTTCTATTGTTTTTTTGAAAACGGGATGTAAGCAAATATTTATTTGTATGCAATTGGGATGATTGAAATGAAAATAATGACAAAAATAGCAGGGGCCAGCGTTGTTTTTATTGGGCTTCAAGGACTTGCGTATGGTGAGGAAAAGCAAGAGGGGAAATCAGATAAGGTGCTGAAATTCAGTAGCCTTAAGGTTTCAGGTTCACAGGATAATGCTGAAGTGCGGGCAATGGAAAAACCCGGTTCTTACAGTTCTAAAGGTGAAGATACTAAACTTCAGTCAATAGATAGTCTATTACGCAGTATGCCAGGAACCTATACTCAAATAGATCCGGGGCAGGGAACGGTGAGTGTGAATATTCGCGGACTAAGTGGCTTTGGGCGAGTGAATATGATGGTTGATGGTGTTAGCCAAAGTTTTTATGGTTCAGCGCCTACCAGCGTAATACATGGTAATAGTAATAATAACCAGTTCGGTACATTAATTGATCCTAACTTTATTGTGGGGATGGATATTAGCCGAGGCCAATCTGATGGCTCTGATAGTGTCAACGCATTAGCGGGCAGTGCTAATTTCCGTACAATTGGTATTGATGATGTGATATTCAGTGGCAATACACTGGGAACTCGTACAAAAATGACCTATGGAGATAATGGCATTGGTCGTAGCGGAATGATAGCCATTGCTGGTAAAACCCAGGCTTTTAGTTCTGAAGGGTCAATCGGTGCTATGTTGGCCGCCAGTGGGCATTCTATTGATGCTAATTATAAAAACGGTGATGGAATATTAAGTGATGAATTTGCTACGGATGAATCTTTTAAACAGAAACCCAATTCGCAATTAATGAAGTTAAATATTAAGCCAAATGATTTTCATGATATGGAACTGAGTAGTCGTTTTTATCACAATAAATTTACCCGTCGCCATATTGATAATGAGGATATTTATTTTAAGTATAATTATAAACCATTCAGTGAATGGGTTGATATGAAATTATTGGTTAGTTCCAGTGAAAGCAATCAGAACTATGAAAGTAACGCACTTCTTATCTTGTCAAATAGTAAAACTAAAAACAAATCAAATGCCGTTAATATCAGTAATACCAGTCGTTTCAATTATGGAGATATAGATTTTGAATTGATATTCGGTAGCAAACTGATGAAAACTGAATATAGTAAGACAACTGATACTAAATACACAGGTAATAAAGGTAATAATGAGGAAGAAGCTAAAGCAAATGAAAAAATAGATCACGATGCAAAAGAGAATAATGTTTTCGCACCAAAAGGTAAACAGGATATTGCCAGTATTTATAGTGGGTTGAAGATTAGTCGGGGTATTTACCAAGCTAATATTAATCTTAACTATATGGATTATAATGTAAAAGGCCATAAACCGGCTTGTGAGTTACGAGTTAACTGTTTTCCTCAAGGCGAAACCGAATTGAATTTGAAAGAGAATGGGTTTAATCCGGGTATTTTGCTGTCAGCGGAGATCATTCCTGAATTCGAGCCTTTTGTCAGTTATACCCGTTCAATGAGAGCGCCAAATGTGCAAGAAGTTTTCTATGGAAATGAAGGCGGTGCATCCATTAACCCATTCCTGAAAGGGGAAAAATCGGACACTTATCAAATCGGTTTTAACAGTTTCCGTCCTGATCTGTTGGTGAAAGGAGATATTTTCCGTCTGAAAGCTGTTTGGTATCACACTAAAATTAAAAATTACATCAATAATGAATCATATACTTTGTGCAAAAACGGTAGGAAATGCAAATATTCAACATTGACAAAAGAAGATTGGAAATATGTTGATGTTAACTTTAATATGTATATCTATAGCAATAGCATAACCCCGGTAATAATGCGTGGCTATGAAGTTTCTGCTGATTATGATGCCGGTATATTTTACAGTAAGCTGTCTTATAGCCAGCAAAAAACACACCAACCAACGTCTATTTCTACCGCGATTTTTGGTGCAGATCCTGTTTCGGAATTACCTAAAAATTTTATGACCTTGGATACAGGGATCCGCTTATTGGACGAAAAACTTAGTATCGGGGCAATAGTTAAATATACGGGGGATTCCTATAAGATGGATAGAGACCCATATAATCAGGATGCTGATGGGCGAACATTGATGCAAAAAGAGCAAAAAATCCCAACTGTGTTCGATCTTTATAGTGATTATCGGATAAATAAAAATGTGTTGCTGAAATTCTCAGTACAAAACTTGACAAACAGAAACTATTCTGAAGCACTTAATCGCTTAAGTTCTGCTCCAGTTATCGATGAGCTAACTTTAGTTGATCAAACCGCCCGAGGCCGGACTTATATTGCAGGAGCAGAAATCCGTTTCTGATATAAAATAAGTGGCAAGGAATGCCACTATTTCTGACTTGCTGATCGTTTTTTACGTTCTTTCTTAATTTTAATCACTTCACTCTCAATCCATCCATCTTGTAACCGGGTTCTCAAAGTATCACCAACATGGACTTGTTTGGTTTGTTTCAGTAATTTTCCATCAGGGGCTTCGCTGATGCTGTAACCACGGGCCAGTGTTGCCAGTGGGCTGACGGCTTCCATTCGTGAACAGGAGACAGCAAATTTTTCTCTGGAACGGCTGATTTGTCGTTCGATTGTTTGTCTTAGCCGAAAATATTGTTGCTGAACCTGTTGGCTATACTGACGGATCTGCTGACTGGGTTCTGAATACCAGAGCCGTTGTTGCAATTTCTCATAAGCCAGATCGCTTTGTCGCAAATGTCGTTGCAAGCTGTCAGTGAGCCGTTGGCGTAAACTGACCAGTAAGTTTTGCTGACGCGCCAACCGTAAATGAGGGTGCTGCTGCTGTAAACGGTGAGATAACAGGCTGAAAACCTGCTGTTTCTGTGCAAAGAAGTAATCCATTGCCATTTCCAATCGCTGTTGTTGTGACTGGATTTGACGTAACAATTCGAGCTGATTACGGCTGACCAATTCAGCGGCTGCTGATGGTGTCGAGGCCCGCAAATCTGCCACGAAATCAGCAATGGTAACATCCGTTTCATGGCCTACTGCACTGACTATCGGAATATCACTGTGAAAAATTGCTCTGGCGACACGTTCATCATTGAAACTCCATAAATCTTCCAACGAACCACCACCGCGCCCGACGATCAATACATCACATTCCTGCCTTTCATTAGCTAATTCGATCGCCCGAATAATCTGTAGTGGTGCTTCGGTTCCTTGAACGGCTGTTGGATAAATGACGATTGGCAATGAGGGATCACGGCGTTGCAAAATATTCAGAATATCATGCAGGGCGGCACCACTGGCGGATGTAATCACCCCAAGCTGTTGAGCCGGAGAGGGAAGGGGTTTCTTATGACTCTGAGCAAATAATCCTTCGTCACTGAGTTTCTGTTTCAATAATTCAAACTGTTGCTGTAACAGGCCATCACCGGCGGGTTGCATACTTTCAACAATAAGCTGATAGTCCCCCCTGGGTTCATAAAGCGTAATTGCCGCGCGAACTAAAACCTGCTGACCATTTTGTGGCTTGAATGTCACCCGTTGATTACTACTGCGAAACATGGCGGCCCGCACCTGAGCACGTTCATCTTTCAGGGTGAAATACCAGTGGCCGGAGGAGGGTTGAGAAAAATTCGATATTTCAGCACTTAGCCAAATTCTGCCCATTTCCATTTCGAGCAGTTGACGGACAGTCTGATTGAGGCGACTGACAGAAAAAATTCCAGTGTTAGAAGGTAGTGACATGTGAGCCAGATCAAATTCCAAAACAAGGGTTTAATTCACCGATACTAACGTTCGTTATGAAGTAAGCAAGAAATTTTTTAATAAAATGCTGGAGGCAACCGATTACGTTCTGTATAATGCCGCGGCAATATTTTATTCCTTAAATTGTCCGCAGCCTGGTGAGATATTGCTTATGTTACGAATTAAAAAAGAAGCTTTAACCTTTGACGATGTTTTGTTAATTCCTGCCCACTCTTCTGTTCTGCCTAACACTGCTGATCTGTCTACTCGACTGACTTCCACTATTCGTCTGAATGTTCCTATGCTGTCTGCGGCGATGGATACCGTAACTGAATCAGGCTTGGCTATTGCGCTGGCTCAGGAAGGCGGAATTGGTTTTATTCATAAAAATATGTCTATTGAGCGCCAGGCAGAAGAAGTTAGCCGGGTGAAAAAACATGAGAGCGGTGTTGTGACAAATCCCGTCACGGTGGCTCCTAAGACAACGCTGCGTGAAGTTCAGGCACTGACAGAGCGTAATGGTTTTGCTGGCTATCCTGTTGTAACCGAAGGAAATGAGTTGGTTGGTATTATTACGGGTCGTGACGTACGTTTCGTTACCGATCTGGATCAGCCGGTTACTGCGGTAATGACACCCAAAGAGCGTCTGGTAACGGTAAAAGAAGGTGAAGCCCGTGATGTTGTGTTGCAGAAAATGCACGAAAAACGAGTTGAGAAAGCGCTGGTGGTTGATGAAGACTTTCACCTGCTTGGCATGATCACGGTTAAGGATTTCCAGAAAGCGGAACGTAAACCTAATGCCTGTAAGGATAAGCATGGACGTTTACGCGTTGGGGCCGCAGTTGGTGCGGGTGCCGGTAATGAAGAGCGCGTTGATGCGTTGGTTGCCGCGGGTATTGATGTTCTGCTGATTGATTCATCACACGGTCATTCTGAAGGTGTATTGCTGCGTATTCGTGAAACCCGCGCTAAATACCCAAATCTACAGATTATTGGCGGTAACGTGGCGACGGGAGAAGGTGCAAAAGCGTTGGTAGCGGCTGGAGTCAATGCGGTTAAAGTCGGAATTGGCCCTGGTTCTATCTGTACTACCCGTATTGTGACGGGTGTCGGTGTGCCGCAAATTACCGCTATTTCTGATGCAGTTGAAGCGCTGGAAGGCACAGGTATTCCGGTTATTGCTGATGGTGGTATTCGTTTCTCCGGTGATATTGCAAAAGCGATTGCCGCAGGGGCCTCCTGTGTCATGGTCGGTTCCATGTTGGCAGGAACGGAAGAATCCCCAGGAGAAATTGAACTGTTCCAGGGGCGTTCATTTAAATCTTATCGTGGGATGGGTTCTCTGGGCGCGATGTCTAAAGGTTCTTCCGATCGCTATTTCCAAACTGATAATGCCGCAGACAAACTGGTACCGGAAGGCATTGAGGGGCGTGTTGCCTATAAGGGGTTGCTGAAAAACATTATCCATCAGCAAATGGGAGGCCTGCGTTCCTGTATGGGGCTGACCGGCTGTGCAACTATTGATGAATTGAGAACCAAAGCCGAATTTGTTCGCATTAGTGGTGCGGGTATTCAGGAAAGCCACGTTCACGATGTTACCATTACCAAAGAGTCGCCAAACTACCGGTTAGGTCTGTAATTCATATTTATTGTGGCTCCTGTAGGAGCCACCTATCTTCTTAGTTCTTATTCACTTGTTTTTTGGAATTCGCCGCACATGACAACAAATATCCATCAGCACCGTATTCTTATCCTTGATTTTGGTTCGCAATATACTCAGTTGATTGCTCGCCGGATCCGTGAAATCGGAGTTTACTGTGAACTTTGGGCATGGGATGTAACGGAAGAACAAATCCGCGAATTTAACCCAAGCGGTATTATTCTTTCTGGTGGCCCGGAAAGTACTACAGAGCAGGGAAGTCCGCGTGCACCTGAATATGTTTTTGATGCCAATATTCCTGTACTGGGTGTCTGCTATGGCATGCAAACTATGTCGATGCAATGCGGTGGTCAGGTAGAAAGTTCTACTGAACGTGAATTTGGTTATGCTCAGGTTGAAATTAAAGCGGAAAGTGCATTGCTTCGTGGTATCCAGGATTCGTTGAATGAGCAGGGTAAACCGTTACTGGATGTATGGATGAGTCATGGTGATAAAGTCACTGCAATCCCGGCGGATTTTATCACTATTGCCAGCACTGATACCTGCCCGTTTGCCATTATCGCGAATGAAGAAAAACGTTTTTATGGTGTACAGTTCCATCCGGAAGTCACCCATACCCATCAAGGGCAACGCATACTGGAACGTTTTGTATTGGATATTTGCCAATGTGAAGCTCTGTGGACTCCAGCTTCTATTATTGAAGATGCGGTTATACGTCTGCGTGAACAGATTGGTGACGATCATGTTATTTTGGGATTGTCCGGTGGTGTTGATTCCTCTGTTACCGCGTTATTACTGCATCGTGCAATTGGTAAACGCTTGACTTGTGTATTTGTCGATAACGGTTTACTGCGTTTGAATGAAGCCGATCAAGTGATGGAAATGTTTGCTGGTAAATTTGGGCTGAATATCGTCCATGTTCCCGCAGAAGATCGCTTCCTTACTGCATTGGCTGGCATCAATGATCCGGAAGAAAAACGCAAAACCATTGGCCGTGTGTTTATTGAAGTGTTTGATCAAGAGGCAAGTAAACAGACTCAGGTTAAATGGTTGGCACAGGGCACTATTTACCCGGATGTGATTGAATCAGCGGCCTCTGCGACAGGTAAAGCACACGTCATCAAATCTCACCATAACGTAGGTGGTTTGCCGGAAGAGATGAAACTGGGTCTGGTGGAACCTCTGAAAGAGTTGTTCAAAGATGAAGTTCGCAAGATTGGCCTGGAGCTAGGATTGCCTTATGACATGCTGAACCGCCATCCATTCCCTGGTCCTGGTCTGGGTGTTCGTGTCCTGGGTGAAGTGAAGAAAGAGTACTGTGATCTGCTGCGTTGTGCGGATGCTATCTTTATTGAAGAATTGCACAAAGCTGATTTGTACAATAAGGTAAGCCAGGCATTTACTGTATTCCTACCCGTTCGATCTGTGGGTGTTATGGGGGATGGCCGTAAATATGACTGGGTTGTCTCTTTACGTGCAGTAGAAACAGTCGATTTCATGACCGCACATTGGGCGCATTTACCTTATGATTTCCTTGGCCGGGTTTCTAACCGGATCATCAATGAAGTCAATGGAATTTCAAGAGTTGTGTATGATGTCAGCGGTAAACCGCCTGCGACGATTGAGTGGGAATAAGCCCACAGAGTCTATAGACATTCGCTGAAGCTTAAAAACACCAATAAAACCAAAGAGTTTTTTGGTGTTTTTATTGATGATATCTACCGAGCTCGAACTGTATCCATCCGCTGGATATAATTTAGATTGGATTGAAAAGGCTTTAGCTCATGAGCAACGTGGTGTCAGAGAGGTCTTACTTTTTAGACTTGGTTTTTTCAGCTTTATTTTGTCTAAAATCTGGACTGGATTTAGTGACAACAAACGGGCCATATATACAAACTCCACGACATCTAGTCTTCTTTCACCGTTTTCAATTTTGGCAATAAATGATTGAGGACGGCCGAATGCTCGCGCCAGTTTTTCCTGCGTAATACCTTTTTCCAAGCGTGTTTCGCGTAATACTCGGATAACGTACTGATATTCCTCTGAGTAAACCGAGCTCATTTGCTTTGCCTTAATAAAAAATTCCAAGATAGAGTATCTCTCATCTGCAAGAATATCCAGAATAGGAAAAAAAGAAACTTCATTAGCTACATTATCAAGAAAATCAGGTTTGGAGTTTTCGTGGTGGCGATAAAAGCAGACAAGGTAAAGATGTTAAACTGGCTTTACAATTAGCTCGTAGTTGGGAGGAACAATATGATGAATGAACAGTTTACCCGTTGGGATTCAGCAGAATACTTGAAAACCGAAGCGGATATGGCCTCGTATTTGAATGCCTGTATTGAAGAAGCGGGTGATGATCCTGCTTTTATTGCGCGTGCGCGTGGTATGACTCAGGTGGCAAAAGATGCTGGTCTGTCTCGTGAGAATTTATACCGGGCGTTATCTGGTGACGGCAACCCTGAGTTTGGTACTATTTGGAGAGCATAAAAAAGTCTGGGGCACTTGGGTTGTTTGCTTGCACAACCGGGGACGTCCATATATGGTCTAATAAAACCGGACTATGACCCATGAATACTTATACCGTTAAGTGGCTTTCCTCCATGTCAACCCTTTGGTTTGGCGACGCTTTAGGTTGCTAGGTGAAACTTCTTTAACTGTTTTGCTGCAATGCAATAAGTACCCCAAGGTTTTTATGCTTTCATCTAATTCTTTCAAGAAGCAGGATGCTTGATTATTTTTCCGTCATCTATCATACTTATGCGCATACCTTTGCGTATAGGAGTAAACACCATGAATACCGTTACCTCTCCCCGTAACAGCACCAAAAGAAGCACCAACGTGTACCTGACGGCCTCACTGGTTGATAAAGCCCGTAGTATGGACATGAATCTCTCAGCAACGCTAGATATCCTTCTGGCGCAGGCTATAGAAGCTAAAAAGGATGAGAGAGAGAAAGAGAAAGAAGATATGCAGGCGATGAACATATTCATGGCGAAAGCTGGAATGCTTACAGACGATGAATTTTTCGGGAGCCTGTAATGCCGCAGCAATTTGATGTGTATCGTAATCCATCGGCCAAAACAAACAGGCTTTGGCCGTTTTACCTTATTATCCAGAATGATTATTTTGATGATTTAACAACAAGGATTATTGTTCCTCTGGTATCTAAAAATGACATTAGCCTCAACCAGAAAAGAATCACCCCTCAGGTGGTTATTAATAATAACACTTATTATATATTTACACCGGCAATAACGTTTCTGGATGCAAAAAAAATCAACAAATCAGATTTTGTATGCAACGTAGCCTCATCTAGAAATGAAATTATCTCAGCCCTTGATGCCATCATAACGAACACCTGAACCCGCAAAGAGAAGAAAGATAACTAGAACCGTCAGACCCCTTCGTGCGGAGAGCATAAAATCTGTGGGGTACTTGATTTATTTTATATACGATTGTGGATTTCTGTTCAAAACATAAATAATTAAAATCGTTGTTACAGTACCGCTTCCGATAATGCTTGCTAACCAATTATGTCCATTTAATCCTAATACTAAAGCAATAAATAGAGAGGTAAAAGTTAGTAATAACCCACAATTTTGCCCTCTTATACCTTGTTTTATTGTTTGTTCTAAGGCAATTTTTTCCATTTCATGCCTATGCTTCTGTTGTTGCTCGATCAAGATTAAGAATCTATCAGTGGCTCCCTTTGTATATCGTTCATAAATAGTTAATATTTCCGAATCAGGAAATTGGTAATATAATGGGTTGATATCACTTGGATAGATTTGTTTATCTATTTTTGGGTGTTTTTTGTTTATTCTTTTGGTCATATATCGTCTCTTTCCCTGTAGATAATATAACTTCATCATTAAACTGCTTCAATACAACAGCAAAATCTGCTCGAACTTTATCCAAATCATCTGCTAAAGTATCAACATCACTCTTTGATGGAATAAGATCAAAATAGTTTGTATTCGGCATAATGTCGAATTTTGGTGAAATAGATCTTAATTTATTAAAATATTGTATGAAAATGTTCATTATATTACCTGTATTATTAGCTGTTTATGTTAGTTAAATCATTTATTAATAACTGGTATTTTCTTGATTTCTGATTGGAAAATAATACCTGATAAATATATTTATTCCACAAAAATATTGCGAGCTGGCTCAAGAATAATGCTGAAAATAATGGAATGTGACTTCATTCAAAATAATGATTAATCGCTTATGTAGAGCTATTAAGTAGTATGATTTACGATGAAAGGTATCAGAATATGCTATAGTATCTGCTGATTTTTACTTATTTTTTGGGAATCATATGTCTTATCAATGCCCCTTATGTCATCAACCTTTATTGCTAACCCGGCAGCAATGGCGCTGTGAAAATAATCATCAGTTTGATTGCGCTAAAGAAGGGTATGTCAATCTGATGCCTGTTCAGTATAAGAGATCCAAAGAACCAGGAGATAGCCCGGAGATGATGCAATCAAGAAGGGCATTTTTGGATTTAGGATGTTATCAACCATTACAACAACGGGTTTTAGAACTGCTGGAAAAGTATCTGCCAGAAAATACAGATAGCTTGCTGGATATCGGATGCGGTGAAGGTTATTACACCGCTGCGGTTGAAGAGCGGCTAAATAAGGGCGGTAATCTTAACATCTATGGGTTAGATGTCGCTAAGATCGCTGTTCGTTATGGCGCTAAGCGCTATCCTTCTGTCAGTTTCTGTGTCGCGTCAAGCCATCGTTTACCTTTTGCCGATAGATCGCTTGCTGGAGTATTACGGATTTATGCGCCTTGCAAAGTAGAAGAATTGGCAAGGGTAATTAAGTCACAAGGAATTGTGTTAACAGTGACTCCTGGCCCTCGACATCTGTATCAGCTCAAGGAGTTAATTTACCAAAATATTCATCTTCATCCATCGAAGACAGAACAATTGGCAGAATTTGAATTGATAACAAATGAGTCATTATCTTATTCAATGAAATTAGATGGAATACAAGCGTGTCATTTATTACAGATGACGCCATTTGCCTGGCGAGCCACTGAAACGGTGAAAAAAGAACTGGCAGATAAGGCGCTGTTTGAATGCGAAACTGATTTTATATTGCGGGTTTATCAACGCATTAGGTAATCAGGATTTCAGCCCAAAATACAATTCTTGAGAGGTTAATATTTTGGGCTGAAGGGGTTATTTCGCGTACATAAATAATTCGAGATGCTCAAATAAGATATTGAAACCAATCGCAATCAGAATAATCCCACCAATAAACTCAGCACGTTTGCCCAGCAGTGGGCCAATATAGCGGCCAATTAACATTCCTAATGTTGCCATAATCATTGTCATCATACCGATAGCTATAGCAGTATGCACAATATTGACTTGAAGAAAAGCGAGCCCGATACCGATTGCCATTGCATCCAGGCTGGTAGCAATGGCTGTTGTTATTAGTACCATTGAGTTGTGGCGACAGGGTGATTCGCATTTTTTTTCCTGATTCACTTTAAAACTCTCTGTCATCATTCTACAGCCCAGAATAAATAATAGAGTAAAAGCAATCCAGTGATCCCACTCCATAATATATTGGCTGGTATAAAGCCCTAAAGACCAGCCAATCAGTGGGGTACAGGCTTCTGCCAAGCCAAATATCAAACCAGTACGGATTGCCTCACGAAAATGTGGTTTATGTAGTGTGGCCCCTTTACAAATTGCAGCAGCAAAGGCATCCATTGAAAGTGCTAAAGCCAAGATAAGGGTTGCGTACATATTCATTGAAATAACCTCGGTTGGGCGTTTCCATATACATATAACCCACCCCCAACCAATGATGTGTTATATGCTATGGTCTTGCCAACCGAAATAAGGCTGCCCGCACCACGTTTTACTTTTAAACGAGCGTGTTGATACGAGCTTTTCAGAAAAATCGACTAAGCTATTTCGCTGAAACAGGCTACTCCCCATGACTCTTTAAAAGATAGCACAATAACTCAAAAAGGGAAAATAATATTATTTTCCCTTTTTGAGGTGTGATGTCGATAATAATTATCATTATCTATTGTGTGGTAAAAATAAAAGTCAGCATTAGGCTGACTGTTTATTGTTTTTTTATATATTATTAATATTTATCTATCTGTTTTCGATGAGAAATTTATAAATCTTTTCCAAATCATCTAGTTGGCTTACTGAAATATATAACTTCTTATTTTCTAAACCAATAACCAAGATACCATCTTCAGATAAATTTATGGTTTTTATCCGATCATAGGAGATAAAGGTGTTTGCATAGAAGAAACCGTTATTTTTAAATAACAATTTAGGTGAGCGTATATAGGCAATATAAATAGTCACCAGGATAGTAAATAACAATAAATATGTGGTTAAACGGCTGCCATAAGCCGTGATGTTATTATAAACAACAATAAGTATCAGGATAATAAAGATGAGAGCATCAATTTTGTGCTTTCTTTTTAGCTTTATTTGTAAGTAAGTTTTCCCTTTTAGCAGATTAACCACAAATTCATCATAGACAGCGAAAGCCAGCATGAATACGATTAAACCAACTAATACCATATCATTAAGGCTCATTCTTTAATCCCTGTATTGCTGTAAAAAAGAAAATGCGGGGAGGAATTGCTCCCTCCCCGAATGATTAATTATAGACCGAGGAAACCAAATCTGGCACCAATAATCCCCAGAATAAAGAAGCCAATAATAATCCACAGGGCATTGACTTTATTCCGTAATAGCCACATACAGGCAAATGTCAGTAAAAGTGGGACCAGGCCCGGCATCAACTGATCGAGGATATTCTGAACTGTGGTTATTGTATTTTCACCTGTTTGCTGGTTAGGAATTTCTGATACAACCAGCGGGATATTGACTTTCGTCCATTTATTCACTAACGCTCCCATGACAAACAGGCCAAGAATTGACGCCCCTTCCGTCATTTTTTGCAGGAAACCACCACCCATATCCTGAACGATATCAATCCCTTTCTTATAGCCATAAGAGATACCTGAATAAAGAACCAACAGGCGTACCAGGTTAAACAAGAAGAAGAACAGCACAGGCCCAAGCCAGCTGCCACTCATGGCGAGACCTGCACCCAGAGCAGCAAACACCGGCCGGACTGTGCCCCAGAAAATCGGGTCACCAACACCAGCCAGTGGCCCCATCAAACCAACTTTGATACCGTTGATGGCACCATCATCAATCGGAGCACCGTTAGCGCGCTGTTCCTCCATTGCCATCGTGACACCCAATACAGGCGCAACGACGTAAGGGTGAGTGTTAAAGAATTCCAGGTGGCGTTTAATTGCTTGTTTACGCTCATCGGTATTTTCCGGATACAGGCGACGAAGAGCCGGAACCATAGAGAAACAGAAACCCAGAGCCTGCATACGTTCAAAGTTCCATGAACCCTGAAATACATTAGAACGGAGAAATACACCGCGGATGTCACTTGGTGTCAGTTTCTTCTGGTCTGCTGTCTGAGCTGTCGTTTTTGTTGTATCTAACATATTGCTCATCCTCTTAGTCTAATTCGTTATCAAGGTGGTTATTGGCTTGTCCAGGGGCAGCTACCACCTGAGGTTTGTTATATTTGGGGCTTAACTGGATGTACAGTACGGCCATAACAATACCAATAACACCTAATGCAACCAGGTTGAAGTTAGTGAATGCCGCTGTAACGAAGCCCAGGTAGAAGAATGGCATCAGGTAGCCGGCACGCATCATATTGATGACCATTGCGTAACCAACAACCACGATCATACCCCCCGCGATGTTCAGGCCATCTGTGACTACTTTAGGGATAGATGCGAGTAATTGCTGGACTTCATTGGTGCCAACAGATAATGCGACAATCAGGGCCGGGATGGCGATACGCATAGCCTGGAGCAGTAATGCGGATAAATGGATAAAGCTGATTGCACGAAGGTTACCACGTTCTGCTGCTTTGTCAGCGGCATGTTGGAAGGCAACAGTGATAGTACGTACAATGATGGTCAGCACTTGTCCTGCGGCTGCCAGAGGAATAGCCAGGGCGATACCTTCACCGATATCACGGCCACCAGCAATGACCAGAATAGTTGAGATGATTGATGCTAAGGCAGCATCCGGGGCAATTGCAGCACCGATATTCATCCAGCCAAGCGCAATCATTTCTAGTGTGCCGCCGATAATGATACCGGTTGTCATATCACCAAGAATGATCCCAATTAAGGTACAGGCCACGAGTGGGCGATGGAATTGAAATTCATCAAGAATGGAATCCATTCCGACTATACAAGCTACGATGAATATCAATGCAATTTGAACAACGGTAATTTCCATTGTTTGTCTCCTATAACCAAATTAAATTTGGTAAGAAATTTTTGTCATTGAGTAATAGTTAAATTGCTCTGGTTTGTTTTTCGTTTTTAACCTTCTGGAGCAGATCCATCATTTGCAGACGGCTGTCACTGGCAACTTTACGGGCTTCGAGCTCAATGCCACGTTCATCCAATTTTTTGAAGGCCGCAATATCGGTTTCATCAACGGATATCGCGTTGTTAATCTGAGTTTTTCCCTGACGGAATGCCATGCCACCGATGTTTATAGATGTGATGTCAACACCATCCTCGACCAGACGTAAAACATCTGTTGGATTTGTAAATAGCAACATAACACGCTCGTTAGCGTATTTGGGGTTGTTATAAACGCGAACACATTTGGCAACGTCAACAACGTGAGCACTGAGTCCCGGTGGAGCAACCTGTTTTAGCAGGGTGGCGCGGACAGTATCGGCAGCAACTTCATCACTGACGACAATGATCCGTTTGACATTGGTTTCTTTTGTCCAACGAGTCGCAACCTGACCATGAATAAGACGGTCATCAATCCGGGCCAGGGCTATTTTCATATGACCACCCGCTGAGGGGGTAGATGAAGGTATAGTAGGCGCTACCGGTTTAGCAGGTTCGGCTTTTTGGGGCTCTTCCGTTTTCAGGGCCCGAATACCTTCTTTTCCTGTTTCCAGAGCAACAGAAACCAGTTCTGTCAGAGATGGGCCGTCATCCCGGCACATAAAGGTTTCAACCAACATCGGAACGTTAACCCCGGTGATGATCTCATAATTTTCTTTATCTACAGCGATACGGTTAGCTGCATTGAATGGACTTCCTCCCCATGTATCAACAAGGAACAGCACACCTTGTTCTGTGTTAAGTGCTGCAAGTTTACTGTTGTATTTTTCAAATAAAGTGTCGGCATTTTCACCAGGAACGAAGTCAATATAAGAAACATTTTCCTGTTCCCCGATTAACATCTCTGCGGTACGAAGCAGTTGTTCTGCCGCAGCGCCATGTGTGCCAATCATAATGGCTATACTCACCTGTTTTCCCCTCTGTTAACAATATAAACGTAGGATTATTACAAAGTTATTCCAATAATTTTGATGAATCATTCCTCCAATAAAAAGCATGTTTGTACGAATAATAACCTTTTATCAATGTGATACCTGAATATTTGACTTGATTTAGACTTTATCTCTTATTGACTGAAAAAATAGGCTGCTAGATTACCATCAGAAATACCTGAGGAAAATTGCTGTCAGTCAGAAAAAATGAAATAGATGAAAATATTAACCACAAAACAATTTAATAAGCTAAATATTGTGAAATTAATTTATAATTATCTTAAATACTAATATTTGTGGTTATTTATTCTGTTTCCGGTGACATCTTATTAATTAAAATTTAAAAATATATTCATCTTTTTCGATCGAAAAGTGATCATTGTGGGTTTTGGCTAAAAAATATCCCTACCTCAAGGTAGGGATATCAGATTATTGACAAAGTGCTGGTTTTTTACCCGGCACTTTGCTTTCATTAAACATATTAATCCCAAGACCGTGGCTAAATGGAAAAAATGGGCATCAGTAAATGGGGTCCGACTGGGTAACCGCAGGTTAAAAATGCCTGTGATGTATTATTTCAAATGCAGTTACATCACAAGCTTTACCTTTCACACTGGGATCTGGCACGCAAATACAGCACATTGTGCCAGCCGAGCTTTCTCAGGTATGTGTCCTTAGCAAAAGAAGCTAACTAATGGTTATATAAATTAAAATAAACATAACTTATTTGTCTATTAAAAAATTAACGGATCCTTACGTTCACCCATTATTGGAGGTTAATTATGGAGTTAGAAAGTATAACTGCCGTTCAATCAGGTCGACCTATTACATGTCATGCATGGTTGTTCTGGTTAAGGAAGTTCACCGGGAGCATATCCAACAGCGTACTAGTAGTGATGGGCTCATTATTCATGAGCGTGGTATTCATGCCAACTGCTGATGCATCCAACACGCGGGTTTTTTCGTTGCAAGAAGCAACCATCAAACAGATGCAGCAAGCGATGGAGGCTGGTGCGTTGTCGAGTGTCGAATTGACGACAATGTACCTGAACCGAGTATATGCCTATGATCTCAATGGTATAAAACTGAACTCCATTCCTGTCTTAAATCCAAGCGTGCTTGAGGAGGCTGCGGAGGCAGACCGTCTGCGGTCTGAGGGCATTATACTCGGACCTCTTCACGGGATCCCTTACACTGTTAAGGATAGCTATATGGTTGCTGGTCTCACCGTAGCTGCGGGATCGCCCGCCTTCAAAAAGCTGATGGCAAAAGATGATGCTTTCATGGTTAAAAAGATTCGGGAGTCTGGTGGAGTACTCATCGGAAAGACAAACATGCCTCCGATGGCAGCCGGTGGCATGCAGCGAGGTGTTTATGGTCGTGCGGAAAGTCCCTACAACGCCGACTATCTTACGGCCGCATGGTCTTCCGGTTCATCGAACGGTTCGGCGACTGCAACGGCTGCAAATTTTGCGGCCTTCGGTATGGGGGAGGAAACTGTGTCGTCTGGTCGTTCACCTGCGTCTAATAATGCTCTGGTGGCCTATACTCCTTCACGTGGATTGATCTCAATCCGAGGCAATTGGCCTCTGTACCCTATACGTGATGTGGTTGTCCCGCATACACGTACTGTTGAGGATATGCTTCAAGTCCTGGATGTGGTAGTGGTTGATGATCCGATCACAGAGGGAGACCTCTGGCGTCATCAGAAGGTTGTCAAACTACCTGCTGTGACTTCAGCACGCCCTAAAACCTATCTTGAACTCAGGGACACAAATTCGCTGAAGGGACGAAGAGTTGGCGTTCCAAAGATGTACATTGGCAAAGATTTTGGTGGAAGTGATCCCGTTCGCGTCAGGCCGTCTATCATTGAACTTTGGGATAAGGCTGCTGTAGACCTTCGTGCGCTTGGTGCTGACGTGATTGAAATCGATTTCCCACTCCAGAATAATTATGAGGGGGACCGTGTAGGTACTAGAACGATGGAAGAGCGCGGACTTATTCCGCTCGACTGGATGGAATTGGAGTTTAACTACATAAATTCCTATGTGGCGGAAGAGTTCCTTAAGAGTGTAGGAGACCCGAATTTCCCTTCTTGGACTAATATCGACCCGGCGACAGTATTTCCGAGCCCGCCAGGATCCGTCGATGCGTGTCGCGGATTTAATCAAAATTCAGATTATAAATTGCTCATCGATACAATCAAAGCTGGGGTCCAGCCCATAGAGAAACTACCGGGTTTTACGACTATGATCCGCGGCCTCGAAGAAACGCGAAAGATAGACCTTGAGAACTGGATGAAGGCGGAGAAGCTTGATCTCATTGTTTTTCCCGCAAACGGCAACATCGGTAAAGCTAACGCAGATGTCAATGATGTCTCGTACGACGAAGCATTGCAGAACGGTAACTTTTACTCGAACACCAACTATGTTCTCCGTCACTTGGGCATCCCAAGTGTTTCAGTGAGCATGGGGACCATGAAGGACACGGGTATTCCTGTTAACTTAACATTCATTGGACCAGCTTACAGCGACAACGATCTTCTTCGGTACGCATACGCTTATGAATTCGCCACCAATAACAGAACCATAGCAACCCGGGTTCCCCCATTGGCCGACGAAATACTGGACTACTCAGACGGAAAAACAGTACCACCGGTGCAACGTACAGATAAGCTGCCCCCGGCGTTAGTATTGAATGCATCTCTTGCTGGTACTACGCTTACAATTTCTGGTACGGCGAAGGACATAAGTAAAATTGCGACAACGCGTGTTTATGTTAATGGGATAAAGATACCATTTGATGGCGATTTGGTTAACTGGCAGGCGAAAGTTGACACCAAAAAATACTACAACATCAAAGCATTAGCTGCAAAAGCACTTTTCGTGGTTGTTATTTCTAAAGACGAATATGGTAATACGGCCGTGGCAACGAAAAGTATCAAGTTGCCGGTAAGCGAGAATAAAGCGGCAGTACAGATCGGCGACTGGACTACGCCATCATCTGTATGTCCGTCAGCAGTCATACCTGCGTGTATACCTGGCGACGCCCCACAACATATTGGTTAAACAGGCGGATAATTGACTTTTGGTTCTTGGACATAAGGGACTTTTTATGGCTTATAGTTATCTGCTAGTGTCGTGGGGGTCCTCGGCCCACTTCTAGCTGCTGGGCACCAACTGCTTCAGGGTGGTCACATTGTTCGCGTAATTGCGGCTGCATCACTCCAAGAGGAAATTAATGCCGTTGAGTATTGTTCCGACAGGTTAGTACCTGTTGCGATGCTTTCTCCTCATATCGCAATCAGGCCGATTCCTGGGATACCGCCTATCATCCCTACCCTAAGGTAGGGATATTTTGATGGCAGAAGGATTTACTGATCAAAAAACAGGTTATTTATTTGATTAATCACACTGAACTTTAATCGCCAGACCACCACGGGATGTTTCACGATATTTAGCGTTCATGTCTTTGCCTGTTTCGTACATAGTTTCAATGACTTTATCGAGAGAAACACGTGGTTCACTGGTACGACGCAAAGCCATGCGGGAAGAGTTGATTGCTTTTACTGAAGCAATGGCATTTCGTTCAATACAAGGCACCTGTACCTGGCCTGCAACCGGGTCACAGGTAAGGCCGAGATTATGTTCCATGCCGATTTCAGCGGCAATACAGACCTGTTCAGCACTACCACCAAGCAGTTCAGCAAGGCCAGCTGCTGCCATTGAACAGGCAACACCCACTTCCCCTTGGCAACCCACTTCAGCTCCAGATATAGAGGCGTTCATTTTATACAGAATGCCGATAGCGCCGGATGCCAGGAAATAGCGGATATACAGCTCTGGTGTTACAGGCTCAATGCAATGGTTGTAATAAGCGAGTACGGCAGGAACAATGCCACAAGCGCCATTGGTTGGTGCGGTAACAACACGCCCACCCGCGGCATTTTCTTCATTGACTGCCAAGGCGAACATGTTCACCAGATCCACGACATTCATTGGATCATTAGACAGGTTGTTTGATGAGGTCAGCATACGATGTAATGCCGCTGCACGGCGTGGTACACGCAATGGGCCAGGCAAAACGCCTTCTGTGTTCAGACCACGCTCAATACAAGCCTGCATGGTATCCCAGACATCAGCAAAATAAGCGTTAATTTCTTCTTTACTGTGGAGATCCAGTTCGTTTTTCATCATCAAACCGGAGATAGATAGCCCGGTTTTATTACAATTCATCAGCAGTTCTTTTGCTGAATTGAATGGATATGAAACAGGTTTGATATCCTGAGAGGGTTTACCAAAATGCTCTTCATCAACAATAAAACCACCACCAATTGAGTAGTAGGTTTTGCTATAAACTTCTTTGTCTCCCGCGAATGCATGAATTTGCATACCGTTTTCATGTAACGATAGGTTATCACTACGGAAAACCATGCCGCTGTCACGTGGGAAATCGACTTCATGTAAGCCATTGGCCAGCTTAATACGCTGAGTTTGCTCTACATCACGAATAAAACCGGGGATTGAATCAATATCAACGGTCGCTGGCAAATTACCTGCCAGGCCCATGATAATGGCTATATCCGTATGATGACCTTTGCCGGTTAATGAGAGTGAGCCGTAAACATCAACGGCTACACGCGTGATAGAAGGCATTAAGCCCTGGTTTACCAGATCGTCGACAAACTGTTTGCCGGCTTTCATCGGGCCAACTGTATGAGAACTAGATGGGCCAATACCGACCTTAAACATGTCGAAAACGCTAATCACGCCAGACTCCTTAAAAAAGATAGAGATATAGTTATATATATTGGGGTACGCTACTTTACTGTGATTTAGTAGTGTTGATAAGTGAGTTTACAGTTTTTTTTGAATTATGATAGCAACTGTGACAAAAATGGATGAAAAAAACACAGGGTGATTATTTCTCATGATTTGGATCAAACCTGAACCTGTTGAGCTAATTGATAAATGATAGCCGCTGTCAGGCCCCAGATAAGTCGCCCCTGATACCAGTGAAAATAGATGCGATATTGCTGACCACGGCGGTTAACATCAAGATAATGATAACTTGAAAGAGAAAGCGCTTCAGATAAAGGGATTTCGAATATACTGGAAACTTCTGTCGGGTTGCTGTGGAAAGACAACTCTGGGGGTAATAACCCAACAATGGGTGTCACCAGATAACCGCTCATGCTGTCTAAGGGCATGAGTTGCCCCAAAACTTTAACTTTCTGATGGGGGATGTTGACTTCTTCTGCTGCTTCCCGCAGTGCTGTAGCAATGATTGATTTGTCTTCGGGATCTGCAACCCCACCGGGAAAGGCTACTTGACCGGCGTGTGATCGTAATGTGGTGGCGCGCTGGGTCAGTAATAGCGTTGGTTTCGGCTTGCAGATGATCGGTAATAACACCGCAGCATGGCGGGTGTTATTTGCAAGCCGTTTAGGGGGTGATGGAATCTGTAACTGAAATCTGTTAATGAAATCAGATAATGGCATCATATCGATTTTATTTTTCCCAGTTGCGGTAAAATATGATTCAACTTATCAAATGTTTCCTGATACTCGTTTTCAGCAATACTGTCGGCAACAATTCCGCCACCTGCCCAGCAATATATTTTTTCTTTCTCGGTCAAGAGGGTACGAATAGTAATATTACTGTCCATCGTGCCACAAAAGCTAATATAGCCAATTGAACCACAATATCCATGCCGGCGATGAGGCTCAAGCTCTTCTATTATTTCCATTGCTCTGATTTTAGGAGCACCGGTAATAGAACCGCCTGGAAAACAGGCGCGCAGTAAGTCCGTGGCATGTTGTTCATTTGGTAGTACTGCGGTAATTGTGCTGACCAGATGGTGAACGGCAGGGAATGGTTCAACGACAAATAATTCAGGAACTTTAACTGATCCCGGTGTGGCTACCCGGCCAATATCATTACGTAATAAGTCGACAATCATCAGGTTTTCGGCCCGGTCTTTTTTTGATGCCGCCAGTTTTTCAGCTTGTAATGTATCCTTTTCTGCGTCGTTTAAGCGCGGTAATGTTCCTTTGATTGGCCGAGTCTGAATTTGCTTATTTTCCAGGAGTAGGAAGCGTTCAGGAGAGACACTAATGACACTGTTTTCTGGTAAACGAATAAAGGCAGAAAAAGGTGCGCGATTGCTCTTATTCAGTTTGATGAATGCTTGCCATTCATCTCCCCGGTAATCAGCGCAAAATCGCTGTGCCAGATTGACTTGATAACAATCGCCGTCTAATAGATAGTCATGAATACAGCTAATCTTTTCATTATATTGCTCTGTACTCATATTTGACTGCCATTCGCTGGTCAGTGTAAAAGCCGTTTTTGGCGAAGCCTGGTGGGATATAAGCCAGTTCAGGCGTGTATCAGCATCACTGTAGCTAAATAGAGTCACCTCTTTTTTATGATGATCAACAATCAGCGCCCAGTCATAAATACCTATTGCCATATCTGGAAATGACAACTCATTTTTGGCTTGTGACGGTAATTTTTCGATACAACGTCCAAGATCATATCCCCAGAGACCCAGTGCACCACCCTGAAATGGCAAATCAGGATCAAACTTTGCTGTAATATTTAACTTTTCCAGTTGTTTTTTTAGCAGATAGAAGGGATCTTCCTCAGTAATATAAGTATCACCACGTTCATTTATTACGGTTGATTTTTCATGACTGAGCAGGGTTATTAATGGTTCTGCAACCAGAATATCAAACCGGTTATGGGGATGGTTTGCAGAACCAGAATGGAGCAGCATTGCCCAAGGCTGGTTTGAAATCGGCGCGAAATAGTTGATGGCTGCGTCTGATTGATAAGGTAATTGTCGTTTTTGCAGTGAAGTACTCATTATGGTGTTGGTTTTAACCGTTGTAATGCAAGAGTTGGCATTGATTTTCATCCCCAGAGATTAACATAGAAATCCACTCCTTACCTGAGATAAAAATCGCTATACTCTTCGGCGTCGATCAGTTTATTTAGAGGTTATTATCATGTTTTCAAGTATGCCAACCTTATCTCATCAGGAACAGCAACTGGCAGTGGAGAAAATTCAGCAATTAATGGCTGAGGGAATGAGCAGTGGAGAAGCCATTGGGTTGGTTGCTCAAGAGCTTCGTGAACAGCATCGCACAAAAGGGCAGGTTAATGTGATGTTTGATGATGAGAAATGAACATAATTAAATTATTTATTTAACAATAATCACACATTTATTTCACCTGGCATGTTAGGTTAGCTCCATATTTAATCTCTTATTTTGAGATATTAACAGGAGGTAGTATGAAAGCATGTCATATCATGAATAGTGTTGGCCTATCAGGCACTGCACTTTTGCTCGCTGTCTCATTTGCAGCATCTGCTGTGTCAGAGAGCAAACGTGTTGATAAATTTGTCTCTTGCGATAATTTAACAAAATCGCAAATTGCCGCTCAGGTAAAACGTGATTTTCTGCAAAATCGTATCAACCGTTGGTCAGAAGATAAAAAGCAGTTGGGGACATCTACACCTGTGGCGTGGGTAAATGAGGAAAATATCACTGGTGATAAAGCTATATTAAAAATTCCCCTTACTGTTCGTGGTTCTAAGCGTGACAAAGATTACCGTGTTGTTGTTGATTGTCAGCAAAATACGATTAGCTATAGTGAATTGAAATAACATTTTCTGATAGTTATTTCCAACCCGTCATTAGATGGACACCAGATTTGGTGTTAGCCAGTAAAGGAAATGTTATGTCAGAATTGAAAAAATTATATCCGGCCTGTGAAGCTTACCGTTCTGGTTATTTGGACACAGGTGATGGTCACCAAATCTATTGGGAATTATGTGGTAATCCTAACGGTAAGCCTGCGGTATTTATTCATGGCGGACCGGGCGGTGGTATTGCCTGTTATCATCGTCGGCTATTTGACCTTAAGAAATATCATGTCATGTTATTTGATCAGCGTGGCTGTGGGCGCTCAAAACCTCATGCCAGTCTGGAAAATAATACCACCTGGCATTTAGTTGAAGACATTGAGTGCTTGCGTCAATTAATGGGGGTGGAAAAATGGCTGGTATTTGGGGGCTCCTGGGGTTCTACTTTATCTTTAGTTTACGCCCAGACTCACCCCCAGCGAGTTTCTGAATTAATTCTTCGGGGAATTTTCTTGCTGAGGCCGCAGGAGTTGCACTGGTATTATCAGGATGGCGCTTCTAATTTTTTCCCCGACAAATGGCAACGCACGATATCTATTTTGTCGGAGGAAGAGCGAAGGGATATTATCGGAGCATATAATAAACGGCTGACCAGTGATGATCGTCAGGTTCAATTAGAAGCAGCTCGCCTCTGGAGTTTATGGGAAGGAGAGACGGTAACATTGCTTCCTTCAGATAGCGTAGAATCTTTTGCAGAAGATGAGTTTGCCTTGGCGTTTGCCCGAATTGAGAACCACTATTTTATCAATGAGGGTTTTATGAATGACGATCAGCAACTGTTGAATAACATTGATGTTATAAGGGATATTCCGGCAGTCATCATTCATGGTCGATATGATATGGCTTGCCGGGTGCAGAATGCCTGGGATCTGGCACAAGCATGGCCGGAAGCAGAGTTACACATCATTGAAGGTGCAGGACACTCATTTGATGAGCCGGGTATTTTACATCATCTGATTAGTGCAACGGATAAATTTGCAGAGCAATAATTTGGTATAACCACCGGTTATCCGGTGGTTGTCAATTCTTAATAGATGATCAGCGGCCTTTCGGCTCATAAGGTAAACGGGAAAATTGTTTGGATAACTGGCGATAATGCACCAAACGTTGTTGAAAATACTCCCTAAGGTGTGTGGGTTGTTCCTGTTCGACTGTGTCAGGAAATATTGGCATATTGTAACGCTCTTTAAAAGCCACCCCCGATGCCGCCAAATCAACATTTACTTTATCCATACTCTCTGTAGAAAGCCCGGCCAGATTATGTCCCATAAGTGTCTCGCTGAATTGAAACTCTAATTCACAAAAAGATAAAGTTAATCCAGACTCGGTTTTCTGGCAAGGGCTGAATTGATTATTTTATAAATATAAATAATATTCATTATCATTAAATATAAAAATTTCTTAGCGAATGTTATTTTGTAAATAAAATTCATTTCCATTTAGATATATTAAATGAGATTCATTTCTGTTTGTGTTTTTTGAAAATATATTTTTATTTCAATGCCATACGCATATTTAATTTATTTTTGCTTATTGGGTTTTATTATTTTAATATAATTGGCATAATACAGGTAAATTAATAACTGGAGTGCCTATTATGTTAAATCAAGAAATGGTTAATAAATTAAATGAGCAGATGAATCTGGAGTTCTATTCTGCGAATTTATATCTGCAAATGAGTGCATGGTGCAGTGATAAAGGGTTAGCAGGTGCCGCCGCGTTTTTTAAATCACACTCTCAGGAAGAAATGCAGCATATGCATCGCTTGTTTGATTATTTGAGTGATACTGGTGCGATGCCACGTTTGGGGCAGATTGATGCGCCTTCGACTGATTATGAATCCATCTCCCATGTACTTAAGAGAACTTATGAGCATGAGAAATTCATTACTGCTGAAATTAATAAACTCGCCCATTTGGCGATAACGGCGCAGGATTATTCTACTTTTAACTTCCTGCAATGGTATGTAGCAGAACAGCACGAAGAAGAGAAATTGTTCAAATCTATCCTTGATAAACTGGATATGGTTGGCGAGGATGGTAAGGCGCTCTTCTTCCTGGATAAGGATCTGAAAGCTCTGGCTGCTGCAAATCCTGTCTGACTAAATGGGATGAATTAACCGCAGTAGTCGACAATAGTTTTAGATATTTAAGGCTAATACTGCGGTTTTCCTTTATTTTTGCGCGATAGTTCACAAGACGAAATTCTCATTGTAAGTTATCGCGGATAAAATAATCCTTTTGATATAAGATGATATCAATTTATAGAAATTCATCTGAAAATTAAGAGGTCATTTATGGCTATCAGCAAAATTCACTCTTTTTGCCGAAAGTTATCTGCTTTAGTTGTCCTTTTTGTCGGCATGTCTTGCCAACAAGCTTTGGCCCATGCGCATTTAACAGAACAAATTCCAGCAGAAGATACGACAGTAGAAAATACACCACAGGTAATTACTTTGAGTTTTTCAGAAGGTATTGAGCTGAATTTCAGTAAAGTAAAAGTGACTGGCCCGGAAAATAAACTTATAAAAACGGGTAAACTGAAGCTTGATCCGGCAACCAATACAAAACTTATTCTTCCTGTCGAAGATAAGCTAGTGGCGGGTAAATATGATGTTGACTGGAGAGTAGTCTCTGTTGATGGGCATAAAACTAAAGGCGTTTATAGCTTTACAGTTAAGTAATTATGTCTCTGGCCGCGCTGTATATCCTTTGTCGCTTCACTCATTTCGTGGCAGTCATGTTGATGTTTGGTCTCAGCATATTTACTGCCATGCTGGTTCCTGATCGTTTATCTGTTCTGATTGATGCCCGTCTCCGTTTGGGGGTAATTATCAGCACGATTGGGGCACTCATAACGGCAATTGGCTGGTTGGCGATGCAAGCGGGGATAATGGGGGATGGCTGGCAAGATACTTATAATCTGGAAATCTGGCTAGCAGTACTGGGAACAACTTTTGGCAGAGTTTGGCAATGGCAAATACTGGTTTCAATAGTTGCTATAGGGTTATTGTTTATCAATAACCAAAAAACCAGAAATGTTACGATGTTAATTATCTCTGCCATTTTACTGTCTTGTCATGCTCTTATCGGCCATTCAGTAATACATGATGGGATGACAGGTGTTTTTCATCAGATTAATCAGGTCATTCACTTATTGAGTGTTGGATATTGGTTTGGTGGATTATGGCCGTTTTTGTTGTGCCTGCAACTTTTGCGTATAAAAAATGAATTGGCTGTAGGGCTGGATAAACAGATTATGATTTCTATGATGCGTTTTTCCACGTATGGTCATATTGCAGTAATTCTTATTATTGTTACAGGCACCATAAGTAGCTTGATTTTGCTCCCTGATTGGCCGGAATATAGTGGCAGTGAATATCAATCAATGCTATGGCTAAAGATAGCGCTGGTGGCGGGTATGGTGGTGCTTGCATTAATGAATCGCTATATTCTGGTTCCTAAATTGAGGCAACCCGGCCGCTATCAATTGTTAGTTATCAATAGTTGGGTTGAAATTATGCTTGGAGCACTGGCTTTATTATGTGTTGCTGTTTTTGCTACTTACCAGCCGGTTTGATTTTCTTAATTCATCCCCCTGTTTCGGTGGGGGCTATTGGTGCAGTCTGTTTCTGACAATAGAATATAGCGAGAATACGGACTGCGTGCAGGAATCGGAGTGTATAGGTAGTGCGTGAGAATGAATCTGCTTTTTTCGTTCTTATATCTACATTGGTAACTATTATGAAACGTTTATTTTTATTGCTTCCCTTGTTTTCTTTCTCTTTTCAAAGTGTTGCTGCGCCTATTGAAACGGTGAGTAAGCTACAGTTTGGTGATAAATGGGCATTTACACGGGAAGAAGTGATGTTGGATTGCAGAGCAAATCGGGCTCTGTTTGTGATTAATCCAAGTACGTTAGTGCAATACCCATTGAATGATATAGCCACAGAGATGATGAGAATAGGGAAGGTGAATGCGAAGTCTTTGGATATTATTCTATTGAATGATAGCAAAAATCCGACTCAAAAAATGAGTATAGAGCTATTCCAGCAAGCAGCTTTAGCATTGTGTGATAAAAAATAATGCCATTGAGTTAAGCGGTAGCATGATGTTTGGCTATTTATTATCCAAAAAATTGGTAAAATGCCATATGTCAGCTACGCTTTAAACTGTAAGTTGTTTACGTCTCAATGACACTTTTAGCGCACGGCTCTTTAAGAGCCATTTTCCCTAGGCCGAGTAGAGGAGTCAACTCGGCCTTTTTTTGTCAAAAGTTTTTTGGACATCAGACCACCCTCATAACCCATGCATGTTTTTGTCTATCGTAATGTTTTCTGTATAGCAGAATGTGCTTATCGTCTAGTAAGGCGGGAATACTGGTATGTTCATCCCACCCATCCAGTTGCATACAAAGCTCGTGGTCAGAATTACAAGGAATGCTAATGGTAGTGTCATCTTCTTCGGTAGATGAAGACAGAATTGCATCATCAATTTCGTAGCTGGAAATTCTTAACTTTGTCTGATTCATGATGGTTCCTTAGCTTTTAGTTAACAGGTACGACCAGTAAGGCCATCATTTGAGAATAGATCAAATGACTGAAATTGCCAGTAATAATATTTTCCGTGCTGTATTATCGGTAGATGATATTGCTGTTATAATTATCTGTTCTAAAACTTAGTCTCGTCATATTGCTTTTTTCATCTTCGCTATTCTTTGACCTTTTCCACATTTAGTAGGAAATATTTATTTGGTGTGGTCGTAGGAGCTGAAAGTGTTAACGATAAAGTGGTAGTGCAATAATTCTACGGATAAATTGTTTGAATGTTTTGTTTTTTACTTCATGAAGCGTTAACTCTAAAATGAAAGAAACTAATGATTGGTACGGTTATCAGATAATTGATCTTTATAATTGCGGAATAATTCAGTCTGATTTTTATTGCGTAAGGGCATTGAGGTGCTTACAGTGAATCATATTCATACTGGCTACACTTTTGATAATGTTTTGGTAAGAGGTGTGATATCTCACTAGCCTTTACCTATGCTCAATAAATATAATAAAGAATATCTTATTAAAGACAGTAAAAAATTTACGTCAGTGTGACAGGCTGTTAACCTTATTGTTATGGGCATTTGATATTTTTTTGATACAAAAAAATAGAGATGCATTTTGTAAATTTCATCGGATAGGTCAATATGAATAAAAATGAGTTCTATCGGGAGCTTGCAGCGGACTTAAAAGCTCTGTTGTCTGGTGAGTTTGACTTAATAGCGACGTTCGCTAATGCCAGCGCATTGTTGTATGAACGCTTGCATGACGTTAACTGGGTCGGTTTTTACCTGATTGATGGTGATACGTTGGTTCTGGGACCATTTCAGGGAAAAGTTGCCTGTGTGAGAATACCTGTTGGCAAGGGGGTATGTGGAACTGCTGTATCAGAAAAGCGTATTCAGCGTGTTGATGATGTTCATGCATTCCCCGGTCATATTGCTTGTGATGCTGCCAGTAACGCTGAAATTGTGTTGCCATTAATCGTAAACGATAGAATCATTGGTGTATTGGATATTGATAGCACGATTCTTAATAGATTCGACGAAAAAGACGAATTTGGCTTACAAACCCTTATTGATGGGCTTTGTGCTCATTTAGAACAGTGCGTTGTGCCGAAATATGTTGAACTGAATGTAACTTAACATATGGATAACGTGGCATTTATCAGCAACGCTATTATAATGACGCCAGTTCATGCCTATGCTGGTTGGCAAAACCGTTGTAATCAGGAAATTTCATGGAAAATCAACCTAAGTTGAATAGTAGTAAAGAAATTATTGTTTTTTTAGCTGAGCGTTTCCCGCTCTGTTTCGTAGCCGAAGGTGAAGCTCGTCCTTTAAAGATCGGTATTTTTCAGGATATCGTTGAACGTATCCAGGACGAAGAGTGTTTAAGTAAAACACAATTGCGCTCTGCCTTGCGTCTGTATACATCAAGTTGGCGTTATCTGTATGGTGTTAAAGAGGGCGCGCAGCGTGTTGACCTTGATGGTAATTCATGCGGTGAACTGGAGGCGGAACACATTGAGCACGCTCTCCAGCAACTGACTGAAGCCAAAGCACGGGTTCAGGCACAGCGTGCTGAGCAAAGAGCTAAAAAACGTGAAGCTGAAAATGCGGCTGCCGGTGAAAAAAATGAACGGCCTGTAGCCAAAAAGCCAGCTCCTCGTCGTCGTGCCAACAATACTGAAGGGGAAAAACGGCAGCCACGCCAACAAAATCGTCCTCAGCAGGCACGTAAACCGGCGGCTAAACCTGCTCAACCTGCACCGACTCAGATCGCCGATGTTTCATCGCTGAAAATTGGACAGGAAATTAAAGTAAGAGTGGGTAAAAGCTCGATGGATGCTTCTGTGCTTGAAATCGCCAAAGACGGTGTACGGGTACAATTGCCTTCCGGTTTAGCGATGATTGTACGCGCAGAACACTTACAGTTCTGATACGGAGGCCAACCTGGGCATGAACACATTCGTCAGACTGGCTTTTGTCTTAGGCGTTTCAATTTTTGGTATTTGTTATGCAAATACAAACAGTCCAGTGGTTGTTCCTGTTCGTATTGAGCAACTGCCTGTATTGAAGCAAGAGCCTCAGCACTCAACAGTGAGCGAGCGGGTAACATCCCGCTTCACTCGCTCTCATTATCGTCAATTTGATTTAAATGGTGATTTTTCAGCAAAAATATTTGACCGCTACCTTAATATACTGGACTACAGTCATAACATATTACTGGCGTCAGATGTAGCTCAGTATGCTGATAGGAAAAAGTTGTTAGGCAAGGAATTGGAAAGCGGGAATCTGGAAATCCCGTATGACCTGTTTAATTTGCTGCAAAAACGCCGCTTTGAGCGATATCAGTATGCTTTATCTCGTCTTGAACAGCCAATGAATTTTGGTGGTAATGACACAATTGATGTTGATCGTTCCAAAGCCCCTTGGCCGCAGAATATCGAAGAGTTAAATAAACTTTGGGATGCTAAAATTAAATATGATTGGCTCAATCTCAAACTCACCGGTAAAGACGATAAAGAAATTAAACAAGTGCTGACCAAGCGCTATCAGTCTGCGTTAAAACGCCTGACACAAAGTCAGAGTGAAGATGTTTTCCAATTGATTATGACGGCGTTTGCCCGTGAAATCGATCCTCATACCAATTATCTTTCACCACGCAATACTGAACAGTTTAACTCAGAGATGAGTCTTTCCCTGGAGGGAATTGGTGCTGTTTTACAGATAGATGATGATTATACCGTCATAAATTCTATGGTTGCCGGTGGACCTGCCGCCAAAAGCAAAGCGTTAAAAGTGGGTGATAAGATTATCGGTGTCGCTCAGTCAGGGAAATCCATGGTGGATATTATTGGCTGGCGTCTGGATGATGTGGTTGCACTGATTAAAGGCCCTAAAGGCAGTAAAGTACGGCTTGAGGTTATTTCTGATACCAAAGGGGCAAAACCACGTACTATCACTTTGACTCGTGAACAGATCCGTCTGGAAGATCGGGCAGTGAAGATGTCAGTCAAGACAATTGGTAAGGAAAAAGTGGGCGTTCTTGATATCCCAGGTTTTTACGTTGGCTTGACTGATAATGTTAAAACTCAATTGCAAAAACTGACTAAACAGCATGTCAGTGCTGTTGTTATTGACCTGCGTAGTAATGGTGGTGGTGCGCTGACAGAAGCGGTTTCTTTGTCTGGCCTGTTTCTCCCAAGTGGCCCGGTTGTGCAAGTCAGGGATAATAACGGGAAAATCCGCCAGGATTCCGATACTGATGAGATGGTGTACTACAAAGGGCCTTTGGTTGTTCTGGTAGACCGGTTTAGTGCTTCTGCTTCTGAGATTTTTGCCGCAGCAATGCAGGATTATGGGCGGGCGCTGATTGTTGGTGAGCCAACGTTTGGTAAAGGTACGGTTCAGCAATATCGTTCTTTGAGTCGTATTTACGATCAAATGATGCGTCCTGATTGGCCATCACTGGGTTCTGTTCAGTATACGATTCAGAAATTCTATCGTGTGAATGGTGGTAGTACCCAGCGTAAAGGTGTTACACCTGATATTGTGATGCCAACGGGGATTGATCCGGCGGAAACAGGAGAAAGTTTTGAAGATAATGCTTTGCCTTGGGATAGCGTTCCTCCTGCCCGTTATACGGGGTCTAAAGTTATTGCAGGGTTAGTTCCGCCGTTGAATGTGGCTCATAGTGCCCGCATCGCGGATGATCCAGAGTTCAAATATATCAATGAGGACATTGCGCACTATAAGGCAATGAAAGAGCATAAGAACATTGTTTCTCTTAACTATGCACAAAGAGAGAAAGAGAACAAAGAAGATGATGCTTTAAAACTGAACCGGATTAATGATCGCTTTAAACGCGAGGGTAAAAAATTGTTAACTTCACTGGATGATTTACCTAAAGATTATCAGGGTCCGGATCCTTATCTTGATGAATCAGTGAAAATTGCACTTGATTTATCCCATCAACCTGCTGAGAAAGTGTTAGCTAAATCTAAGTAGAGTCATTTTTAAATAGCTCGTTAACGATGTCTAATACCGTTCACTTGAGATGTTTTGAGTGAACGGTGTATTGGGTTTTTAGTCTCTGCATAAACGGCGCTTTTTGAAGTGTTCTCCCTTTTTCAGGAAGGATGAACTGTTTCACATTTTCTCTGTGTTACCGGGTATCAGAGTATTTTGCTTAACCAATTGGTGTTAGGCTGATACCGGTTTTTTTATAATTTTGTAAAGTTGTGTTGATTTTATCGCTTGAAGAGTTCAAAGCCTTGAATATAGCAAGAACAGCCTTATTTATAGATTAACTCTGAAAGTGCATTGATTATTAATAAAGGAAGCCGGTTTTTATGATGCGAATTGCTTTGTTCCTCCTCACTAACCTTGCTGTTATGTTGGTGTTCGGGATAATACTTTCTCTGACAGGAATTCAGGGAAGTAGCGTACAAGGTTTAATGATTATGGCTGGTCTGTTCGGTTTCGGTGGGTCGTTTATTTCCCTGCTGATGTCCAAATGGATGGCTTTGCGTTCTGTTGGTGGTCAGGTCATAGAGCAGCCAGCAAATGAAGTTGAACATTGGTTAGTTGAAACTGTTCGCCGTCAGGCGGAGCAGGTCAATATTACGATGCCACAGGTTGCTATTTATGCTGCACCTGACATTAATGCTTTTGCTACCGGAGCTCGTCGTAATGCTTCTCTGGTCGCTGTTAGTACTGGTCTGTTGGATAATATGAGCAGGGCAGAAGCGGAAGCCGTTATTGCCCATGAGATTAGCCATATCGCTAACGGTGATATGGTGACGATGACTTTGCTGCAAGGGATAGTCAATACCTTCGTTATCTTCATCTCCCGTTTGCTGGCTCAGGTTGTATCAGGTTTTCTGTCTGGTAACAATAGTGAAGAAGAGGGTAACTCTTCTGGTAACCCGATCGTTTACATGGTTGTTTCAATGGTGCTGGAAATCGTATTCGGTATTCTGGCAAGTATTATTACGATGTGGTTCTCCCGTTACCGCGAATTCCATGCAGATGCAGGTTCTGCTAAGTTGGTAGGTCGTGAGAAGATGATTGCTGCTTTACAGCGTCTGAAAACCAGTTATGAGCCGCAGGAAGAAGGCAGTATGATGGCATTCTGTATTAATGGTAAATCCAAGACGTTCAGTGAGCTGTTTCTGTCTCACCCACCATTAGACAAACGTATTGAAGCTCTGCGTAGTGGGCAGTACCTGAATAAATAATATTGAGAATAAAATAAAAAAGCCGAAGAATGATGTATTCCTCGGCTTTTTTTATGATTTTTGAAATTCAAATCATAGCTGATTTAATTCAACTTCATCTTCCTGATTGAAGGTGGTTTTATCAGTTTGCCCCATTAACTGGCTGGTAATTGTACCGGCGGTCATTGAACCACTCACATTCAGCGCAGTACGGCCCATATCAATAAGAGGCTCAACAGAAATCAACAGTGCAATTAGCGTTACAGGTAATCCCATTGCAGGTAAGACAATCAGTGCGGCAAATGTAGCACCGCCACCCACACCAGCAACGCCTGCGGAGCTGATAGTCACAATACCAACCAGTGTTGCAATCCATACAGGATCAAATGGGTTTATGCCTACTGTCGGCGCAACCATGACTGCCAGCATGGCAGGATAAATCCCGGCGCAACCATTCTGACCAATTGTTGAGCCGAAAGATGCTGAGAAACTGGCGATAGATTCCGGTACACCGATACGGCGTGTCTGGGTTTCAACATTCAGTGGGATACTGGCTGCACTTGAACGGCTAGTGAATGCAAAGGTCAATACCGGCCAGATTTTTTTGAAAAATTTAAGTGGATTGATACCGGTGAGAGAGAGCAGAAACCCGTGAGCAACAAACACCAGCGCTAGTGCAATGTAGGATGCGATAACAAAGCTGCCCAGTTTCGCAATTTCGTGGATATTAGAGTTGGCGACAACTTTGGTCATCAGAGCCATAACACCGTATGGCGTCAGGCGCATAACCAGGCGAACCAGTTTCATTGCCCATGCTTGCATAATATCGATAGCGGCTAATACACGTTCACCACGTTCGCGGTCATCTTTCAGCATTTGTAGTGCAGCAATCCCCAGGAAGGTCGCAAAAATAACAACACTGATAACAGATGTTGGATTGGCGCCGGCTAAATCAGCAAATGGGTTTTTAGGAATAAAAGATAAAATTAACTGCGGCACAGACAAATCAGAGATTTTGCCTATGTAGTTGTTTTCGATAGCCGACAGGCGTGCTGTTTCTTGAGTTCCTTGCACCAGACCTTCAGCAGTCAGGCCGAATAGGTTAGTAATAATGATACCGATCAGCGCTGCGATCATCGTAGTGAACAGCAGGCTGCCGATGGTTAGAAAACTGATTTTTCCCAGAGAAGATGCTTTATGCAATCTGGCAACAGCGCTTAGAATAGAGGCAAATACCAGCGGCATAATCACCATTTGCAGAAGTTGTACATAGCCGTTACCTACAATATTGAACCATGAGATTGATTCTTTCAGTATGGTATTATCAGCTCCATAAGTCAGTTGTAGCGCCAGACCAAAAATAACGCCAATGGCGAGGCCAAAAAGAACCTTTTTTGACAGACTCCATTGGTGTGAGCTGGCTTTTGACAATAGCAAAAGCAGTGCTGCGAAAACGAGCACATTTAGAATTAATGGTAAGTTCATCCACAAACTCCAGATTTTAATTATTGAGGGAGTTAAGCTGTATTAATCGAGTTAAGTTATAAACTTATACCCTACAGCAAGTAATTGAGAATATGGTACCAGCTAAGGTTATCGGCTCTTATAATTAAATCGAATTTGATATAATCATCATGGCAATTAAGAGTGATTTTTATGCGATTATAACATTGAAAATATTTTCAAAGGTTATTAAAAATACAGTTTTTTGATGTAATCTATAAAAATAAGTATAGAGTATTCAATATGTTCTGGCAGAAAAACGGCAATGACAACCAGCAAGGCAGAAATAAACCTTTCTGCTTTCTTATTTCCTTGTTTGCCAAGTACAGGCAGGCGGAAACGTGTCTTTATTGGCCATAATAACGGTACACCAGCGGGAGTCAGCATATCCGCTACCAGATGACTTAGATAACCAATAATCATGGCATGGAAAAAATCGGTTGGTACAGGCCACTCTTCTGGTATTTTGAGCCAAAGTAAAGCGATACCTAATGCAAGAGCAAGTAAACTGTGAGTGAATCCTCTGTGACCACATAGTTTGGCAATTGGAATTGAGATAAATCTGAATAATCTCCCCAGGGTTGAATTTGGGTGATCTATATCTGGTAACAATGCAGTAAGCAGCACGCCTGGTAGCATATGCAACCAGTCACCATTGGCTATTTCTGGTGTTATTTCAAGTTTGTGCGCCATAATAATACTGGCAACTGAAAATAAAAGATGCCCTTCTGCGGTCATAAATTCCTCTGACTGATAACTGTCTATCCATACAGTTGGCGAAGTATAGTGGGTTTTATGCGGGTAAGATAGGGGGTGAAAAGCAAAAATATCTTATTTATTAATATATAACGTTAATATTTAATTGGATTTTCATTTGACAGAATAAGGAATAAACGCTACGGCGGCTATGTGAGCAATTAGAAACGGCCATTTAAACAGATAATGGCAGCTAAAGTTATGGTCAGATGATATCTGTTACACTTAATTGTTCAAGTGAGCGTAGTTTAATATCTGCTAATATCCAACGTAGATCATCGAAATAATGGGCTGTTGGCACAATGATTGAACACATTCTTGCTGCTTTTGTCGCTATCATTCCATTAAATGAATCTTCCAGAGTCACACAACTTATCGGGGAAACACTCAGTTGTTCAGCAGCGCGCAAATAAACTTCGGGATGGGGTTTACTGTGGGGTAATTTGGCAGCAGAAACGACAGTATTAAAATAATGACTCAAGTTGAACATCTCAAGTACTTGTTCCAGCATATATTGTGGAGAAGCTGAGGCCAGACCGATTTTCAATCCTTGTTCACGGCAAAGGTTTAAAGAATATTCAGCACCTGGGAGCAGGGGATGGTTTTCTTTTACCTGTTTGATTACATAATTTGTAATCCGCTGTTCCACTTCTGATTTTGATGCACCTTGCCACGGAGAAGCTTGGTACCATAGCTCCACAACATGGTCAATACGCAACCCAAGAGTGTCTGGTAGTTTCTTTGCCAAAGATAAATCCAGACCTAATTCACTGAATACTTCTTTTTCTCCTTGGATCCAATATGGTTCAGAGTCAATCAGTAAACCGTCCATATCAAAAATGGCCGCTTTTATTGGTAAATGAAAAGACATGAGTATCTCCCACTGGTCAGACAGTTAGCGAAAGCTGATTGTCGCAATCTCGGCAGATGAAATCTTTTTCTTGTGGGGAACAGGGTAAGAAATGCTTAGTTAATTAAATATAAAGTTAAATTTAATGGTTGATGGGCTATGATTAGCCAAAAATAGAATCTATTTACTGCTATGAGGGGTATCATGACTTACCAAAAAGCCGGATACATCGCTATTATTAAGCGAGTTTTAGGTTGGATGATTTTTATTCCGGCACTCTTATCGACCATCGTTTCTGTGATCAATCTTGCCTGGCTACAGGGTATTAAAGGTGATGGCATTAATGCTGTTTTAGATGATTTTCTGAAAATGATGGCCGAAATGGTGCGCTTTAATACGCCATTTTTGGAATTCTTTTGGAAAAATTCACCAATTCCCGTTCGTTTGTCTGGTTTCACTGGAGAAAATATGAGTTTTCTGATTATTTATTTTCTTATTTTTGTCGGTCTTGCTATGAATGCATCAGGTCAACGTATGTATAGACAAGTGAAATTTGTACGCGAAAATATTGAAGATCAATTGATTATTGAAAAAGTCAAAGATAATGGTGGCCTGACAAGAGAACAGATTGAATCAAGAATCAAACTTCCGCCCCATACATTGTTTAGTCAGATTTATATTTTATATGTTTCACCGGTAATTATCGGTGCAATTTTTTATTTTCTACTGGGAATTTTAGGCTGGTAAATCTTCTGGTTGTGATGGCTGCGGAATGAAGTGTTTCCGCAGCCAGTTGCTTCTTCATTGCATAATATCATCAATAATATCTTGAGCCGTAATAAAATTATCACCACCAAACAGATTACAACGGTTAAGCAAATAATAGAGCTGATATACAGGTTGTCGATCAATAAAATTGGCAGGCAGTGGCCACACACTCTGATAACCATCAAAAATTTGCATTGGTAAATCAGGGTATAACGGCAGCATAGCAAAATCACACTCACGATCTCCCCAATAACAAGCAGGATCGAAAGCAACGGCGTGATCATCCAGAGAAGCGCAATTAGCAGGCCAGAGATCGCCATGTAAGAGAGAGGGCTGTGGTTGGTGATGTTGAAGTTTGTTACTTATGACCCGAACAATATTATCAATATCACCAAATATCATGCCTTTTTCTGCTGCAATCTGTAATTGCCAACCAATTCGTTTCTCTGCATAAAACTGATGCCAGCGTCGTTGCCAACCATTTGGTTGTGGTGTTGTTGCCAGCATATTGTCAAAATCAAAGCCGAATTGGGGTTGCTCACTCCACTGATGAAGTTTTGCCAATTGTTGACCGAAACAATAAGCATTATGTGGGTTAAAAGATTTTAAAGGCAGAAATTCAAGTAACAGAAAACTGTAGTCTCGATCACAGCCAACACCATAAACAGCTGGGACACGAATAGTTTGACTGCGTGCCAGTAGTTCAAGTTGTTCAGATTCTGCTTTGAAGACAGGGAGCATTTCCTTCAGATTTGATTTGACAAAAACTTGCCGCTCGCCATGAATGACTTGCCAGGCTTGATGAATATCGCCTCCAGTTAACGCAGTTTTATCGTGAATCTCGGCAGCACCGAAATATTCATTTAGCAAACGATTTACTGCCTGCCACATGGTTCACCTCTCTAAATCGTCAATCACTTTAATGAACAATTATAGTCAGAGAAAATATATGAGTCGGTAAAAAAGATGATTAGCGGGGTTATATCTTAAAACAGATATAACCCTTTTTGTTATTAATTAGGTTCGTCGGAGACTTGGAGAGTAGCTTGATGGGTTTTATGTTTGAGTTTCATTCTTGCCTGTTTTATCTGGTTGTAACCCAGTGCCAGTGTAAAGAAAATAGCCTGGACAAGAACAATGCATGGCCCTGTTGCTCCATCAATATGGAAACTAATCAATGTACCAAGAACACAGGAACTGACCGACGCAACAGTAGCGACAATTAACATTCGGTCAAAACTACGGCATAACATAAAAGCGATAATCCCGGGCGATATTAACATTGCGATAACCAGAATCATTCCCACGGCTTGCAGGGAAGCGACAATAGTCATTGCCAGCAAACAAAGTAAACCGTAATGCAAAAACTTAACAGGTAACCCTACTACGCGCGCTTGGTTCGGATCAAAGCAATAGAGCATGAAATCTTTACGTTTTAGCAGTACCACAGCCATGGTAATACAGGTAATCCATAATGTTTGATTCAATTCATCTTTAGTGATCCCCAGCATATTACCAAACAGAATATGAGTGAGATGTTGGTCGGTATCTATTCGGGCAAAAAGAACCAAACCAAAAGCAAACATGCCGGAAAAGACGATTCCCATCACAGTATCTTCTTTTATCCGGCTGTGTTCTTTCAGATATCCTGTTGCAAAAGCGCAAAAAATACCAGAAAGAAACGCGCCAATAGCCAGAGGTATCCCGGCAGCGAAAGCCAGTACAATCCCCGGTAATACGGCATGAGAGATAGCATCTCCCATTAACGACCACCCTTTAAGCACCAGGTAACAAGAGAGCATCGCACATACTGCGCCTGTCACAATGGCTGCGAACATTGCCCGTTGCATAAATGGAAACATAAACGGTTCAGTGATCAATTGAATCAACTGATTCATAGCGGTGTCTCCTTAGCCAACGCCACGGATTCTTTTCTGGCACGTATACGGGATGCGACTAATCCGTGTTTTGGTGCAAAGAAGAACGCCAATAGGAAAATAACGGTTTGTAGCGTGACAATAACACCGCCGGTGGCACCATTAAGGAAGAAACTTAAATAAGCACCAAACGCACTGGTCAGGGAACCAATAGCTACTGCAATTATCAATAAGTGTTTAAAACGATCAGTTAGTAAATAGGCGGTTGCTCCTGGAGTTACTACCATTGCAATGACCAGAATAGCGCCGACAGTTTGTAAGGCAGCAACGGTACAGGCACTCAGTAAAGTAAAAAAAATGATTTTCATCCGTAAGGGAGATAAGCCAATAGAACGTGCATGGGTTTCGTCGAAGAACACAACTAGCAAATCTTTCCAAATAAGCATTAACACGATAAATGAAACTGCAATGATAATTTCAACCTGGAGAACATCTTCATCAGCGATACCGAGGATATTACCGAGAATAATGGTTTGCACGTTAACGGATGTGGGGTTGAGAGAAACGATTAATAAGCCGGCAGCAAAGAAAGTAGAAAATATAAACCCGATCACCGCATCTTCACGTAAGCGAGTGATATGGCGAACGAGAGTCATTGATAGTGCTGCCAGCATGCCGGTAAAAAAAGCGCCACCTGCATAAGGAAGACCCAGTGCGTACGCACCGGCGACACCAGGCACAACCGAGTGAGAGAGAGCGTCTCCCATCAGTGACCAGCCTTTTAGCATCAGATAGGCAGAAAGAAAGGCACAAACGGCACCGACAATTGAACTGACCCAGATAGCTTTCACCATGTAGTTATAGTGAAAAGGTTGCAGCAAAAGTTCTATCATGGTTTATGTTTCTCCTTTTGCTGGGTTTGCCTCGGTGGAACATGGTGATCTTGACCGTAAAACACCGCTGCACGTTCATCATCAGTAATAACCGTCAGGGAACGTGGATCATCATCATTATGCAACTCCGGCCCGGATAGATTAATGTGACGAAGTACTCCACCAAAAGTCATCTCCAAATTCTTCTGGGTGAACGTTGTTTCTGTCGGGCCACTTGCCAGAACAGTTCGGTTGATCAGGATAACGTGGTCACAGAATTCGGGAACACTGCCAAGGTTGTGTGTTGAGACTAAAACCAGATGACCCTCATCACGTAAATCACACAGCAGGTCAATGATGGCATTTTCTGTTTTTACATCAACACCGGTAAAAGGTTCATCCAGTAACAGAACTTTTCCTTCCTGAGCCAGCGCTCTTGCAAGAAAAACCCGTTTTTTTTGCCCTCCTGAAAGCTCTCCAATCTGCCGGTTGCGCAGAGCCGTTAAGCCAACACGTTCAAGTGCTTCATCAACAGCTTGGTGATCCTTTTTGCCTGGGATTCTCAAAAATCCCATTTTGCCGTAGCGGCCCATCATAACGACATCAGAAACCAGTACCGGGAAGTTCCAGTCAACTTCTTCTGTTTGAGGTACATACGCGATGATATTTTTCTTTAATGCACTTTTGACAGGCATATCGCTTAGGGTAACTTTCCCTTGAGATGGGTTTACCAGCCCCATAATGGTCTTAAACAGTGTGGACTTACCACTGCCATTAATGCCAACCAATGCACAGATAGTACCGCCGGTGATAGAAAAACTGGCGTCATAAATAGCAGTGTGGCCGTTGTTATAAGTCACAGTGGCGTCATCAACCACTAAATGAGGACGCTCAAACAGCATATTGCTATTCATTGATTAAATCCTTTTGCGATTGTATCTACAGTTTTGTTCAGTAAATCAATATAAGTGGGTACTGGCCCGTCACTGCCGGAGAGTGAATCTACATAAAGAACGCCACCATAACGGGCATCGGTTTCTTTGCTGACTTGTTTGGCTGGTTTATCGGAAATGGTACTTTCGCTAAACACCACCGGGATCTTATTTGCTCTTACTGTATCAATCACATGACGAACTTGTTGTGGTGAACCTTGTTCTTCCGCATTGATTGGCCACAGATAAACTTCCTTAAATTGATAATCTTTAGCCAGATAGCTAAAAGCCCCTTCACTGGTGACTAACCAACGTTGATCCTGTGGAATACGGGCAAGACGCTCTCTCAGTGGAGAATCCAGTTGGGCGATTTTTTCAGCATAGGCTTTGGCATTCCTATTATAATTTTCTGTATTTTCAGGATCATATTTCACAAATGCTTTGCGGATATTTTCAATATAAACCAAAGCATTGGTGGGTGACATCCAGGCGTGAGGGTTAGGGTTTCCGTTGTAAGGCCCTTCACGAATAGGTAATGGTGTAATGCCTTCAGTGATGACAACGGCGGGCACATCTTTGAGGTTTTCAAAGAAACGTTCGAACCAGCGTTCCAGATTCAATCCATTCCAAAGGATCAAATCAGCATGTTGAGATTTTATAATATCTTTGGGAGTAGGCTGATAATCATGGATTTCAGCACCCGGTTTAGTAATTGATTCAACAATTGCAGCATCACCTGCTACATTTTGAGCTATATCCTGAATGATAGTAAAAGTGGTGACGACTTTGAATTTTTTGGCGGCGGATACCTGCTGGCTAAATAAGATTATGGATAAGAGAATCAATACGATTCCTGATATAGGGTAAGGAAGCAGAGAGAGTTTCTTTTTCATGAATTCAAACCTTTACTTGTTATAAATATGTATATGATAACGATTATCAATATCATTTAAGTAAAGTCAAGATTATAAAATTTAGAAACAGAGATTATTACAATAGTCACTTCATATGATATGAACATGAATAGAGTTAAAAGTTAAGTAAAATATTTTTGGGTTGTGAGTGAAATTGTATATGCTGCGCTGTAGTAGATTTGATCCAGAGGATTAAAGGGTGAAATTAAGACTCAGCTTTGTGGCACTGATTGTGCTATTAGTCGGTTGTGCTGGAAGGAATGCCCAGCAAACCAATATCGGAAAACAGTCAGGTCAGCAACGTATGCTCAGTGGTAGCTCTGCTAATGTAGCTGGGTTTTCTGCTTTCCCGCCGACACCTTTTGATACATTTATTCAACAGGCATCCAATCGGTACGGTATTGATGAAACGCTTATCAGGGCGATTATTCAAGTTGAATCAGGTTTCCGCCCCGATGCCGTCAGTAAATCGAATGCAATTGGCCTTATGCAAATTAAAGCATCAACAGCAGGGCGGGATGTGTATCGACAGAAGGGGCGTTCTGGTCAGCCGACAACCCGCGAGTTGAAAGATCCTAAAACCAATATTGATCTTGGTACTGCTTATATTAGTCTTCTAAAAGAGCAGCATTTGGCGGGTATTGATAATCCGGAGACGCTCTACTATGCCACTATCGTTGCTTACGTCAATGGTGCAGGTGCGCTCTTGCGCACTTTTAGTGCTGACCGTCAGTTAGCCGTTAATAAAATAAACCGGATGACACCGGATGAGTTTTATCAGCATGTCAAGGATAATCATCCGGCACCTCAGGCTCCACGCTATTTGTGGAAAGTGAAGAATGCTTATCGTTCATTGACTATGGCAGATTAGATTAAAGAGCTGACAATAATGGCTATTCCATTTCTAATGAGTTTTTCTGAAATATATATTTGATTATGATTATATTCAGTGAGAACTGGGAACCGCCATTACTGTTTACTCATGTTTCCTATAAGATTTTTTCAAGACTTGCATTGATTTCAATATCCAGCTGGCGATATCTATTCCGCTCTGTAATAAGAGCAGAAATCGTGTTTTTTCGTTGTTGCTATGATCGTGTTATTGATGCAGTGGATTATTAAGGCTGTATGTCCTTTGATTTTGTGATTAAACATAGCCGTGACCTGAATGTTTGTTGGTGGTATATTTTCGCGATGTTTCGGTATCAAAGGCAGTCACTTTTTACATCGTGTACCAATCTTAGTACCAAACTTTAATGGATTGACTAGATAATAATTTAAATCGTTATTTTAGTTGAATATCGAACTCCTTCAAGTGACCTTTCGTGCGGGTCACCACTGTAGATAAGGATTTTAAATGCCTGTTATTACTCTTCCTGACGGTAGCCAACGTCAGTTTGATCGTGCCGTTTCTGTAATGGATGTTGCCTGTGATATTGGTCCAGGTTTAGCAAAAGCATGTATTGCTGGCCGCGTAAATGGTGAGTTGGTGGATGTCTGTGAATTAATCGATTCTGATGCAAAGCTGGCTATTATTACCAGTAAAGATGGGGAAGGGCTGGAAATTATCCGCCATTCTTGCGCACATCTGTTGGGCCATGCGATTAAGCAATTATGGCCAGATACTAAAATGGCCATCGGACCGGTTATTGATAATGGTTTCTACTATGATGTCGATCTTGGCCGCGCCCTGATGCAGGAAGATATTGAGCTGCTTGAGAAACGCATGTTGGAGCTTGCCAAAAAAGACTATGACGTCATCAAGAAAAAAGTGAGTTGGCAAGAAGCTCGTGATACGTTCGTCGCCCGTGGTGAGGATTACAAAGTACAGATTTTGGATGACAACATTGGTCGTGATGATCGCCCTGGTCTGTATAATCATGAAGAATATGTTGACATGTGTCGTGGTCCACATGTGCCAAATATGCGTTTTTGTCATCATTTTAAATTGCAGAAAGTTGCAGGGGCATACTGGCGTGGGGACAGCAACAATAAAATGTTGCAACGGATATACGGTACTGCGTGGGCTGATAAGAAACAGCTCAATACTTATCTGCAACGCCTGGAAGAAGCCGCTAAACGTGACCATCGTAAAATTGGTAAACAGCTAGATTTGTACCACATGCAGGAAGAAGCGCCGGGTATGGCATTCTGGCATAACGATGGCTGGACTATTTTCCGTGAACTTGAAACTTTCGTGCGCACTAAACTGAAAGAATATCAATATCAGGAAGTTAAAGGTCCATTTATGATGGACCGTGTGATGTGGGAAAAAACGGGTCACTGGGAAAACTATGGTGAGCATATGTTTACCACTTCTTCAGAAAACCGTGAATATTGCGTTAAACCGATGAACTGTCCAGGGCACATTCAGATTTTTAACCAAGGTTTAAAATCTTATCGTGACTTGCCTTTACGTATGGCTGAGTTCGGTAGCTGCCACCGCAATGAACCGTCGGGTGCATTACATGGCTTGATGCGTGTTCGTGGTTTTACTCAGGATGATGCTCATATCTTCTGTACAGAAGAGCAAATTCATCGGGAAGTGAGCAGCTGCATTAAGATGGTGTATGACGTTTACAGCACTTTTGGTTTTGAAAAAATCGTTGTTAAGCTATCGACCCGTCCGGAAAAACGCATTGGTACTGAAGAACAATGGAGCCAGGCCGAGGAAGCTTTGGCGGCAGCGCTGCAAGAAAACGGTGTTCAGTTTGAGTATCAGCCAGGTGAAGGTGCTTTCTACGGACCAAAAATTGAATTTACTTTGCATGATTGTTTGGATCGTGCGTGGCAATGTGGTACTGTGCAGCTTGACTTTTCACTACCGGGCCGTTTGAGTGCGTCCTACGTAGGTGAAAACAACGAACGTAAGGTTCCTGTAATGATTCACCGTGCGGTTCTGGGTTCACTGGAACGGTTTATCGGCATCCTGACTGAGGAATATGCGGGTTTCTTCCCGACATGGATTGCTCCGCAGCAGGTAGTTGTGATGAATATCACAGATAGCCAGGCTGATTATGTACAGGAATTAGCAAAAAAACTTCAAGATGCAGGCATCCGTGCAAAAGCAGACTTGAGAAACGAGAAGATTGGTTTTAAAATCCGTGAACACACTCTGCGTCGTGTTCCTTATATGCTTGTTTGTGGTGAAAAAGAGGTCGAATCAGGAAAAATTTCTGTTCGAACCCGCCGCGGTAAGGATTTAGGTAGCATTGATGTTAATGAGTTCATCGAAAAACTGCTGATAGAAATACGCAGTCGCAATCTTCATCAATTGGAGGAATAAAGTATTAAAGGCGGAAAAAGAATTCAAACGGCGCGTCCTAATCGCATTAATGGAGAAATTCGCGCTTCTGAAGTTCGTTTAACAGGTTTAGATGGCGAACAGATTGGCATCGTCAATCTGAGAGAAGCTCTTGAAAAAGCTGAGGAAGCGGGTGTTGATTTAGTTGAAATCAGCCCGAATGCCGAGCCGCCGGTTTGCCGTATCATGGATTACGGCAAGTTCCTCTATGAGAAGAGTAAGTCAATCAAAGAACAGAAGAAAAAACAAAAGGTTATTCAGGTTAAGGAAATTAAATTCCGTCCTGGTACTGATGAAGGCGACTATCAGGTCAAACTACGCAACCTGATTCGTTTTCTAGAAGATGGCGATAAAGCCAAAATCACCCTGCGTTTCCGTGGGCGTGAAATGGCGCACCAACAGATTGGTGTCGAAATGCTTAACCGCATTCGCGCCGATCTGGATGAACTGGCAGTGGTCGAATCCTTCCCATCGAAGATTGAAGGCCGTCAGATGATAATGGTGCTCGCTCCTAAGAAGAAATAGTCGGGCAATCAAGTAATAAGCTCCAGCCGGTTCGTCTGGTTGGGGCTTATTCGCCTGACTGATTCGTTATAATTAACAATGCGAAGTGGAAATTAAAATGCCAAAGATTAAAACAGTACGCGGCGCCGCTAAACGCTTTAAAAAAACTGCAAGTGGTGGTTTTAAGCGTAAACGCGCTAACCTTCGTCACATTCTGACTAAGAAATCAACCAAACGTAAACGTCATTTACGTCCAAAAGGCATGGTCTCCAAAGGTGATCTGGGCTTGGTTGTTGCTTGTCTGCCGTACGCATAAGCAATTTTTAGATTAGAATTTAGAGACGATAGGAGAAGTATATGGCTCGCGTAAAACGTGGTGTTGTCGCCCGTGCACGTCACAAGAAAATTTTAAAGCAAGCGAAAGGTTACTATGGTGCCCGTTCGCGCGTTTACCGTGTTGCCTTCCAGGCAGTAATCAAAGCAGGGCAGTACGCTTACCGTGACCGTCGTCAGCGTAAACGTCAGTTCCGTCAACTGTGGATTGCACGTATCAACGCTGCTGCACGTCAGAATGGTCTGTCCTACAGCCGTTTCATTGATGGCCTGAAAAAGGCTTCTGTTGAAATTGACCGTAAGATCTTGGCTGACATCGCTGTGTTTGACAAAGTGGCGTTTGCTGCTTTAGTTGAAAAAGCGAAAAGCGCTCTGGCATAAGTTAGAGTAGTGAGAGGGGGAGCATGCTCCCTCTTTTACCTTGTTTGAAAATGTGGCTTACTAAAGCGTCGTTGTCAGAAAACATATTTTTCCTGAGAGAACCAATATTATGTCTTTAGCTTTTTTTCGCTTCTTTTTTTATTTTAGCGCCTGAATTCAGGGGGCTTTGCGCGTAAGAAAAGAAACGAAAAGTAGCGCCTGAGCCTCCGTTGTGGAGGCTTTTTTGTTTTTATCACATAAAAATAGAAGCAGGTTTATAGAGTCATTAACGATCATTATTAGCAGGCCGTTAGGCCGAAGGAAGAGGAAAACGATGCCACATCTCGCTGAATTGGTTGCAAATGCAAAAGCAGCCATAGAAGATGCCCAGGATGTTGCTGCGTTGGATTTGGTGCGTGTTGAATATTTAGGCAAAAAAGGCCATTTAACTCTCCAAATGTCATCGCTGCGTGATCTGCCGGCCGAAGAACGTCCAGCCGCAGGGGCGGTTATTAATCAGGCGAAGCAGGAAGTCCAGGAAGTTTTGAATGCCTGTAAAGAAAAACTGGAGACTGACCTCCTGAACTTCCGTTTAGCCGCAGAGAAGATTGATGTATCTCTGCCTGGTCGCCGTATGGAAAATGGTGGATTACACCCGGTTAACCGTACAATAGAGCGTATTGAAACTTTCTTTGGTGAATTAGGTTTTTCTGTAGAATCAGGCCCTGAAATTGAAGATGATTATCACAATTTCGATGCATTGAATATTCCTGCCCACCATCCTGCACGCGCTGATCATGATACTTTCTGGTTTGATGCCAAACGTCTGTTGCGTACTCAGACTTCTGGTGTTCAGGTCCGGACTATGCATAACCAACAGCCGCCCATTCGTGTCATTGCACCTGGCCGTGTATATCGTAATGACTACGATCAGACCCATACGCCCATGTTCCATCAGGTGGAAGGTTTGATTATTGATCGTGACATCAGTTTTACCAATCTGAAAGGGACGTTGCACGATTTCCTGACTAACTTCTTTGAAGAAGACTTGCAAGTTCGTTTCCGTCCTTCTTACTTTCCATTTACAGAACCTTCGGCGGAAGTTGACGTAATGGGTAAAAACGGCAAATGGCTGGAAGTGTTGGGCTGCGGTATGGTTCATCCTAATGTGCTGAATAATGTTGGCCTTGATCCTGAAATTTATTCTGGTTTTGCTTTTGGCATGGGGGTGGAGCGCCTGACAATGTTGCGTTACGGTGTAACTGACTTGCGTGCGTTCTTCGAAAATGATTTGCGTTTTCTCAAACAGTTTAAATAAGGCGGGAATATCTCATGAAATTCAGTGAACTCTGGTTGCGCGAGTGGGTAAACCCGGCCATTGACAGTGAAGAATTGTCTGATCAAATCACCATGGTTGGTTTGGAAGTTGATGGCACTGAAGCTGTTGCTGGTCAATTCCATGGTGTGGTTGTCGGTGAAGTTGTTGAATGTGACCAGCATCCAAATGCGGATAAATTACGGGTTACAAAAGTGAATGTCGGTGGTGATCGCCTGTTGGATATCGTTTGTGGCGCACCGAACTGCCGTTTGGGGTTGAAAGTTGCAGTAGCTACAGTGGGTGCTGTGCTGCCAGGTGATTTCAAAATCAAAGCGGCTAAACTGCGTGGAGAGCCTTCTGAAGGAATGCTGTGTTCTTTCTCTGAACTGAGTATTTCTGAAGATCACGACGGTATTATTGAATTACCCATTGATGCGCCTTTAGGTGTTGATTTGCGTGAATATCTGAAGCTGGATGATAGCGTCATCGAGATCAGTATTACACCTAACCGTGCTGATTGCCTGAGTATTATGGGGGTTGCACGTGATGTGGCAGTCGCTAATAAAATGCCATTATCTGCACCGCAAATTGAGGCAGTAAAGCCAACAACAGATACTGTTTTTCCTATTCATGTTGAAGCAACAGAAGCTTGCCCTCGTTACTTGGGGCGGGTAATCGAAAAAATCAAAGTGAAAGCGACAACGCCATTGTGGATGCGTGAAAAACTGCGTCGTGGTGGTATCCGCTCTATCGATCCGATTGTCGATGTGACTAACTATGTGTTGCTTGAATTAGGTCAACCATTGCATGCATTCGATTTAGAACGCTTAAATGGTTCAATCATTGTGCGTATGGCGAAACCGGATGAAAAACTCGTTTTGTTGGATGGCACAGAAGCCAAGCTTTCTGCTGATACTCTGGTTATTTCTGATGAAAAACAAGCCATTGCAATGGCGGGTATTTTTGGTGGTGAACATTCAGGTGTGAATGAAGAAACTCAAAATATTTTACTTGAATGCGCGTTTTTTGCACCTTTGGCGATTGCTGGTCGTGCTCGTCGTTATGGTTTACATACTGACGCATCTCATCGCTATGAGCGCGGTGTTGATCCTCAATTACAGCACCAGGCAATGGAGAGAGCGACCCAACTGCTGATAGATATTTGTGGTGGTGAAGCAGGCCCGATCATTGATATTACTGATGAATCTCAATTACCAAAACCTGCGACAATCACACTGCGCCGTGAAAAATTGGATCGTTTGATTGGTCACTGTGTGCCTGATGAGCAAGTTGGTGATATCTTGACCCGTTTAGGTTGTAAAGTCACTGTTCAGGAAAACTGCTGGCAGTCGATTGCACCAAGCTGGCGTTTTGACATGGAGATTGAAGAAGATTTGGTGGAAGAAGTTGCCCGTATTTACGGTTACAACAATATTCCAGATGTACCAATGCGCGCAGATCTCCTCATGAAAAAACACCGCGAAGCGGATCTTTCCCTGAAACGTGTTAAAACCATGCTGGTTGACAGGGGTTATCAGGAAGCGATCACCTACAGCTTTGTTGATCCCAAAACTCAGGCATTGTTGCATCCACAGCAACAAGCATTGATGCTGCCTAACCCAATTTCAGCGGACATGTCTGCAATGCGTTTATCTTTGCTGACGGGTTTGCTGACAACTGTGGTGTATAACCAGAATCGCCAGCAAAACCGTGTACGTCTGTTTGAAACCGGCTTGCGTTTTGTTCCTGATGAAAATGCGGGGCAGGGTATTCGCCAGGAGCTGATGTTAGGTGGTGTCATTGCCGGCAATCGTTTTGAAGAGCATTGGTCACTGGAAAAACGATCTATCGATTTTTTCGATATGAAAGGCGATTTGGAAGCTATTCTGGAATTAACTGGAAAATTATCTAAGATTTCTTTTAGAGCAGATGTCAATCCGGCGTTGCACCCAGGTCAGAGTGCCGGGATTTATCTGGAAAATGAATACATCGGATACATTGGTGTTATCCATCCAGAATTAGAGCGTAAACTTGACTTAAATGGTCGTACCGTAGTATTTGAAATACTCTGGAACAAGCTGTCAGGCCGCGTGGTTCCTGACGCGAAAGAGATTTCACGCTTTCCGTCAAACCGTCGTGATATCGCAATTGTGGTGCCTGAAAACGTTGCTGTAGAAGATGTTTTGGCAGAATGCAAGAAAGTTGGCGTAAATCATATAGTTGGCATAAACTTGTTTGACGTGTATTGTGGTAAAGGTATAGCTGAGGGTCATAAGAGCCTTGCTATAAGTTTTATCTTGCAGGATACCGCATGTACACTGGAAGAAGAAGAGATTGCTGCAACTGTCAATAGATGTGTTGCAGCACTGAAACAGCGATTCCAAGCATCCTTGAGGGACTGAACCTATGGCGCTTACTAAAGCTGAAATGTCAGAAAATCTGTTTGAGAAACTGGGAATTAGCAAGCGTGATGCTAAAGATCTGGTTGAATTGTTCTTTGAAGAAGTGCGTCGTTCTTTGGAGAATGGTGAGCAGGTAAAATTGTCTGGATTTGGCAACTTTGATTTACGGGATAAAAACCAACGTCCGGGACGTAATCCTAAGACGGGTGAAGATATTCCGATTACAGCTCGCCGAGTAGTGACATTCCGTCCTGGTCAGAAGTTAAAAAGCAGGGTTGAGAAAGCCACACCTAAGGAATAATCAAAAAGGCCGCATTAATAGCGGCCTTTTTCTTATAAAGATCCTCTCTCATGAGCTGATTTCCAATGCAACCCACCTATTCCATTGCTGAGTTAGTGACTCGTCAGAAAAGGCGTGATTACCGCTTTCTGGCAATTCTCGCGTGCCTATTTCTATTTGTTTTTTTTCTCTCACTTTGTGCTGGGGAAAATTGGATATGGCCTGATAAGTGGTTTTCTGAAACGGGTCAATTGTTTGTGTGGCAACTACGTTTTCCCCGTGTTCTGGCTGTCGTTGCGGTAGGCGCAAGCCTGACTGTGGCGGGGGCGGTGATGCAGGCACTGTTTGAAAATCCGCTGGCCGAACCGGGATTATTGGGGATCAGTAATGGCGCCAGTGTGGTGGTTGTGTTTTTGGTGCTAATGTTCCACGGTATTACGCCATTCTGGTTGTTGAGTATTGGCGCTGTGTTGGGCGCGCTCACTGTCACCATGATATTACTGACCTTTTCAAGAAAGCGTCATCTGAATAATGCCCGTTTGTTATTGGTGGGTGTCGCTTTCGGTGTCGTCTCCGGTGCATTGATGACATGGATGGTTTATTTTAGTACCAGTCTGGATTTGCGCCAGCTAATGTATTGGATGATGGGCAGTTTCAGTGGGATAGACTGGCGACAGCAATGGTTGGTTGTTGCTTTGTTTCCTTTAATTATTTGGTTGAGCAGTCAAGGAAAAGTACTTAATTTTCTTTCATTGGGAGAAACAACGTCTCAACAGTTAGGTATTTCACTTTATCGCTGGCGTAATCTGTTTGTATGCGCGATTGGATTGCTGGTGGGGTTAAGTGTTGCACTTGCCGGAACCATCAGCTTTATTGGTCTGGTGATTCCGCATATTTTACGTTTATGTGGTCTGACAGATTATAAAACTTTACTGCCTGCATGTGTTCTGGCAGGCGGCTATGGATTATTGTTGGCTGATTTACTTTCTCGCCTTAGCCTGACGAATGCAGAAGTACCGATTGGTGTTGTGACTGCAACATTAGGAGCGCCGGTATTCATCTGGTTATTATTAAAAGTCAGAGACTGGAGTTAAGCAAGTGAATGATGCGAAAATCACCAGCCAGTTGATGACTCTCCGGCAAGTCTCAGTACAAAACCGATTAATGCCGCTGACCGCCTCAGTACAACAAGGTGAACAAATTCATCTCATTGGGCCGAATGGTTCAGGGAAAAGTACGTTATTGGCCTGTATGGCAGGTATTTTGCCGTGTAGTGGTGAAATTGCTTTGCAACAAAAATGCCTGAGTCAATATAGTCATAGTGAATTAGCACGGCACAGAGCATGGCTCAGTCAGCAAATTTCTTCTATACCCATAATGCCGGTTTTTCAATATCTGCAACTGCACTTGATGCACCACCGGGTTAATTGTGACGATGTGCTGTCAGAACTCTGTTCTTATTTTAAGTTGGGAATGCTGCTGGAGACACCGGTAGGAAATTTATCGGGTGGTGAATGGCAAAGGGTGCGGTTAACCGGGGTTTTTTTACAGGTTTGGCCATCAATTAATTCAAAAGGTAAATTATTACTCCTGGATGAGCCGGCAAATAACCTTGATATCACTCAGGTGGCGGCACTTGATCTGTTGGTAAAGAAATTCTGTGCACTCGGTGGAACCGTCATCATGAGTGGTCACGATCTTAATCACAGTTATGATAAAGCTGATCGGATTTGGTTGCTTGCCAATGGCCTATTGGTTGCGGATGGAAAACCGGATGAGGTAATGAAAGAAAATACGCTCTCCAGCGTTTTTGCGGCTGATATCAAATGTGTGTCAGAGAAAAGGCATAAATATTGGCGAGTTTTTTTGCTTTGATCATAGTTCAGTCACAGTGAACCTATTGTAATTTTCACTTAATTTGCTAAATCATACCTGCGTTGATGATTCGTTAAAATATAGTCATCTAAGATGTCATCATATTATGAATGAATTGGACTGTGTTTTATGGATCGTTTTTTGCCATTTTCCCGTCCTGCCATAGGTGATGAAGAAATTCAGGCAGTAGAGAAAGTTCTTCGTTCGGGCTGGATTACAACAGGCCCGCAAAATCATCAATTGGAACAGGATTTCTGCCGTATGTTTGGTTGTAAACATGCGGTTGCCTTGGCTTCTGCAACGGCAGGTATGCATCTGACATTAATGGCGTTGGGTATTGGCCCCGGTGATGAAGTCATTACTCCATCTCTAACTTGGGTTTCCACAATAAATATGATCTGTCTGCTTGGTGCTGAACCGATCATGATTGATGTCGATCGTAATACTTTAATGGTCGAAGCAGAAACCGTAAAAAAAGCAATTACCCCCAGAACTAAAGCGATTATTCCTGTTCATTATGCTGGGGCTCCCTGTGATTTGGATGCACTGCGTGTCATTGCTCAGGATGCCGGTATTCCGTTAATTGAAGACGCGGCTCATGCAATAGGGGCTCGTTATAAAAATGAGTGGGTTGGTGAGCATGGTACGGCTATTTTCTCTTTTCATGCCATAAAAAATATCACCTGTGCGGAAGGGGGTTTAATTGTTACTGATAATAATGAACTTGCTGAACGGATCCGGTGTCTAAAATTTCATGGATTAGGTGTTGATGCTTTTGATCGTCAAATTCAGGGCAGGAGACCACAGGCGGAAGTTGTAGAACCGGGTTACAAATATAATTTATCTGATATTCATGCTGCCATTGCAGTTGTGCAATTAAGTAAATTGGAATCAATGAATGCTCGCCGTCGGCAAATTGTAGCCCGTTATTCAGCGGCATTAAAAAATTTGCCGTTGCAGATGCTAAGTGTACCCGATTATGAACATTTACATGCACATCATCTGTTTATGGTGCGGGTTAATAAAGATATCTGTGGTATTGACCGCGATACATTAATGGAGCGTCTCAAAGAAAAAAATATCGGCACAGGTTTGCATTTCAGGGCTGCACATACGCAAAAATATTATCGGGCGCGTTACTCGCAGTTGTCGCTGCCTGAATCAGAATGGAATTCAGCAACGCTTTGTTCATTGCCACTTTTCCCTGATATGAGTGATAACGATGTGGATTGTGTCATTGATGCTTTACAAGAAATTATTTCGGAGCGCAGATAAGTGTCATTTGAGCAAATTAAGAAAGTTTCTGTTGTTATTCCAGTTTATAACGAAGAAGAAAGTTTACCTCTTTTACTGGAAAGAACTTTGGCGGCTTGTAAGCAATTGACTCAGGAATACGAGCTTATTCTTATTGATGATGGCAGTAGTGATAAATCTGCGGAAATTCTGATTCAGGCAGCGGAACAACCTGAAAATCATATTATTGCAATTCTGCTTAATCGTAATTACGGTCAGCATTCAGCAATCATGGCGGGTTTTAATCAGGTCAATGGCGATCTGGTTATTACGCTTGATGCAGATTTACAGAATCCGCCAGAAGAGATCCCCCGTCTGGTTAAAACGGCTGAACAGGGTTATGACGTTGTGGGTACCCGCCGGGCTAACCGGCAGGATTCCCTGTTTCGTAAAACAGCTTCAAAAATCATCAACGCTATGATTACTAAGGCAACAGGCCGTTCTATGGGGGATTATGGTTGTATGCTTCGTGCCTATCGCCGTCACATTATTGAAGCCATGTTGCAGTGCCATGAGCGCAGCACCTTCATTCCTATTCTGGCAAACACCTTCGCCCGTAAAACGATAGAGATTGATGTTGCCCATGCAGAGCGTGAATTTGGTGATTCCAAATACAACTTCATGAAGCTGATTAACCTGATGTATGACCTGCTTACCTGCCTGACAACTGCCCCATTGCGTCTGTTGAGCGTAGTCGGGAGTGTCATTGCGGTTTCAGGTTTTTTACTGGCGGTGCTGCTGGTGACTTTACGTCTGATTTTCGGTTCTATTTGGGCAGCGGAAGGGGTGTTTACCCTGTTTGCCATCCTTTTCATGTTTATTGGCGCACAGTTCATTGCAATGGGCTTATTAGGTGAATACATAGGCCGTATTTATAACGATGTCCGTGCGCGCCCACGTTATTTTATTCAAAAAGTGGTCGGAAATAAAAAGACCAACGACAACCCAGAAAACCAGGAAGAGTACTAAATGAAAGCAATTATCTTTGCCTATCATGATATCGGCTGTGTCGGGATCAATGCCTTAACTAAAGCGGGCTTTGATATTCAGGCAGTATTTACCCATACAGATGATCCTACTGAAACCCATTTTTTCTCTTCTGTTGCCCGTTTGAGTGCAGATTTGGCGCTGCCGGTTTTTGCACCAGAGAACGTTAACCATCCACTTTGGATTGAGCGTATCCGGGAAATGAAACCTGATGTGATTTTCTCTTTTTATTACCGGGACATGCTGAGCGAAGATATCTTATCACTGGCGAGCGCCGGGGCATTTAATCTGCATGGTTCTCTGTTGCCAAAATATCGTGGCCGTGCCCCCATTAACTGGGCGATTTTGCATGGTGAAACAGAAACGGGTGTTACCCTGCATAAAATGGTATTGAAACCTGATGCAGGGGATATTGTCGCTCAACATAAAGTCACTATTACAGAAACAGATACTTCGCTGATTTTGCACGGTAAAATTCGTGAAGCGGCGGAAAAATTGCTTGATCAAGTATTACCTCAGATCAAAGCAGGAACTTACACTGCCACACCGCAGGATGAGAAGCAGGCAACTTACTTTGGTCGCCGTATTGCCGCTGATGGAGAAATTGATTGGGGCAAATCAGCCACCGAAATCAACAATTTGATAAGGGCTGTGACGGAACCTTATCCTGGGGCATTTACTTTCCTGGGTGAGCGCAAGATGACTATCTGGCGGGTTTCCGTGCTGAATAAAGCGCATAATAAACAGCCAGGTACGATATTGTCTGTCGCTCCGCTGATCATTGCTTGTGGTCAAGGTGCGCTAGAAATTATGAGTGGGCAGAATGAATCCGGTCTATATGTTCAGGGAACTCGCCTGGCCGCAGATATGAGCATTGTGACTGATATCCGTGTCGGCCCAAAGTCAACCTCTCAAATTAGCCACCGTAAACGTGTATTAATTCTGGGTGTGAATGGTTTTATCGGTAATCATCTGACAGAACGCCTGTTGCGTGATGGCAACTATGATATCTACGGTATGGATATCGGTTCTTCTGCTATTGAACGTTTCATCGGTAATCCACGTTTTCACTTCATTGAAGGTGATGTCAACATCCATACGGAGTGGATTGAGTATCACATCAAGAAGTGTGATGTGGTTCTGCCGCTGGTGGCTATTGCAACCCCGATTGAATATACCCGTAACCCACTGCGCGTATTTGAACTGGATTTCGAAGAGAATCTAAAGATTGTTCGTTATTGTGTTAAATACAATAAACGGATTATTTTCCCGTCCACATCAGAAGTTTACGGAATGTGTGATGATAAAGAGTTTGACGAAGATGATTCTCGTCTGATTGTTGGCCCGATTAATAAACAGCGCTGGATCTATTCTGTCTCCAAACAATTATTGGATCGTGTTATCTGGGCATATGGTGAGAAAGAAGGGCTTAAATTCACGCTGTTTCGTCCATTTAATTGGATGGGGCCACGTTTGGATAACCTGAACTCTGCGCGTATTGGCAGTTCCAGAGCGATCACACAACTGATATTAAACTTAGTTGAAGGCTCACCGATCAAACTGGTGGATGGTGGTGAACAGAAACGCTGTTTTACTGATATTAATGATGGTATTGAAGCGCTATTCCGGATTATTGAAAACCGTGATGGGTTGTGTGACGGTCAAATTGTCAATATTGGTAATCCAACTAACGAAGCCAGTATTCGCCAGTTAGCAGAAATGTTACTTGATAGCTTTGAGAGTCATGAGTTGAGAGGTCATTTTCCTCCGTTTGCTGGATTTAAAAAGATTGAAAGTGGAAGTTACTACGGTAAAGGCTATCAGGATGTTGAACACCGTAAGCCCAGTATTAAAAATGCGGAGCGGCTGCTAGGTTGGAAACCAACCATTGAGATGAAACAGACAATAAATGAAACATTGGATTTCTTCCTGCGTGGTGAAGTGGAAGAATTAGGGAAAAATGCATGAAACAAGTTGGCTTGAGAATTGATGTGGACACCTATCGGGGAACCGTTGAAGGGGTACCGCAGTTGCTTAAAATCTTGGCGAAGCATCAGATTCAAGCCAGTTTTTTCTTTAGTGTCGGGCCGGATAATATGGGACGCCATTTATGGCGTCTTTTACGGCCGAAATTCTTATGGAAAATGTTGAGATCAAATGCGGCATCTTTGTATGGTCTTGATATCTTACTGGCGGGTACGGCATGGCCGGGTAAGAAGATAGCCAGGGATTTAGGCTATCTGATGAAGCAAACGCTGGATGCAGGCCATGAAGTTGGCTTGCATGCCTGGGATCATCAGGGCTGGCAGGCGAAAGTTGGCCGCTGGTCTGAGGCTCAGTTAACCGAGCAGGTTAAACTGGGAGTGGAGGCTTTGGTACAGGCAACCGGCCAACGGGTAACGTGTTCTGCTGTTGCTGGTTGGCGGGCGGATGAACGCGTACTTGCAGTAAAGCAGCGATTTAGTTTTGATTACAACAGTGATTGCCGGGGGACCCATCCATTCAGGCCCATTTTACCTGACGGTACTATTGGCACTGTGCAAATTCCGGTGACGTTGCCGACGTATGATGAAGTGGTAGGAATTCAGGTTAAAGATGAAGATTTTAATCGGTTTATCCTTGATGAAATAAAAAACAACCTGGGAGTCCCGGTATATACCATCCATACGGAAGTGGAAGGGATGTCCAAATCCACAGAATTTGAAGCTCTGCTGGAAATGGTTCATCGGGAAAACATACAATTTTGTGCATTGAGTCATCTGCTGCCTGAAAATACACAGCGAATTCCAGTAGGAAGAATCGTTCGTTCCGAATTTCCCGGCAGAGAAGGGTGGTTAGGATGCCAACAAGAGGTTTAACTTATCTATGTTAAATAACCGGGCGTGTAAAGTAGGGGCCTTTCTGATGGCTCTTTTTTTTGCCCTTACCTATTTATTACCCCTTAATGGCCGTCTGTTATGGCAGCCAGATGAAACCCGTTATGCAGAAATTAGTCGTGAAATGCTGCAACGAGGAGATTGGATTGTTCCTTATTTGCTAGATATTCGTTATTTTGAAAAGCCGGTAGCCGGTTATTGGATTAATAATATCAGCCAATGGATTTTTGGTGAGAATAACTTTGCTGTCCGTTTTGGATCAGTTTTCTGTATTTTCATCAGTGCAATTTTATTATATCGGTTTGCTATGATGATGTGGCAGGACCGGCATATTGCTTTTGCCGCCAGTTTGATTTATATCTCAACGTTTCTGGTTTTGGCGATTGGCACTTATAGCGTGCTTGATCCGATGTTCTCGTTGTGGGTGACAGCGGCCATGGTGTGCAGTTTCTGGGCATTAAAAGCGGATTGTACCCGGCAGCGGGTTATAGCATATCTGGTGCTTGGTTTGTGTTGTGGTATGGGTTTTATGACGAAAGGGTTTCTGGCACTGGCCGTTCCGGTGATTGCTATGTTGCCGGTTGTCATTTATCAGAAACGGGTCCGGCAAATAGTCTACTTTGGCCCGCTTGCTATTATTTCCGCGATAGCAATCAGTTTGCCGTGGGTTATTGCGGTTGCCCTGTGTGAGCCTGATTATTGGCACTATTTCTTCTGGATTGAGCATATTAAGCGTTTCTCAGCCGATGATGCTCAACATATAGCACCATTCTGGTATTACATACCGATTCTGATCCTTGGTGTGATCCCGTGGCTTGGATTATTGCCTGGGGCCGTGATTAAAGGCTGGAAAGAGAGAAAATCTCATCCTGAAATGTTTTTTCTGCTTTGCTGGTTTGCGGTGCCATTATTATTTTTCAGTATTGCAAAAGGGAAACTGCCGACTTACATCTTGCCCTGTATGGCACCATTGGCAATGATGATGGCTAAATTTGGTGTAGATTGCGTAAAAAATGGCAAGATGAAATTACTGAAGATCAATGGAATAGTTAACGTATTCATTGGGTTGCTGGCGGTAATGGCTTTGTTTGCTATGGAAGTAGTGACAAAACATGCGTTATATCAGCCATCAGAATGGCCGAAATGGGTTTTAGCTATTGTTGCCTTTGGGATCTGGGCAATTATTGGCTATCTGTGTTTCATGCTGAATGGGAAATACTGGTTGTGGGCGGCATTTTGCTCTATTGTTGTCAGCCTGACGATTGGTAATGCTTTGCCTGAAAATATCATTAACTCCAAATTGCCTCAGAGTTTTATTAACCTGCATCATCAAGAACTTGCGGACAGTCGGTATATTGTATCGGAAAGTGTTGGCCTTGCGACCAGTGTTGCATGGGAGATGAAACGCAGTGATATTTATATGCTTGAGCGTTTTGGTGAGCTGGAATATGGTTTGAATTATCCGGATAGCCGATACCGACATATTAGCGATAAAGATTTTCCGCAATGGCTGGAAAAAGCCCGTAAAGAAGGCCGGGTATCAGTACTCTTTCATTTGTATAAAAATGAAGAATTACCTGATTTACCAAAAGCAGATCAAGTCAGCCGTAATTACCGCTTCGTTATTATGGTCTATGAGAAACGCCCATGATAAGTTTTGCTTTGTTGTTGCTGGTCAGCATGATGACATGTGCTGGTCAGCTATGTCAGAAACAGGCTGTGATATGTTGGCAGCGTGATGCTGATAATAAGAAAGTATTAGCGCTGAAATGGTTGGTAGGGGCAGTGATTCTGTTAGCTGTTGGGATGTTATTTTGGCTGCGTTTGTTACAGATATTGCCGTTGGGAATAGCTTATCCTATGTTGAGTATCAATTTTATTATGGTTACTTTAGCGGGGAAATTTCTCTATCAGGAAAAAGTAGGCAGGAAGCATTGGAGTGGGGTTGCTTGTATCATGTTGGGAATTTTGTTGATGAGCCTGAATGAATGAAAGGTTATATTTGGGGATTAGCTAGCGTATTATTGGTGACAGTAGCACAGTTATTACTGAAATGGGGCGTTGTAAATTTGCCGGCATTGAACTTTGGCTTGCATTGGTTTGATGTTGAGTGGTTATGGGATAATCGCAATTCTCTCGTGACGATAATGGCTGGTCTGGCTGGGTATCTGTTATCTATGCTATGTTGGTTATTTGCACTGAAATATTTACCATTAAATAAAGCTTATCCGTTAATAAGCCTGAGTTATGTCTTTGTTTATTCAATGGCGGCCTTATTGCCCTGGTTTAATGAAACAGTCACCTTGTTGAAAACAGTAGGTGTCATTTTCATTTTATTTGGTGTCTGGTTGATTAGCCGTCCAGAACGAATAACCAAATAAATATTTAGCTCTTTTGCTTGAAAGACAGCCTTGTTTTTTGGTTGGAGGCTGGATAAAGTTAGCGTATTTTGTGGGTTCTGTGAGGTGAGATTGATGACGATAAGAATAAAAGAGCTGTTGTTGTTACTCAGCTTGTTACTTATTGGTTGTTCCAGTCATACCCCCAGAACCAAGGCTCCTGCGTTAAAAACGGCGCTTTCTGATCCCATCATGGTGATTGCTCAACTTAAAGAGCAGCTTAATCAATGGTACGGCACACCCTATCATTATGGTGGGATGGATCGTAGGGGAGTCGATTGCTCTGGTTTTGTTTACCGTACTTTCAGTGACCGGTTTGATATTCAATTACCTCGTACTACCCGTGGGCAAATAGGGTTAGGAACCCGCATTGATAAAGGTGATTTAATGCCGGGTGATTTAGTTTTTTTCAAAACAGGCAGTGGTGAATATGGGTTACATGTTGGTATTTATGATGCCAACAATGAATTTATTCATGCATCAACCCATAAAGGTGTCATTCGCTCATCTATGAATAATGTTTACTGGAGAAAAGCTTTTTGGCAAGCCCGCAGGATTTAACGTAAAAACAGGTAAAAACTTTAATCAGCAAAGGTAAAACAGTGATTAAGGATTTTTTAAAGCGGGTAAAAAATTTGATGTTATATTAATATATGAGATTATGTTAAAACATTTAATGGGGTTAATCGTTATTTACGCCAGCAGATTCGCCAACATCAGTTTTCAAGTGTGTTTTGATTTTTCAAAGCATAATTTTAAATAAAAGGTTTTTAACTTTTTTAAAAAGAGATTTATTTTATATTTGATATTTTTTTAATGGTTTAATGGTTTAATGGTTTTTGTTTTGTCTTCATTAAAATGGTTATTTTAGCGTAATAAATGGCATGTGCATTTAGTCAAAATTATTTTTAAAAGATTGGGATTATAAAAATAAAATCGTTTATTTATTAAAATAGGCTCGTCATATGATTCTAGATTTTCACTTAATCCCATTGACCCATATCTATTTAAATCATGTTTAAATAACTTGGTCAGTTAATTTAATAACGCCTTATTACATCAATAATGGTGAAAAGTCTGGCAAATTAATCTGCCAGACAGGTTATAATGATTGAATGAGCATTTAAGCGTTAACAGAGCGCTAAAATAGCTTGAAAAATAACGATGTGAATTTATTTTAGCGTTAAATTATATTAAAGGTATAAAAATAGGCATGACTTAAATCAAACCGTAGAAAAGCAATATTATTGGATGGGATAAAATAGTGTAAAACATGTTTAAACGGGCGTATTTAATGTATCACGGTGTTACATAATAAATGCAACATAATAATGCTAAAAGTAATCCAGTTAGTATTCGATTAAATGATTTATTTGAGGGTTTTGTTATTCAGATTTTTTATAAACGATTATTTAACATTTTTTACGGCTATATACATGAATAAAACCAATTATTTTTCTCGTTTTTCACTGATAATTTTATGATGGGCAGGTTTTAAATGGTTAGTAAAAGCCATTTTTTAATCTCTGGTTCTAATCGGTATAATAAAGGATTAACCATTGTTTTCACTATTTTTAATACCTGATTTCTATTAGATTTAATCATCATGGTATATTGTGTTTTACATTTAATCAACATTAATCATACTCGTTTTTTATCTTTTTTAATGCTGTTTCACTGGTAATTTTGAACAGTTATTATAAGTCACCCTCATTTCTTTTATCTTCATAAATCAACCAATAAATAGCTTGATGGTATAAAGATGCCACTTTATATTTTTCTAATAATCAATACTTTTTTCAGAGCTTAAACCCTGCCAAATTAACCATTTCATCTATTTTATGGTTTTTTCATAAAATAATGGTAGAAAAGTACCTTTAATATCAGTCTATTTGGATAATATGCTTTTTCTCGCTGATTTTTTAACTCTCTGTTAATGGTTAATGGATTTCGATTAAACTTAATTAACGTTCTTTTAAAAATTTGCACTTATTATGTGAATCTAACTCCGTCTTTTATATAAAAGCTTTAATATTTCTGTTATTGTGCTTTTAAATGGTCATGGCAGGACAGTTAAATGTAAAATAAGCGGAGGATAACATCGTCGATGCTAATCACCGAAAAAAAGCAGCTTGCCGCCTGTGGTGCTGACGGCAATCTTTGGAGAATAATCGAGAAATTATTACCAAGTGACCGTAATTTCTCCCATTTGTCCTGCCACAGGTACTGTTCCGCCATTTGCAACTCTCAAAGCATAAAAGAACTGCTGTGCCGGGCTTCTAGTATTGAATGCAGCTGTCGACATTCTCCGGGTGCGAGAGATATCAAAGCAATGGTTGGTATCTCCTTGACAAAGATAAACCGACAGTCCTTGAGGCCATCCGACAACATTCCAAGTCCAGGATACATTGCTAATACTGCCGGAAGCTGGTGGAGATCCGACGACAGGGAGATAAGCTGTTTCTGTGTAATTTCTGGAATACACGGTTGGCAGAACAACCGAAGATTGGTAGCTCGCCGATAATGCTGCTTGTGAAAACAGGGTTAACAATAACGCACTACCCATTCCCAAGATTTTTTTTAATTTCATCGCTAATACCCCAATACCTGATAATTTTCTATTGCGAGAGCTTAGATAGACATTTTGATCTCGCGCCCTTTATCTCCTGAATTTTCATAAAAACCTGTACGAAATGCCAAAGCAGGCAGGATTAATTTGGGGGGATTAATCCCAAAATGCAATGGGTAACTTGAATTTATGTTAAGTAAATCTAATCTATTTTTGCTGATCGATGTTTTTGCATCTCACTTAAGTTACAGCCTTTTACAAGAGAATCTTCCCATGATATAAAGCCTGATAAACGATCGAATGGAGCCTGTGACACATTTAATGGATGTCAAAAACGATGAATAAATCAGACATGACAATCACAACTTCCCAGTGTAGAGAAGTTTTGATTTACATGGAAAATATTTGTCGAACCTATCGTATGGGGGAAAAGTATCATCCAGTGCTGGATCAAATATCACTGACCATAATGCGTGGGCAAAGTTGTGCTATTGTCGGCGCTTCCGGTTCGGGTAAAAGCACACTGCTTAATATTCTTGGTTTATTGGATCAACCGACTTCTGGCTGTTTTCAGTTTAGTGGCGTTAATATAACAAATGTTACTCCTGATGAGCGGGCGAGAATAAGAAATCAGGAAATGGGTTTCGTATTTCAGAGTTTCAACTTACTTCCCAGAATGCAGGCATTGGATAATGTGGCGTTGCCATTGCTATATCGTGGATATTCACGTTCTCTGGCCCGGCAGGAGGCGAAATACCAGCTTGAATTAGTTGGTCTGGCTGATCGTATTCACCATCGTCCGGCAGATCTCTCCGGGGGACAACGCCAACGTGTTGCCATCGCCAGAGCCTTGGTCGGCAAGCCTTCTCTCATTCTGGCTGATGAACCGACAGGCAATCTCGACAGTACTACAGCACGCGATATCATGGCGCTTCTTCTGTCACTGAACCGTGAGCAGGGCGTGACACTCGTCATGGTGACACACGATGAAGCAATCGCCAGAAATATGCAGCGCTGTCTGTATGTCAATGATGGGCAGCTTTCCGAAACCGATCTATGGCCGGATATATCCGATGCTTAACGTGAATTCTGGTCGCCACGGATTTTCCTTCTCGCAAGCTCTGCGTGAATCGCTGGATAGCCTGCGTTTACTGGGGCGGCGTTCCCTGTTTGCGTTGCTAGGTATTGCCGTCGGATGTGCTTCAGTCATTGCACTTCTGAACATTGGCTATAACGCTGCCAATGAAGCTATCAGCACTTTCAAGAGTATGGGGAGCAATATGCTGGTCGCCCATTTTGATTTTATGCCGGGCACTGATGTCAAACCCGCCCCATCCACACTGGATACGCAGATGCTTACCCGAATGCTGCCCACGATCATGCATGCTGCGCCCATCACGTTATACTCAACCCGAATACGTTTCCTGGGACAAGGGATTGATACGAATATTACAGGAACATCCTCTGATCTGGCTGCGGTGCTTGATTTACAGATCGAGCAGGGACGTTTTCTATCGGACTATGATCGCCAGACGACTTATGCCGTGATCGGGGCAGATATTGCAAAACAGTCAAAAGTACCAAACCAACCTATCCGGGTAGGTAGTCAACTGCAAATTGAGGGATATATGTTTGAAGTGATAGGCATTCTCGCTGCTCAGGGAATAAATCCTTTACTCCCGGTTTCTGTTGATGGTTCCGTGATATTGCCCATTGAAGGCATGCGGCGGTTGCGGCCTGCTCCAGAGATAGGCAGTGTCATTGCCAGAGCGCGTGACGTAACAACGTTAAACAGTGATGCGGTATCATTGCGTGACTATCTTGTCTCATTATCAAACGGTCGTAATGTCGAAGTTCAAATTCCGCAGCAATTACTTGATGGATTGACGCGACAAGCCAAGACATTCTCCTATTTGCTTGCCGGATTGGGGGGCATTTCATTGCTGGTGGGCGGTGTGGGTGTCATGAATGTCATGCTGATGAATGTTTCGGAGCGCAGGCGTGAAATTGGTGTTCGTATGGCTCTGGGAGCCAGGCCTATTGATATCGGTGTACTTTTTATGCTGGAAGCTGCCACTCTGTCAATTGTCGGCGCAGTAGCGGGATCGTTGTTGGGGGTGACCGCTGGGTACCTGTTTGTAAAATTTTCCGGCTGGGTATTCACATTATCCCCATTCTCTTTGCCGCTGGGGGTTGCCAGTTCATTAGTGATCGGCTTATTTTTCGGCATCAACCCGGCACTAGCTGCTGCCAGGTTACAACCTGTAGAGGCACTTCGTGATGATTAGCCAGATTTTACAACGTGTTATTGTCATCATTGCGCTGATAATCGCCGTATCTGTCAAACAGGTTTTAGCGGAGCCGCTGACGCCGTCACAGGCAACCATGCCTACAACGAACACAATTTCTCTTAATCAGCAGACTATCGATCTGACACTCAGTGATGCGATCTATTTGGGATTACGAAACAATCGCTCGATTCGCAGTGCTTATTTGGATCGGATTGCCCAGAAATTCGATTTGCGGGTTGCGGAAGATCGTTTTACGCCGAAGTTGCTGCTCAATAGCCGTTATATTGCTGCCCGTAATCAAGATGATCGTTACCGTCAGAGCGAGATTACGCCCACGTCTACAATGCTTGGGGAATATGGTACCCGGTTCAGCTTGTCGTGGACGAGCCGGGCGACATGGGCGGAGAATGCTGGCCGTAGCCGTAATGATGGCGTTTCATTTTCAGTGATCCAGCCGCTGTTGCGCGGTGCCGGTAAAGATGTGGCGACGGCGCCGGTACGCCTTGCTCAACTGATGGAGCAAATAAATCGCCTGAATCTGAAAGCAACGGTATCCCAGACTATCAAGCAGATTATTATGGCTTATCGTGAATTGCTGCGCGCTCAAGAGCAATTACAAATCGCGCGTGATGCACTTGAACGTTCACGTCAACTGCTGGAAGTTAACAAAGTCATGATCTCCGCAGGCAGAATGGCCGCTTTCGAGATTGTTCAGACTGAGGCCGATGTTGCCATGCAGGAACTGGCTAATGAGGAAGCCGCTAATCAACTGGATACCAGTCGTTTAGAATTGCTGCGTTTGCTCGCCTTAGACTTGCAAACTCAGGTAAAAGCGACTGACAAATTGGATGCCAAACGCATAGATATTAATCTGCTTCAGGCGCAACATTTGGCACAAGAGCAGCAACCAACCTATCTCACCCAATTGATTACCGCAGAGCAGGCTGGCATTAACCTGACAGTCGCCCGTAATGACCGTTTATGGGATGTCTCTTTGGTCGGTGGGGCCAGCCAGGTACGTGATCGAACAGGTCCAAACAGTTCCCGAAGTTGGGAAAATTACGCGGGTGTCCAGGTGGAGATACCCATTGGTGATTTGAGTCAGCGCCAGGCGGAAGTGCGGGCGCGGGTTGATGTTCAGAATCAGGATATCCGTCTTACTGAGGCAAAACAGTTATTGGAACGTGATGTCGGTAATGCGGTGCGTGATATTGGTACGCGCTGGCGTCAATATGAGATCGCACAACGTGCCAGAGATCTATCCCGACGTAAGCTGGAGATTGAACGTGAAAAACTGACAGTCGGCCGTTCCAGCAACTTTCAGGTATTGAGTTTTGAAACTGATCTGCGTAATGCCGAGAATGTTCGCCTCAATGCGTTAATCGCCTACCTGAATGCACAAGCGGAGCTGGATGAAACATTGGGCACCACTCTGGGGAGTTGGGATATTGCACTTAATGACTAAGCTCAGGGCACTTGCCCATTTCAGGCGTAAGACTCGTTGGCTGGTAGCGCTTGTTGTTACGTTAGTCGCCGGGGTTGCCATTGCTTATGTCTATCTGCCGTCTTCAACTGATACATCATCACAGAAACAGTGGGTGCGTGTTGAACCTCAATTGCTGGAAAACCGTCTTGGGTTAGTTGGCCGCATTCAGGCTGCCACCAGTTTGACGATTGCGGCGCCATTCGAGGGTGTTATCGCTGACGTCGTGGTGACTGAAGGCCAGCGCGTTAAGCGAGGGCAACCCCTGTTGAGCCTTGATACTGCGCAATTGGATATCCAGTTGCGTCAGGCGCTTACGGAACTATTGAAAGCCCAGAGAACCGTACAAGATTTGGTGGAATGGGAGAACAGTCAGGACGTCGCCAGGGTTCGCAGGACCTTGACTAATGCTCAGTTAAGCCTGAGTGATACCGAACGTAAGCTGGTTGATACTCGAGCCTTGTTCGAACGTGGCATTGTTCCGCGTATGGAAGTTGACACACTGGAGCAGCAGGCCAAAGTCCAACGGCTCGATCTTGCCGCCGCTAAGGAAGAGCTAAACGCTACGCTTGATAAAGGCACAGGCGAGAATCGCCAAATCGCCGATATGGAACTCGCCAACGCTCAATCGCGTTATCAGGCACTCCAAGTTCAGCAAGCTCAACGCGAGCTGGTTTCTCCTTTTGACGGAATTGTTGTTCGTCCTCTTGTTCAGGGATCAGACAAAGCGTTATCTATTCAAAAAGGGACACGAGTCACTCAGGGTGCACCGCTTTTTGGGATAATTAATTTAGAACAAATCCAGGCGGTAGCACGCATTGAAGAGGCAGATCTTCACCAATTGTATGAAGGAATGCCAGTTCAGATCACGGGTGATGGTTTTGCGGGGTTATCCTTGCAGGGGCAGATTAAGACGATTGGCGTACAGGGTCGTTCAAGCGAATCGCAGGGAGCTGGTGTAAATTATGATGTGTTGGTAGCGATTGATCCCCTTACACCTGAACAGCGGCAGCGTGTCCGTCTGAATATGAGTGCTAAACTGGCTATTGTCACGTATCGCAATGAACATGGATTGGCGGTGCCTGCCGGGGCATTACGCCAGGGGCCTGACGGGCAGATTTTTGTTACCTATAGACGTGAGTTACGTGATCCTGCACAGCAGATTACGGTAACACCAGGGTATGCTGTTCCTCAAGGGGTAGAAGTTGTCGGGTTAGATGCAGGCTATGTTGAAATTTCTGGGCAGCAATGACCGAGATTTGACCACGTGTATTGGATAACTTGGCTTTGGTACAATTGTTTGCATTGGCAATTTGTATGTTGAGATTCATTCTTAATATCATCTATTGCAACTCATTTACTGTTATATATTTATACTGCTTAAATTCTTGTTAAGATGATATCGAATTTAAAATTTCTGCGGAGTATTGTGACGAATTAATATTAATCTCCATTGGGACGATTTAATTTGACCATGAAACTGTTTCTATATAATTGTACCGATATTTATTCTCTTATTCCCCTAAGATTAAAATATTTTTGGATTTTATCACTAAGAATCTTTTATCTATTTGAATAAATTCTTATGACAATGGTCTATATTATAAATATATAAAGCAGAAATTTGCTTTATGAATTTGGCGTATATATCGTGCGTCAGATAAGTTTATAGAAGAAAAAGTTGTATCAAAATGCAGTCAGCCATTCTAAACAACATAAGGAATATCTAATATGTTACTACGTAAATCGTTGTTGGCCCTGTTTGCAACTGCTTCCTTAACTGCTGTAGGCGTCGCTCATGCAGGTCCGCCCGTAACAGTTACATTTAAGCATCTTGGTGCGCCGGGTAGCGCTGATGCTGTTTATACCATCATTACTAACAATGAAGCCGGAACATACGCAAATGCAACACCTAAACCTGATTCAAGTGTAGGACAAGGAGGGTTCAATAGCTATCAGGTTCAAAGTCCGCTATCACCTGATGCAAATTACGCAATGGTACGATATAAAATAGGGTTTAAGAGCTGTGAATTTATGACCACTTTCGTAAATACATACGTCAATGGCGTTAAAATTCCGAAGTGGAATAAGGGAGCAACACCGAGCGGTGGCGCTGTTTGCAATGCAACCATCACCTTTACTAACTTTGTGACTTACGCATGGTCAGTTGAATTTACTATGAAGTAGTGAATAATGAGTCAGATTATTCTATTAGAGATATCTGGCTCATCTTGTTTTTTTGTTTTCGGTAGATTATATAATTATCAAAGATCATTGGCAGGATTTTCTCTTTACTATAATGTTAGTATAAGTGATATTATATGTGAGATACATTAATACTAAGTTATAATTGGGAAATATACAGTAATTTGGTTTTGTCATTGTCAATTAATGTTGAATGTTTGTTTTTATTTAGTTTAATTCCCTTTGGTATTTTATTGACGGACTATTAGTTCTACACTATTTTTAAAGTTGTAAAGTGTTTTTATAAGTTTATGGATTATGATGATTGAATATAGATGTCAATAAATTAGTTGAGTTTTTTGGTGTAATATGAATTTCTATATTTATAACTTGATGCTAAATCTAATATTATAAGGGTTAATATATTATGACCGATCAAAATAATTTTTCTGAAATAGTTTCTTCTGGTGTATCTATTTCTGATGTCACTGTATCTTCCATTGAAATTGCCCCAGATATAGCCAGAGACAACGTTCATGTAGTCATTACTGAAAGCAAAGATGGCAAAGATGGTACTCCACAAAATTTTCTTCTAGATAATTCTGCTGGTGGTTATCAAGGAAATGGTAGTCTAATAACTTTGATTTTAGCACACCTTAGTGCGAAAAAAATTAATATTAGAACTACCGGATATGTATACAATGGTTATGGATACATCAACGGCGTATTACTTAAGACTGAAAAGCCAAAATCAGAATCAAATACTTAAAAGAATGATAAGTAAGACTATGATATAATGAGAATTCCTATGGAAAATATTATTCGTTATTATTTGCATTAAAATACTAAGAGCACATCCCATTAGGTTATTTTATTTGCCATTTTAAGCCTGGTCAGTGTTCAAACTATTTGCAAGAATAAGGACTGTTTGGATAAGCAGTAAGTTGAAATTAATTTTAAATAAAACCCTGATGTTCAATCTTCAGGGTTTATATTTATTCGTAGTTACATATACACTAAATTTTAGGAGAGAAATCCCTATGGATAATTTTTATTCGCTTTTTTTTGTTAAGTATTATGTGAATCTACCTATTCTATTTATTTTAAAATTATATTAACCTGTTTATTAACGTGAACCAATAAAATAGAGCAGATTTTATTGTCATTTCATGAGGTGGTTATCTGAAATTACGTATGCTGATATATGTGGTAACGGTTAAGGAAAGCTAGAAGATTTATAGAAATCTGTTCTCTATTTCGAAGAAATAAACTGGGATTAGTCAAAGTGAAATGATATTAGGTACTCTTATTTAGGCAAGGGAAATAAATGTTAAATTAATCAGTTAGCTATCTGGGAAATTCTTATCTGGTTTTTGTTCCATTGGCAGCGTTAGTGAACTCAAATAGCATAAAAGAGAGATGGCCAATAAAACTATTGGCCATTGAGGGAGATACTACCAATAAGACAATTAGTAAATTGGTTATTACTCACAACTTAAGAAATACTTTAATTCAGGTAGATTACCGTTCTCCCTGAATCTGGCCGGTGTGGTGTTAAAGTGTTTTTTAAAGATCCGGGTAAATGTTGCTTGAGAACTGAAACCATACTGTAGAGCAATGTCAAGAATCGGCAGATTTTCTTCCCGCAGAGATTTTGCTGCTTCATGCAAACGCCGTTTGCGAACATATTCACCCAGAGTACAACCTTTCACCTCTTTAAATACCCTTTGCAGATGCCACTTCGAATAACCGCTCCTATTAGCAATGGTATCTATTTTTATACCTTCGTTACGTTGAAGCTGGGTTTCAAGCCATCTGACAATATCGTTTACTACAGTTTCGGACATTTTCACCTCCCACTAATGGTGGGCCAGTTGCTAAAATATTAGAATTAGTTAGCTATTCTTGTAATGATAATAACGATGGTTATTATCATTAGTATTTTAAGATAAATTGGAGATATCTATAGGCGAAAAGTGCTACTTGCAATTGATAATTACCACTATTCATGTAAATTTCCTTTGCTTTAACAACAAGTAGCATCAAATGATCCTCACCAATTTATTTAAAGCAGTATCATCGTTCGTCATTTAATTTAATGGAGGTTGTAATGCAATCGGACGTGGTTTTTTTAACTAAAAAACTGGCATTCTTTGTTTTTTATGCTCTGATTTTGTCCATAGTTATCGGCTTACTTTTTATCGATGTTGTCTATTTGCAGAATGCAGTGAAGGAGAGCTCATTAACTGAGATTGCTCAGGAGAGTATACTGTTTGTTATTTCTGCTGTATTTCTTCTGGAAGCAAGGAAGAATAGTCAATTACGTTCCGCATTAGTTTTGGTGTCAGGATTTTTTGCTTGTTTGTTGATAAGAGAGTTGGACTCCATATTTGATCAAATATTTCATGGCGCCTGGGTGTGGATTGCTGTTCCGTTGGCGTTAATTTGTATTTTTTACGCAGTTTACCGAGGTCGGGTTACATTGGTTGGTCTTACTCATTTTGCCCGCCATCAAAGTTACGGCATGATGGTTTCAGGTATCTTGTGCGTGTTGGTTTTTTCCCGTCTGTTTGGTATGGGCGTGTTATGGCAAGGTTTAATGTTGGAAGATTTTGATCGAACTGTAAAAAATGTAGTTGAAGAGGGATGCGAAGCTCTGGGTTATTATTTGTGTCTGATTGCAGCTTTCTGGTATCTGCCTGATGCAATAAAATTTCGTAAGTAAAAAGTAAGACAGGCAAATGGCGAAAATAATTTGCCTGTCAGCTTTTGCTGTTATTGTCTTAAATAAATTTGAGGTTGTTGAGTCTCAGGATGGCGGGTAATACCAAGATCGGCCTGATACCATTTTTTTAGAATTTGATCACTCAATACCTCTTCTGGTGTCCCGGCTGCGACCAGCTTCCCTTTATATAACAGAAAGATTTTATCTGCGTAGAGAGCGGCAAGATTGAGATCATGCAGAACACAGCACATTGCCATCGGTTGTTCCCGCGTCAGCCGGTAAAGCAGACGCAGTGTATGTTGTTGGTGATAAAGATCTAAGGCTGATGTCGGTTCATCAAGAAACAAACAACACTCTGTCGGTGCTGGAGACCAGAGCTGGGCAAGGACACGGGCTAATTGTACTCTTTGTTGTTCACCACCGGATAATTGCCGGTAGTCCCGGTGGCGTAACTCCTGGCAATCCGTTTGTTCAATGACGGTATCAATGGCTGCTTGTTGATGATGAATACCATGAGGAGAGCGCCCCATAGCAATGACCTCTTCCACACTGAAAGGGAAGGAGAGTGAACTGTATTGACGCATGACTGCCCGGGTTCGGGCCAACTGCTGAGCCGGCCATTGCTCAATGGGTGTTCCCTGTAAATAACATTGCCCCTGTTCAGGTTTCATATATCCCGTCAGCAGTCGCAATAATGTGGATTTTCCTGCGCCGTTTGGTCCGATGATGGCGACAACTTCACCTTTATTGACCGAGAGCGAAACATTATCAATAATTTTCCGGTTGCCAATTGAATAACTCAGATTTTGAGCTTGCAGAAAAATATTATTTTTTATGGCTTCCATTATATTCGGCTCCCTGGCTGTTTGAGTATCAGCCATAGAAAGTATGGCCCACCGATTAAACCCGTGATTAAGCCAACGGGCATTTCTGCCGGGGAAACCAATGTCCTTGCCAGTGTATCTGCGGTAAGTAGAAGAGAGGCACCCCCTAATGCGGCACCGGGAAGCAGCCAGCTATGATCGCCACCAAACTGCATCCTGATCAGATGGGGGATAACCAACCCGATAAATCCAATAACACCACTTAATGCAACGGCGCTACCAATCAGCAGGGCGCTGAGGAGTAATAACTGGAATTTGGTGCGCTGGACGTTAATGCCGAGATAGTGGGCTTCTTCATCTCCTAATTGCAACAGATTCAGTTTACGGGCCTGACTGAAAGTCAGGATGGCAGCCGGAATAATTAAGGAAGCGGCAATTGCCAGTGTCGGCCACTCTATTTGGCTGAGTGAACCCATCATCCATAAAGAGAATTGGCGTAGTTGCTGGTCATCGCTGATATAACTTAGGACTCCAATAGCAGATGCGCAGAGCGCATTGATGGCGATCCCGGCCAGTAATAAACGAGCCAAATTTCCTTGGCTATATTTATTCAGTGAAAAAATCAGTAGTGAAATTAACAGGCTGCCAATAAATGCGGCAATAATATGCCCATATACGGCAATGGCAGATGGCAGGCTAACGGGCAAAATAATCGCCATTGCAACCATTAGCGCGGCTCCACTGCTCATACCCAGTAAGCCAGGATCTGCCAGTGGGTTACGAAACAATCCTTGCATCACTGCACCGGAGGCGGCTAAAGCACAGCCAACCAGCATCGCCAATAATACTCTTGGTAATCTGATGTTCAGCCAGATTTGCCACTGGGGATCACTGATCGCAGATTCCCACAATGTCTTAAAAGATAATGTTAATGCGCCCAGATTGGCGGAGCCAATAGCCAACCCAGACAGTAGTAGACAAAGAAATGCTAAACCCAATCCCGGAGACTTCATACGGCTCATTGGGCCTTCTCCGCCGCCTGCCGTAGTTGTTTCATCACTGTAGGGGTTTCGAGGCCAAAACCAAGCAGGCCCATATCGTCGGCAATTAAAATCTGTTGTTTCTGACCTGCCGGGGTATGTTTCAAGCCCGGTAATTGCCAGATTTTATCCAAGCCGCCCATTGATTTAATGCCATCCTCAGTCACTAGTAATAAATCTGGTGCACTGGCAATAACGCCCTCCTGCGAAAGAGGACGATAATTGTTAAAACCTTGCATTGCATTAGTCGCGCCAATAGCACGAATCATTTTGTCGGCTGCGGTTTTTTGCCCGGCAGCCATTGGCATGATACCCCCGTGGCTCATCACAAACAGAATACGGGTTGGTAATGGGGTTGTTGGAATGCCTGCCAGTTTTTTCTGATATTGCTTAATCAGTTGTTCGCCGCGTTCAGCTTGATTGACCGCCTTGGCGACGGTCTTGATTTTCTCAGGAACGGCTTCCAACGATGCTTTTCCGGTTATCTGAATAACGTCTACACCAGAATCCTGGAGTTGCTTCAGTGCCAGTGAAGGTTTTGCCAGCTCACTAGTCAGAACCAGTGTCGGATGCATAGAGAGAATGCCCTCAGGATTGAGCAATCTCATATAGCCGACGTCGGGTAAGGCAAGCAATTCTGCTGGTTTCTGACTGGTGCTGTCTCTGGCAACAACTTTGTTACCTTCACCAAGTGCAAAAACAATTTCAGATACATCGCCACCAATGGTGACGATCCGTTCAGTGGAAAAAGCACTGAACGATACCGCAAGGGCGAATGTCAGAAGCCATTTTTTCATGCTATACGCTCTTCCTGTGCTGGTTGCAGTTTTGGCAGCGCTGCTACTTGCTCACGCCATTGGGTTTGTTCAGGAGTGCCTTCTGTACGCTGACCAAACAGTTGAGCGATCTGATTGCCATTAGCATCAAATAACTCAAGACTGGTGACGAAACCATCAGCCGTTGGTTTACGGGTTACCCAGCTTTCAGCGATAGCACTCTCTATTAAATGTAGTGTGAAATTACGATTAAAGATATTAATCCATTTCTGATCTGAGTTTTCCTCCTGATATGGCATCAGGCGTTCCAGCTTGCCGGTGAAAATTTGTACGCAACCATGGTTGCTGACAAAAATCATGATTTCATTCTGATCGCTATAAGCGGTATTAATAAGCTCATTCAGGGCAGAATTTTCCACTCTGTAAGCCAGATCATCCGGTACCGCGTCGAAAATTTGCTGACGGCTCAGGTTATGACGTTTGAGCATAATAAAGAATTGATGAACGTCAGTCATTGCCCGCCATTCTTTATCAAGCTGTGCTTTCAGTTCATGGGTTATGGTTGAGTGATTGGTTTTTTCTACAGGAGTGATAACCAGTGCTGGGTTTTCTTCTGTCTGATATTTTTCGATCAGTGCTTCCCAGGCTACCATATTGGTATTATCTGTTGCATAAATTTTATGCAATGCATCACCCTGTCGATCAAAAAATTGAATGCTGTGGCGCATACCCTTTTTGGCTGGCTCGACCAGATAGAACACACTGCTCCAGTGATCAAAGAATATCCGCAAATCGAGTTCACGAGGATTCAGGATCAATCCTGCATGGCTGCTGAAACGTGTATTTTCATACCGGCCAATTTGTTCATGGACTGCAAAATCATTGCGGGTAATCGCTTTAGTTTCACCCACAACAGCCAGTTCTTCCAGTAAAGTTGGTGCGTCAATGTCAAGGCGTTTGGCATCTATCCCAACGCGGCTGTGCAGTAACTCACCTTCACTGACATTCAGATAAGCAGCCAGATCGCGGGCATATTTGGCTTTATTATCAGTTTTGGCTTGCAGGTAACGTTCATAAAGTGATGAATTCACAACTTAACTCCTTGAAAATACAGTATATTTAATTACCACTGGTAGCTCACCAATAGTTTGGCATTGCGGCCATCCTGCGGTGTTCCCTGTGGTGAGTAGTATTCTTTATCAAAGGCATTGCCCAAAACTGCGGTAGTGGTCACACCTTTTAACATCCCTTCACCCTGATAGCTAATGTAGAAGTCATTAATGCCATAGCCAGCTTGTTGCTTATATTGCCCTTTAAAATCAGTATGCTTGGTAAATTGACCTATCCAGCCAACAGAAAAACCGGTTTGTGCAACAGGGATATCCAGTGTGCTGGTGATAGTATCTGGGCTGAGGTTGTCGAGAGATTCACCGCTCTTTTCGTCCTTGCCCTCAGTACGGTTATAAGCCAACTCCCAGGAAAACAGATTGGATTCATAGTTCATAGAAACATCCCAACCCCAGATCTTGGCTCTGGGTACATTAACAGATGTTGTATTTTTGTATAATGTACGACCATATTTCTGATAAGGGTTAATGACATCTGACTTAATATAGTCTTTGGCTTTGGTATCAAAATAGCTGGCTTTGAATTTTAGTTCATCATTGTCTGCCAGCAGGTTATCGAAACGTAATCCAAAACCAGATTCCCATGTTTCGTTGCTTTCTGGGCGGAGATTTGGATTAGAAATCCAGAAGTTTCCAGGATAGTGCATAGAATCGTTATACATTTCACCCATCGTCGGTGCACGGAAAGCCTGAGAATAAGAGGTAAACAGCATTGACCAGTCAGTTGGTGTGATGCTGATAGCCCCTTTGGAAGACCATTTATCAGCGCTGACATCCTTATATTTAGAATTTGTTCCTTTATAGTTGTTATAGCGAGTACCGGCGATAATAGATATTGGCAAATCGCGCAGGGTTATTTCATCCTGCACCCAACCGGAAGAAAAGCGGATATCGGCATCGGGGAAGCTATCAGTGTTACCGCCTGGGGTTTGTTTCTGTTGGTAGGTTTCACCACCGTAGGTAAGTTGGTGTGCCAATGGGCTGTCTGTCCACAGGCGGGAGCGGTTTTCCAGTTTTACACCATAGGTTTTCTGCTTGCGGCCTTCGAACCCCTTTTCTTGAGTGCGGGCATCGATAGTCACATCCGAATAATAAAGGTCAGCCCTGGCATTTAACCAATCATATTCTGTCGGATTTAGCTGGTAGCTGAGTTGGGCATCACGCTGAGTTGTCGTCCGATCAGTCCACGAGTTAGATTTTTCATTTTTCCCGATGAGTGTTTGTGGATTCTTAGGTTGATTAGCTTCATTACGGTAATAACGTAACTGACTGCTTAAAGATTGATTCTCATCCACTTTCCAACTGCCTTTTGCTATCAGGTTACTGATAAATTCATCATTATCAGCCGTCAAACCACCACCATGGCGGATATTACCTGCATCACGAGTACTGAAAGCAAACAAACCGTCCAGAGAATCTGTTTTCCCGAAAGTTGCACCACCAAACCCCATACTATGGTCACCGGTTGCACCACGGGCGAAAACGCGAAATCCGTGATTTTGACCTGCTTGCAGCAGATCTGTGGCATCAACAGTCTGATAAGCAACAACACCACCTAAAGCACCACTGCCGTAGAGCAGGGCAGAGGGACCACGCACAACTTCGACTTGTTTAATTAATGCCGGATCCAGAAATGTACCATTAATATGACCGGTATCGGTGCCCTGCCGAATACCGTCAATTAATGTCAAAACACCTTTTGGCCCATAACCCCGCAGACTGATATCTTGCCCATTAGCACGGTTTGTACCAGCTATATTAATACCGGGTATTTTTCTGATGAGATCCCCGGCATTATTTGCTGTTTGACTTTGTGGTGATTTGTTATTTATCACTGTCACCATCATGGGTGCTTCGAAACTATCCCTTGCATTACCTGTTGCATAAACAGTTACCACATCACGGGATGATTTATCACTATCCGAATCGGACGATTTTGTTGCTGCATATGCGGTTGAAAAGCTACTGATAATCGCTAGGCTTAATACTGATAGCTTGAGTGTTGATCTTGCAGATTGAGACATCAGACGAATCTCCATAAGAATATTTTATGATTTATGGATATAGCTGGCTGCCCCGATACGTGATCTGGGTGGCTGGCTGAGTTATTTTTTTATTTAGTTAGTATCAGCTTTCCGGCTTTAGTTTGGCGCAATTGGTAGAATTCCCCTTGGTGGCGAATTCGGGTAATTCCTGACTCACCTAACAGTTGTTTACTGTCAACGTAACCAATTTGCATGATTTCAGCAGGATGAGTGTTGCACCATTCTTTAAGTGCAGTATAGGAATGTTGGTGACATACTTTAGTCATAAATCCACTTAGCAAATGCTAACTATTATTATAGTGAGAATCATTATCGTTATATGGAGAGGTGACTTCAAGCAATATTTTTGATGCTCAGAACAACATATTAACGAGGTTTATTAATCTGCGATAAGTTAGCCTTCCGTGAATAAAAGGCTAACTCAGACAAGGGTTCAGAAGCGGTAATTGACTGCTTCAGCAAGAATTTCAAGAAGTCGTTCTGTATCTTGCCAGCTCAGACAAGGATCTGTAATAGATTGACCGTAATTCAGTGGTTGCCCCCGAATAATTGTCTGGGCACCTTCAAGTAGAAAACTTTCAGCCATCACACCGACAATAGCCGCAGAACCCTCCTTAATCTGTTGGCCTACCTCTTGCGCGATGTCCAGTTGGCGTTTGTGTATTTTCTGACAATTAGCGTGACTGAAATCGATAACTAAGTGCTCTGGTAAATCAAATTCACGTAGCTGATCACAAGCTGCGGCAATATCTCCGGCACTGTAATTAGGCTGTTTACCACCACGCATAATAATGTGGCCGTATGGGTTGCCTTCGGTTTGATAGATGGTCATTTGACCATGCTTATCCGGTGATAGATATGTGTGACAGACACTGGATGCGCGGATAGCGTCTATAGCGATACGGATATTGCCATCAGTGCCGTTTTTAAAGCCAATTGGGCAGGAGAGGGCTGATGCCATTTCCCGGTGAATCTGGCTTTCTGTTGTTCTGGCTCCGATAGCCCCCCAGCTAATGAGATCAGCAATATACTGGCCGGTCACCATATCCAGAAACTCAGTAGCTGTGGGTAAACCCAGCTCATTGACATCAACCAGTAATTTACGCGCCAAAGTAATACCACGATTAACCTGGCAAGAGCCGTCAAGATCCGGATCTGAAATTAAACCTTTCCAGCCTACGACTGTGCGCGGTTTTTCAAAGTAGGTACGCATAACAATTTCCAGTCTGTGCTGGTATTTTTCACGTAATGTGTTCAGTCGCTGAGCATAATCTAAAGCAGCATCAATATCATGAATAGAACAAGGACCGACGATAACCATCAGTCGTGGGTCATTCCCCGATAGAATATCTGCAATACATTTTCGTGACGTTGTCACACTGTTGGCGATTTTTTCAGACACAGGATATTGAATTGCAAGAGCCTGAGGTGTGACCAAACTATCGACGCGGTGAGTCCTTAAACCATCTGTTTTATACATATATTTTCTCAAAGTTCGTTTTGCACTAGCGGGTATACCTGTGGGTAATTGAAATTACAATAAACGAAAATGACTAAATTAAACAAACAATATAGTTAGCTACATCATAAATTTTTTTCAATTATTCATATTGATATATTTCTAAAACATACGGCGGTTCAGCTTCATCGTATCGATTATTTTGGTCGAGATTTCTTCAACAGAATAATTGGTGGTATTAAGATAATTAATCTTATTCTTACGGAATAAAGCTTCAACTTCGGAAATTTCTATTCTGCATTGCCTCAATGATGCATAACGGCTATTTTCTCGGCGTTCTTCTCTAATAGCGGCCAGCCGTTCCGGGCTTATAGTTAAACCGAATAACTTATGCTGAAATTGTTTTAATGTCGCAGGTAATTGTAAATTATCCATATCATCCGCAGTGAAAGGATAATTTGCAGCCTGAATACCAAACTGCATGGCTAAATAGAGACTGGTAGGCGTTTTTCCGCAGCGGGATACGCCCAGTAGAATAACCTGCGCTTGGTCAAGGTTGCGTAAAGAGATACCATCATCGTGCGCCAGGGCATAATCAATCGCTGCTATACGTGCATCATATTGACTGAGGTTCTTTGCAGTCAGACCGTGAGTACGGTTAAGTTCAGGTTTGGGTTCCAGTCCGGTCTCTTTCTGTAATGGGGCTACTAGTGTTTGGACAATGTCCTGACAGAAACCTTCACTGCTGGTGATAATATTTTTCACTCCAGAAGAGATAATGGAATAGAAAACTAAAGGTCTTATACTCGTATCCTGATATATTTGATTTATTTGTTGCTTTATTTCTTTTGCACGGGTTTCATTGGCAACAAAAGGGAGGGTATATGAGGTTACTTTGATGGGAAATTGTGATAATACCGCATGTCCTAATACTTCTGCGGTAATTGCTGTTCCATCAGAAATAAAGAAAACGGTGCGTTCAACACTATTCTCAACACTATTACTTCCTGCTGATATTTCTAATTTGGATTTTGTCATGATATTTATAGCAGCCTTCTATTTTTCCAGTTGTTTAGTTAAATGCGACCGGGCATCAATTTTCTGCAAAGTATACCTGAGAAAAAAATAATGTGTTGGGTTGATCGATTCACCTTTCTATGTGTGCCAAAACATTGTGTTAGTCTATTTATGACTGCTAAAAATGCAGTGCCAATTTTCCGACTTGTACCTCACGAATGTTAAAAGGATTGTTTTAATGCCCAACAATAACCTCCCCCCGTGTAATGTGCTTTGGTATAACCAATTAGGTATGCATGATGTTGACCGGGTTGGTGGTAAAAACGCCTCCCTGGGAGAAATGATCACTAACCTGTCAGAATTGGGAGTTTCTGTCCCGAATGGTTTTGCGACCACCGCACAGGCATTTAATGATTTCCTGGAGCAAAGTGGTGTCAATCAGCGGATTTATAGTTTGCTGGATGAAACTGATGTTGATGATGTGAATCAACTGGCCAAAGCGGGCGCACAAATTCGTCAATGGGTGATTGATACGCCATTGACGCCGCAATTGGAAAAAGATATTCAGGATGCTTATCAACAGTTATCTGAAGGGCAGCCGGAAGCCTCTTTTGCTGTACGTTCTTCAGCAACGGCTGAAGATATGCCGGATGCTTCTTTTGCCGGGCAGCAGGAAACTTTTCTGAACGTACAAGGCATTGATGCGGTGATGATTGCCATTAAACATGTGTTTGCTTCACTGTTTAATGACCGGGCTATTTCTTATCGTGTCCATCAGGGATATGACCATCGGGGGGTTGCGCTGTCAGCGGGTGTACAGCGTATGGTGCGTTCTGATCTCGCCTCTTCCGGTGTGATGTTCACTATTGATACTGAATCAGGATTTGATCAGGTTGTCTTTATTACTTCTGCTTACGGCTTGGGTGAGATGGTTGTTCAGGGGGCTGTGAACCCGGATGAATTCTATGTTCATAAGCCAACGTTGAATAAGGGTAAACCCGCCATTGTTCGCCGCAATCTGGGTTCTAAAAAACTGCATATGATCTACGCTGATAATAAAGAGCATGGTAAGCAGGTACGTATCGAAGATGTGCCGGAAGCACAACGCAATCGTTTTTCTTTAGTTGATGAAGAAGTTGAAGCATTAGCTCGTCAGGCGTTGTTGATTGAAAAACATTATGGCCGGCCGATGGATATTGAGTGGGCCAAAGATGGTCATAATGGCAAGTTATATATTGTTCAGGCACGTCCTGAAACTGTCCGCTCAAACCAACAGGTTATGGAACGCTACCAACTGAATGAACAAGGTCAGGTATTGGTGGAAGGGCGCGCCATTGGTCATCGTATTGGTGCGGGTACAGTAAAAGTTATTCATAACTTAAATGAAATGGATCGTATCCAGCCGGGTGATGTTCTGGTCACTGATATGACTGACCCTGATTGGGAGCCGATTATGAAAAAGGCGGCTGCGATCGTGACTAATCGTGGTGGCCGGACTTGTCATGCAGCGATTATTGCCCGTGAATTGGGCATTCCTGCGGTTGTTGGATGTGGTGATGCAACGGAACGCCTGAAAGAAAATCAACAAGTGACGGTTTCTTGTGCGGAAGGCGATACGGGTTTTGTTTATCAAAATCAACTGGATTTCGTTGTACAAAGTTCTCAGGTCGATCAATTACCCGAGCTTGATGTAAAAATTATGCTCAATGTGGGTAATCCTGACCGCGCATTTGATTTTGCCTGTTTGCCAAACGAAGGTGTTGGTCTTGCCCGTTTAGAATTTATTATTAACCGAATGATTGGTGTACATCCTCGCGCATTACTGGAATTTGATCAACAAACGCCGGAATTGCAGCAAGAGATAAAATCTCTGATGGCGGGTTATGACAATCCGGTTGAATTCTATGTTGGACGCTTGACTGAAGGGATTGCAACGCTGGCGGCTGCATTCTGGCCAAAGCGGGTTATTGTTCGTCTGTCTGACTTTAAATCCAACGAATATGCCAATCTGGTTGGTGGTGACATTTACGAACCTGATGAAGAGAACCCGATGTTGGGTTTCCGTGGTGCGGGGCGTTATGTCTCTGACAGTTTCCGCGGTTGTTTTGCATTGGAGTGTGAAGCGGTTAAGCGTGTACGTAATGATATGGGGCTGACCAACGTCGAAATTATGATCCCGTTTGTGCGTACTGTCGCTCAGGCTGAAGCGGTTATTGCTGAACTGGCGTCGCAAGGGTTGAAGCGTGGTGAGAACGGATTGAAAGTCATTATGATGTGTGAGATTCCGTCCAACGCAATTCTGGCGGAACAGTTCCTTGAACACTTTGATGGCTTCTCTATTGGTTCTAATGATATGACTCAACTTACTCTTGGTTTGGACCGGGATTCCGGCGTGGTGTCTGAGTTATTTGATGAACGCAACGATGCGGTTAAAGCTATGCTTTCATTAGCTATTCAGGCGGCCAAGCGTCAAAACAAATATGTGGGAATTTGTGGGCAGGGGCCTTCAGACCATCAGGATTTTGCTTATTGGTTGATGGAGGAGGGAATTGATAGTCTGTCATTAAACCCAGATACCGTGGTAAAAACTTGGTTAGGATTAGCGAAAGAAAGTTAATTGAGAATAATACGCAATTGAAATTCAACGCCCGTCAGAATAAATGGCGGGTTTTTCTAATGAATAAAGCGGCTGATTACAGCGTCATAGAAAAGTCTAAAAATAGTGAAAAAAAAAGCCTACCATGGGCGTGATAGGCAAGGACTACACACAGCAATATACGTACTTCTAATAAATAGAACTATCAAAAGGAGAAATAAACGTCTCGTTTACAGCCCGCTTATATTAATTTAGTTAAATAGTTTATTCATTAAGAATTGTCCTAATTTCTGAATTATTTATGGTTATAAAAAACCAAATTTAACTAATTTTTAACATAATTTTCACAATAATTAAATCTAGCAAATAAAAGTAAATGAGTATTTCAGATGAATGATTAGTTTTTAAAGCTATGCTTTAGCGAAAGAGTTAATCCTCTTTCGCTATGTGTGGCAGGATTAATGATCATACAAATTATTCTGAAAATTTTTTTTCCAGATATTTTTCAGTTTCTGCTAAATTATTTTCAGGTTCTGGGACTTCGTTCATCCAGGCAATTAATAAACGATAAGCAACGGCTAATACAACCGGCCCGATAAATAAGCCAATCATGCCAAATGAGAGTATTCCGCCAATAACGCCGGTTAATATCAGCGCCATCGGTAAATCTGCGCCTAAACGGATTAAAAATGGACGAAGAAAGCCATCCATTGTTGTCACTATGCAGCTCCAGACCAATAGCACGGTGCCCCAGGTTGTATCACCTGTCCAGTAAAGCCAGGCGACAGCCGGCACTAAAATCAACAATGGACCAAGCTGGGCAACGCAACAGACAAACATAAGTACTGTCAGCAACGTAGCATAATGGATCCCTGAAACAGCCAGGCCAAGCCCACCGATAATGGCTTGAACCAGCGCAGTAACGACGACGCCGAGCGCGACAGCGCGGATGGATTGTGCTGCCAGCAGGATGGCTGCATCTCCGCGTTTATCTGCAAGGCGAACGGCAAAATGGCGAATACTCATCGTCACCTGTTCGCCTTTCAGATATAGGAGCACGCTGAATAGCACCATCAAGCCAAGATGGAAAACGAAGCGTCCGGCATTGGCCGCCTGAGTAAAGAACCAGGTTGCCGCCTCTCCGACATAGGGCTGGACTTTAGCAATCAGCACATTTCCACCATCAGTAATCAGTGAGTTCCAGCCGCTGTAAAGTTTATCGCCAACCAGTGGAATGCTGTCCAGCCAGGTCATTGCCGGCATTTGAAAATTAGCCGGGGATTTAGCCCACTCGATTAATGGCCCGCTGTTTTCCAATAAGCTACTGACCAGTAATGCGATGGGGATCACAAACAACAGAATTAATAATAACGTCATGATGGAAACCGCAATCCAACGTTTACCCCATAAACTGTTTTGTATTTTTTCCAGTAAAGGCCAGGTAGCGATAACCACCATTCCTGCCCAGACAAAACCAAGGATAAATGGTTTCATCACCCAGAAACTGGTCACAATTAAGAGTGAAAGAAAAATTAAAGTAAACAATAGTTTTGGTAGATCATAATACGGTTGAGATTTGTCCATAAGTTAATTTCTCTAAGGAGTTGAGTGGCGCTAAAGATAATAAATAAATAGGATGTTATCTACAGGTTACTCAAAATAGGTGAATATTATGATAAGGTAACCGCTTGCCTTCTCAGACAAGTCAGTTAACGGTGGTTAATGGTTACGGCTGACTAAAGCATTGATTCAAAGATAGTATAAATAAAGCAATGTGGACACTCATTTTAAAAGGGTCAAAAAGATAATGATCCCACGCATATCACAAGCCCCTCACGTTAGTGAGTTGGCACAGGCATTTTTGGATACACTCAAGGAACAAGGATTTACCGGAGATACCGCAAGCAGCTATGCAGATCGCCTGACGATGGCGACAGATAACAGTATCTATCAACTCTTACCACAGGCTGTTGTTTTCCCTCGATCCGGCGCAGATGTGGTTTTACTGGCCCGTGTCGCAGGCGAAAAAAAATATCAGAATTTGACATTCACCCCGCGCGGAGGCGGTACAGGTACAAACGGCCAGGCCCTTAATGAGGGTATCGTGGTGGATATGTCCCGCTATATGAATCGTATCCTTGAGATTAACCCGGAGCAGGGATGGGTCAGCGTTGAAGCGGGCGTCATTAAAGATCAACTGAACCAATATTTGCGTCCATATGGTTATTTCTTTTCACCTGAGCTTTCAACCAGTAACCGTGCAACATTGGGCGGGATGATCAATACCGACGCTTCCGGTCAGGGTTCACTGGTATATGGTAAAACATCCGATCATGTTCTTGGCTTACGGGCAGTTTTATTAGGTGGCGAATTACTTGATACCCGCTCAATGGACATCGCACTGGCGGAATCAATTGCTCAGGAAGATTCTGTTACAGGCCGTATCTATAACACCGTACTTAACCGCTGCCGTGAGCGACGTGAACTTATCGTTGAAAAATTCCCCAAACTCAATCGCTTTCTGACAGGTTATGATTTGCGTCATGTTTTCAGTGACGATATGCAGAAATTTGACTTGGGTCGTATATTGACCGGTTCAGAAGGAACGCTGGCTTTTATTACCGAAGCGGTTCTGGATATTACACCGTTGCCGAAAGTTAGGCGGTTGGTGAACGTAAAATATGATTCATTTGATTCAGCACTGCGTAATGCGCCTTTTATGGTAAATGCAAAGGCTCTATCTGTTGAAACCGTGGATTCAAAAGTTCTGAATTTAGCGCGAGAGGATATTGTCTGGCATTCAGTGAAAGAATTGATTACTGATATTCCCGGCAAGGATATGCAGGGATTGAATATTGTTGAATTCAGTGGTGATGATCAACAATTGATAGACCAGCAGGTGGACATGCTTTGTCAATGCCTTGATGAACTAATCGAAGGTCGTCAGGGCGTTATTGGCTACCAGATTTGCCGGGAGCTGGCTGATATTGAGCGTATTTATGCAATGCGCAAGAAATCGGTTGGATTACTCGGTAACAGTAAAGGTGTGGCGAAACCGATCCCATTTGTGGAAGATACGTGTGTGCCTCCACAGCATCTTGCTGATTATATTGCGGAATTCCGCCAGCTACTGGATAGCCATCAGTTGAATTATGGTATGTTTGGTCATGTAGATGCCGGTGTGTTGCACGTTCGGCCAGCACTGGATATGTGCGATCCGCAGCAAGAGATACTGATGAAACAAATTTCTGATGAAATTGTCAGTCTCACCGCCCGTTATGGCGGTTTGTTGTGGGGAGAACATGGTAAAGGTTTTCGTGCTGAATATAGTCCGGAATTTTTCGGTAGCGTCTTGTATGAGGAATTGCGCTGGATTAAAGCGGCTTTTGATCCGGATAACCGCTTGAATCCGGGAAAAATTTGTCCGCCGATGGGTGTTGATGCACCAATGATGAAAGTTGATGCTGTCAAGCGGGGGACTTATGACCGGACAATTCCAGTCAATGTAAGAAATACATTCCGTGGTGCGATGGAATGTAATGGTAATGGGTTGTGTTTTAACTTCGATGTGAAAAGCCCAATGTGTCCGTCAATGAAAATTAGCCGGCAGCGTATCCATTCACCGAAAGGGCGGGCAACATTAGTACGTGAATGGCTTCGGCTTTTGACCGAACAAGGTATGGATCCGCAACTATTGAAGCAGGGATTGGAACAAAAACGGCCAAGCCTGCGTGGTCTGATTGAAAAAACGCGTAATAGTTGGCAAGCATGGCGTGGAGAGTATGACTTCTCCCATGAAGTAAAAGAGGCGATGTCTGGTTGTCTGGCATGCAAAGCCTGCTCAACACAGTGTCCTATCAAAATTGATGTGCCGTCGTTTCGTGCACGTTTTCTTGAGTTATATCACGGTCGTTATCTCCGTCCTTTACGTGATTATATTGTGGCAGGTGCGGAAAGTAGTACGCCGTTAATGGCTAAGGCGCCACGGGCATTTAATTTCTTCCTGAAACAGCCGTGGGTGCAGGAATTGAGTCGTCGGACAATCGGGATGGTGGATCTCCCCTTGTTATCCAGTCCGACACTGCACCAACAGCTTGCCGGCCATTACGCGCTTTCGACCACACTGGAACAGCTTGAAAAAATGGATCAGGCTCATCGTAACGGGCATGTGCTGATTGTTCAGGATCCGTTCACTAGTTATTACGATGCGAAAGTGGTGGCTGATTTTGCCTGTTTGGTGGAAAAATTAGGATATAAACCGGTATTGCTGCCATTTTCCCCTAACGGTAAGGCCCAGCATATCAAAGGATTTTTATCCCGCTTTGCTAAAACCGCCCAAAAAACGTCAGATTTTCTCAGTCGGGTATTTGAACTAGGAATTCCTATGGTTGGTGTCGATCCTGCATTGGTACTGTGCTATCGGGATGAATACAAAGAAATTCTCGGTGAGCAGCGCGGCAAGTTTGAGGTTCAGCTTGTTCACGAATGGCTGATCAACACTTTGCCGGAGGAAAAGGACAATCAGGCCGTATTCGGTGATAAATGGTATCTGTTCGGACATTGTACGGAAGTGACTATGCTACCAGGCAGTAGTCAACAGTGGGAAAAAATTTTCCAGCGGTTGGGTAGTAAGCTGGATAATATCAGTGTAGGCTGCTGTGGAATGGCTGGAACATATGGTCATGAAAACAAAAACATAAAACACTCTATTGGTATCTATAAATTATCCTGGCAACCTGCCTTGCAGAAATTACCTCTGGAGCGTTGCCTGAGTTCCGGTTATTCCTGCCGCAGTCAGGTTAAGCGGGTAGAAGGGCAAGTACTTAAGCATCCGTTGCAAGCTTTATTGGAGATAATCCCATGATTTGGAAACGTGATATTGGACTGGATAGCCTGAATCAAGTAAATAGCCAATGTATGATGGGCCATCTGGGCATAAAAATCACGCATATCGGTGATGATTTTATTGAAGGTACAATGCCGGTTGACTATCGTACCCGTCAGCCGTTTGGTTTATTACATGGCGGGGCATCTGTTGTACTGGCAGAATCACTCGGTTCTTTGGCTGGGTATCTCTGTTCCGAAGGTGAGAAAAAAGTTGTTGGGCTGGAAATCAATGCCAATCATATTCGGTCTGTTCGCAGTGGCGAAGTTAAAGGGGTGTGTAAGCCTCTGCATATTGGCCGAAATCACCAGGTATGGCGAATCGATATTTTTGATGAATGTCAACACCTGTGTTGCACTTCCCGGTTAACGACTTCAGTGTTGCCTGGATAAAATAATAGTAGGTTATTTTTCTATGGATTAATAACCTACTTATTAAGTGAAAGAGTTATTTTTATAATATCATTGCTTATGTGAACTACTTATATATCTGACTAATTTAAATATCGAGTAAAATATAGATAGTGAATTATATTGAAGGGGTTAATATCGAAATAGATAAAAACTTACTTTTATTCAAATCTATAAACGCCGGGATGTATTAATTAATGCTAAAATTTCAGCGGTTTTAATTTTTGTCATTTTCGCTGGGATTTATACCGAATATCAGCAGTAAATCACAAGCCAAGGATGGCTTACTGTAAATAAACTGAGAAATATAATGTAATATATAGATATCTGTATTTTGCTTTGATATATTCTGGGCGGGCGCTTGAGACTATCTGTCTCTGGCGCGCTGGAGCGGATAGAAGAAAGCCCCGAGTGATCTTTCAATCAACCCGAGGCCTATCCTTATGCCAGACAACATAAGATTAGCCTCTTACACGCCGAAAGGCAAGGAGACGCTAACCATGAAACAGCAAAAAGCGGTACTTATCGCTATTATCGTTATCGTTATC
>NZ_JBHFKW010000004.1:0-205863 GCF_042879395.1 Photorhabdus sp. RM322S
TAATTTCAAGCGTAGGATTTCTGATCCCCCGCTCAATGCCGCTGATATAGGTACGATCAATTCCACATTTATCGGCAAAGGCTTCCTGAGACATTCCAGACGACTGTCTGAGATGCCTAACTCTTTGTCCAAAAAGGAATTTTACAGCATTTGGCTTTTTCATCTAATAAGTATCGAATTATGTTACTTATCAGACCACGGACTATGAGTCACTTTTCACGGTAAGTTATGTTATCATATGTGACTTATAGTCTACTATGTAACGATTTATCTTTTCATATCAAAGTTATCCGTAACGTGGAGGATTAATGATGAAAAATCAGGACTGGCACCCAGCAGACATCATCGCAGCACTAAAAAAACGAGGAACATCGTTAGCAGCAGTTTCAAGAAAGGCAGGGTTAGCCTCATCGACCCTTGCCAATACCTTGCAACGCCGTTGGCCCAAAGGGCAGCGGCTCATTGCAGCTGCTTTAGATTGCGACCCTGCCGAGATATGGCCTTCGAGGTACATGCGGTAAGTGGCTGTAGATCGAAAATGGAGTAGTTCATCAATCAATAAGATGAGCTACTCCAACATACTTTCATACCACTCGTTGAGATAAAATCTTCTGAAAGGAAATAGCGGAACAAATAAAGTCATCACATGATGCGCAAATAAAGCCGGTTAACTCTTTTTTTCCATACTCAAATCGAACAGATCTTTCAACTCAATCTGCAAACCATTTGCAATAACATTGATAACTTCAAGCGTGGGATTCCTGACTCCACGTTCAATACCGCTGATATAAGTACGATCAAGCCCACATTTATCAGCAAACGCTTCCTGAGACATGCCAGATATCAGTCTGATATGTCTCACTCTTTGTCCAAAAAGGGATTTTATTGTATTAGGCTTTTTCATCCGATAAGTATCGAACGATGTTACTTATCTAACCACGGACTATAAGTCACGCTTTCCTATAAGTCGTGTCACTAATATGATTTACAGCCAGTTATGTTTAAAGAAGAAATGACGGGTTAATTCTCCTTTTGATAAATCGTGCCCCCCAGCGTTATATCAACAAAGCCAAATGCTTCAAGGGGCTTGTCTAAACTTAATCTACATTACATTGGTATTTCAGTTTTGCCCCTTGATTACTTAGGTTTAAACCCGGTTAAGATGCTCTGCTATTTTGATATTTTTTAATTTTTTTCAGCGCCATTTGCCTTTTCAATGGTGATAAGTAATCAATAAAAATCTTGCCATGAAGGTGATCAATTTCATGTTGCATCACAATAGCCAGGAAATCTTCACTTTCTACCGTAATGGATTCACCATGCCTGTTTAACGCTTCAACTTTTACCTTTTCGAACCGCTCTACATCAGCGTAATACCCTGGGACAGATAAACACCCTTCTTGCCCCATAACACTGCGTTCTTTCTCAACGATCTTTGGATTGACCAGAATCAAGGGCTGATCTCGATTCGCTGAAATATCAATGACCACCACCGCTTCTTTTCGTCCAACTTGCGGTGCAGCCAAACCGATCCCATTCTCAGTGCTATACATGGTGTCAAGCATGTCATCGATAAGACCTTGGATATCTTCAACATTTGTAACTTCAACACATTTTTGTCTCAGTCGTTCATCTGGAATAGTCAATATTTCTAATGTTGCCATGATAAATAATTCTCTCTATTCGAGCAGCCTGTCATTGCTTTCAATCGGCGTTAAACCGCACAGTCAAGCTACTCTACCCAAGCTGCTTTGTTTTTAGATTTATATAGTTAGTACGCTTCTCATACTGAATTAGGTAGTAACTACGCCTTAAGCGATATGTTTTCTATGATAGAAATTAATCGATATCATATCATCCAGTACACCTTTGAAGCGGCTAAATAGCACTAATGGCATATCACTTGAATTTACCAAGAAGCTATTGACTCACATTTTTTTATGGGGCAAGTAATTTGATCCTACTTTCGGGCTGAGTGATCCCTTTAGTGTGGCATTGTTTGAATTTGACTGCTCCTCTCCCTAAAAGCGTAACTATCTACATAACAACAGATATTTTTATATGCAGAGGTAACACAACATGCAACAAATAGTGAATCTATGGCCGCTGATTGGAATCGCGGTCATTGTAGTCGGCTTTTTACTGAGGTTTAACCCCGTACTGGTGGTGATTGTCGCCGGAATCATCACCGGGCTGGCGGCACATATGCCAATCACAAATATTCTGGAAAAGTTAGGTTCCGGCTTCCTTAATACCCGAAATCTGCCATTGATCCTACTGCTACCACTGGCAACTATTGGTCTTTTGGAGCGACACGGTTTAAAAGAGCAGGCTCAGAACTGGATTAAGAATATCAAAACAGCAACCGCCGGACGTCTGCTGATTGTCTATCTATTCATTCGTGAAGTAACAGCGGCGCTTGGCCTAACCAGCCTGGGGGGGCATCCGCAAATGGTGCGTCCATTGTTGGCCCCTATGGTGGAAGGCGCGACGGAAAACCGCCACCATGATCTGCCTGACGATGTGCGCTATCGTCTGCGTGCTATGTCAGCAGCAACCGACAATGTTGGCCTGTTCTTCGGTGAAGATATCTTCGTCGCCTTTGGAGCAATCATCTTTATGCATAATTTCATGCTGGAGTCTGGCGGCATCCAAACGGAGCCACTGCATATCGCCATGTGGGGGATCCCTACGGCTATCTGCGCCTTCCTGATCCACGCTTTCCGTTTATCCCGCCTTGACCACCACATCGCCAACAAGCTGGCAGCCTTGAATGGCATGAACCAAAACAAAAGGAAGGCAAAGTAATGTTTCAGCAACAGTATCTTTACTGGCTGGCTGGTGTGATCCTGTTAGCCGTAGCCGTGATGTCCTTGCGTGATCACACCAACCCCCGCCGCCTGACCACCAGCTTATTCTGGGCGCTATACGGAATCGTGTTTCTGGTTGGTGACTGGACCTACCGTCTGATGGAGTTGTGGGCAGGCAGCGAAGCTGAGGCTCAAAAAATGCTACATATCTGTGTGGGACTGATCGTCGTGTTGATGGCGCTGATAGCCGGTCTTGGCGGTGTGCGACTCGGCAGCTATCATCAGCGCACACCCCAGCAACGACAAGAAAGCGCCTCTCGCCTGGGCCATCGTATCTTCCTTCCCGCACTGGCGATTCCTATTGTCACTGTGGTGGGAGTGCTATTATTTAACCATGTTCCTGGACTACAACAGACATTATTCGGTACCGGCAACCATTCCACGCTGGTGACACTGTTTTCCATGACAGTGGGTTGTTTAACCGGATACGGCATTGCGTTGAAAATGACACGTGAAGGCATCACTCAATCAACTCAAGAAGCACGTCGCTTGCTGGATGCTATCGGCTGGGCGTTTATCCTGCCACAGATATTAGCTACGCTGGGACTCTTATTTACCGTAGCAGGCGTAGGTACCGCCATTTCTCATCTGACTGAAAACTACCTGGCAGTCGATAACAAGTTTATCGCCGTCACGACATACGTGATCGGCATGGCGTTATTGACAATGGTCATGGGCAACGCCTTCGCCGCCTTCCCGATTGTTACCGCCGGGATAGGTATTCCAATTCTGGTACTGCAACACGGCGGTAATCCGGCTGTTATGGCAGCCATTGGCATGTTCTCAGGCTATTGCGGTACATTGATGACGCCAATGGCGGCAAATTTCAATATCGTTCCCGCCGCCTTGCTGGAACTGCCAAATCGCAATGCGGTCATTAAAGCACAAATCCCCACCGGAACGATGCTGTTGATTACCAACGTTTTTCTTCTCTATTTTTTGATGTTTTTATAAGGGGATCACATGAAAACAGTTCTGATTACCGCGCGGGTAAACATCTTGGGTTTCTCACTGCATTTTTGAATATCATTTTATCGAGGATAATTTTATGAAATTTATCGACTTAAACAGTGATCTTGGCGAAGGCTTTGGTCAGTGGAAAATGGGTGACGATAATGCCATGTTGAACATTGTCACCAGTGCTAACGTAGCATGTGGATTTCATGCTGGTGATCCCGCCGGGATTCTTCAAACCCTGAAAGCTGCCCATGAAAATCAGGTAGTTATTGGTGCCCATGTCTCTTATCCCGATCTTGTTGGATTTGGTCGCCGCAATCTGGACATTTCCAGCAATGAACTGATCGCTGATGTTATTTACCAGATTGGTGCGCTGAAAGGTCTGGCAGCAGCAGCAGGAACTACTGTGAGTTATGTTAAACCGCACGGCGCACTGTATAACACCATTGCCAACGATGAGTACCAGGCACTTGCTGTTATTACAGCGATTCGTGAAGTAGATGACAACTTGGCGCTGGTTGGATTAGCCGGTTCAAGAATTTTGGATTTGGCGAGGAACAAAGGCTTACGTACCGTTGCTGAAGCCTTTGCCGACAGAGCTTACACGCCACAAGGCACTCTGGTTTCCCGACGGGAAAAAGGGGCGGTACTGCATGATACTAACGAGATCGCCCGACGCATGTTGCAACTGGTCACCGAAGGGGGTGTTGATGCGATTGATGGCAGTTTTACACGCATTCAAGCGGACTCCATTTGTGTTCATGGTGACAGCCCCGGTGCTGTGGAAATGGCGCATCAGGTGAAAATAACCCTGCAACAAGCCGGGATCACCGTACAGTCCTTTATTCAAACCAGTAAGTAATCATTAGCATCACGCGCCTTCTTACATATGCCACTTATCATGCTCAGGAGTGCCTAGTGCGTTTTTTACCTGTTAATTTGAATGCCATTATTGTCGAACTTTGCGATCTGGATGAAACCCTGGCGTTATTTGATTCACTTAACGCCAGCCCAATTCCAGGCATAGAAGAAATTATTCCAGCAGCCAGAACACTTCTGATTCGATTTCGTCCCAATGTCGTTTCCACAGTCAAACTTGCCAGGGAAATCAGTGGCCGCAACCTGAATACACGGAATAAAACAACCGGAAAACTCGTTGAAATCCCAGTGTATTACAATGGTGAAGATCTGGTTGAAGTGGCTGAAATCCTTGGTATCACCACACAGGAAGTCATCAAACAACATACAGAAAGTGAATACACTGTTGCTTTTACCGGATTCGCCCCTGGATTTGCTTATTTAGTGGCAGACTCTGATCTTTTGCGTGTTCCTCGCCGGATGACACCAAGAGCCCGCATCCCGGCGGGATCGGTAGGGCTGGCAGGAGAATTCAGTGGCATATACCCACAAGCCAGCCCGGGAGGGTGGCAAATCATCGGCACCACACCAGAACGCATGTGGGATCTCTCGCGTTATCCCCCTTCCCTGTTGCAACCGGGCTTTCGAGTACGTTTCAAAGATAAAGGCAAAGGCGCAACAATCACCGTCACCCAACCCGAAAATCCTGTTGTTCACCCAGAAGACGACATACCTGCACGGGTTGATAAACATTCATCACTGGAAATCTTATCCACCGGGATACAAACACTTTTTCAGGATTTAGGGCGTTCAGGGCAAGCGGGTTTAGGCATTTCCTCTTCTGGCGCGCTGGATAAAACAGCGTTGCGAAGTGCAAATCGTATCGTCGGTAATCCTTCGGATAACGCCTGTCTGGAAATTATAGAAGGCGGATTAAGCTTCATCTCTCATGGCAACGTCATTATCGCTATCACAGGCGCTGACTGCCCAATCACAGTCCAAGCGGCATCTGGCCGGAGGTTTCAGGTTAATGGCTACCAACCTGTTGATCTGAGTGATGGTGATAAAGTGATGCTGGGCACCCCCAAAGCGGGAGTTCGTTGTTATTTGGCAGTCCGTGGCGGTTTTGCCAACAAGCCTATTCTCTCCAGCCTCTCTTACGATACGCTGGCGCACATTGGCCCCAAACCCATCGCTACAGGCAATATTCTGGATATTCTTGCTGTCACGCGGGGTTCCGCTGTATCAATGGACGAAAGCCCGGCTTTCAATATGCCTGCCGCTGACGATATCATCACACTGGATATTATTCTGGGGCCTCGTACCGACTGGTTCACAACAGAAGCGCTGTCCCTGTTACAAAACCAGCTCTGGCAGGTCACACCACAATCTAACCGGGTAGGTATTCGCCTGAATGGAGACATACCGTTATCGCGCTTTAACCATGAAGAGTTACCCAGTGAGGGAACTTCCGCTGGCACCATTCAAGTTCCCGCCAGTGGGCAACCGGTTCTGTTTTTGGCGGACCACCCTTTAACCGGCGGCTATCCCGTCATAGGTTCGGTTGCCAGTTACCATCTTGATCTTGCCGGGCAAATTCCTGTCAATGCCCGTATCCGCTTCAACCCAATCAGTGAATTTCACGAAATAAAAGGGAGTGATTGCTGCTTATGAGTACTGCAATAACTTTGAATAATAAAGAAAACCACATGAAAAAAGTTTTGATCGCTAACCGCGGTGAAATTGCCGTCCGTATCATCCGTGCCTGCCGGGATTATGGCTTACACTCCATTGCCGTTTACGCTGATCCCGATATCAATGCGCAACATGTACAACTGGCTGATGAGGCTTATAGTCTGGGAGGAAACAGCCCCGCTGACACTTATCTTAATATTCCCCGCCTACTGGATATTGCCAAACGTTCAGGTGCCAACATGGTACATCCAGGTTATGGATTCCTGTCTGAACGAGTAGAATTCGCCCGCGCAGTCATTGATGCAGGGTTAATCTGGATTGGCCCGGAACCTGAAACCATTGACATTCTGGGGGACAAAGTTAAAGCGCGTAAAATTGCCCAACGCGTAGGCGCACCACTGGTTTCAGGGACAGAAGAACCGGTGAAAAACGCAGAGGAAGCCCTGACGTTCGCGGAAGAATATGGTCTGCCAATTGCAATCAAAGCAGCCTATGGCGGTGGTGGACGCGGCATCAAAGTCGCGTGGCGTCTGGATGAGGTAACCGAACTCTATAATTCAGCCGTTCGTGAAGCAACCGCTGCCTTTGGTCGTGGAGAATGTTTCATTGAACAGTTTCTGGATAAACCTCGTCATATTGAAGCTCAAATCCTGGCTGATAAACACGGCAATGTGGTGGTACTTGGCACTCGTGATTGCTCACTGCAACGGCGCAATCAAAAGTTGGTGGAAGAGGCGCCAGCCCCTTTTCTGACCGATAATCAGCGCCAACGTATTCATCAGGCAGCACAGGATATTTGTGCCGAAGCCCGTTATACCGGAGCAGGTACGGTGGAGTTTCTGCTCAGTGCGGACGGAACTATTTCATTTCTGGAAGTGAATACTCGTTTGCAAGTCGAACATCCCGTAACCGAAGAAACCACAGGTATCGACATTGTGATAGAGCAGTTCCGGATTGCTGAAGGTAAACCTTTATCATTGATTGCAACGCCAATTCCATCAGGGCACGCCTTTGAATTTCGTATTAACGCAGAGGATGCGGGTAAAGGATTTTTGCCCACACCGGGAACCGTGACACTATTTTCTCCGCCTTCCGGCCCTGGAATAAGATTAGATTCCGGCATTGTGGCCGGTTCCATCGTTCCCGGAACCTTCGATTCGCTGATGGCTAAATTGATCGTCACTGGAGCAACACGCCAACAAGCAATTGCCAGAGCGCGGCGTGCATTACAGGAGTTCAATATTGAAGGCGTTGCATCAGTGTTGCCTTTTCATCGGGCCGTAATAGAACATCCCGATTTTACCTCTGACAACACATTCAAGATTCATACACGTTGGATCGAAACGGACTTTGCCAACGATATAAAAATATCTCCGCGCCAGGAAAACCAGCATCAAGAAAAGGTAACACGCACTTTTATTGAAATTGACGGCCGTCGACACGAATTGGGGTTACCTGTCGAATTATTAAAAGGGCTTTCATTATCTGATCTTGGGCAAGACTCTGTCACCAGGGACAAAGATAATGAAACTGAGGACACAATGGCAGCGGCTAATCAGGTATCAGCCCCGATATCAGGCGTTTTACAATCCTGGTATGTGCAGGAAGGTGATGAAGTTAAACAAGGTGATGTCATCGCTGTGATGGAAGCCATGAAGATGGAAACACAACTGACCGCACATCGTTCCGGGAAAATCGCGATCCATGCGGAGGAAAGCTCTTATCAACAGGCGGGAAGTGTACTGGCAAGTATTAGTGGTGGAAGTAAGTCATGACACTGCCAGGTTAATTTGTAATAAGCTAACTTGACACTACACCTACATTGCCCAATAATCCATATTGTACGGAAATTCTCCGTACAATTTAAAAAAAGGGGAAAATCATGGCTACAACAAGATTAGATTTGCGCCTGGATGAAGACATTAAAGCGAAAGCGGAGAAAGCATCTGCACTATTAGGTATGAAAAGCCTGACAGAGTATGTTGTACATCTGATGCAAAGAGATGCTAATCAAGTCATTTCTGAATACGAAAGAATGACTATTAAAGGTGATATTTTTGATCATTTCGTCAATGCCTGCGAACAGGCTAAAAAACCGAATAAAGCATTATTAAACGCAGTTGCCTTTACTAAAGAGCAGGAAGTCAAGTGAACTGGTCTAAGTCATTCATTGAGCTAAATAAAAAAACGCATGATCGTTTAGCCTTTGATTGTGGCGAGTATGAACTCAACACTTTCATTAAAACTCAGGCAGCAAAGCACATGCAGGCAGATATCAGCCGTACAATGGTTTTACCTGCCACGACGGCTTTACCAAATCAGCTTTATCCCATTTGTTCATTTTATTGTGTAGCGCCAAGTTCTATTGAAAGAGATACGCTTCCGAAGGAACAAGCAAAGAAACTACCACACTACCCCATACCTGTATTTTTGTTAGCTCAATTAGCTGTACATAAAACTTATCATGGTCAGGGATTAGGGAAAATTACTCTTATAAAATCACTCGAATACCTTTGGGAAATTAATCATCATATGCCTGCGTATGCGGTAATTGTCGACTGCCTGAATGATGCTGCTCAGACATTTTATTCTCAATATGGTTTTGAACGCTTATGCAATCAAAACAATAAAATTCGTTTATTCTTACCCATGAAAACAATTTCTCAAATTTTTTAAACTATATACCTCAATTATAAATAAAGCAGTTATTGCACTTAATAACAAATCTGTAAAAACGCCAACAAAGTTATGAATATTAAGAATAATAAAAAAATAATTTATAATTACACAAATGATGATAAAGAGGATATATTTTATTTTTATGTGCATTCAAAATAAATAATCAGTGACAAACAGAATATAACTTGTGATTATTTTAATATATATTTAAACAATAATAAATTATTAATTCTCCATAAATTACCGACTATATAATATTAAATGTTGAATTTCATCAACAGATAATATAAATATTAGTCACGAAAGAATAAAAACAAATCATAAAAATCACTCCGCTACCCCAACAAACCAGTAATGCATTGATATAATTAAAAAAATTAAATGCAGGAAATTAATAAAAACATTAGAGGATACATATTGTACATATTGACATTTTTAATAAAAACATTAAATAAAATTTATAATTTCAATTTAACCATAATAAAAATCAACTTGCAAAGAGATAATAACCATAACTTGATAAAGATTAAACACATCATTCCATACAGTAATTAGCCATATATTTACTCACATCTCTCTTAATAGTAAATAAAACAACCATTCAATAACAAAATTATATAATAACTTAGTGACTTTATATTTTGTTGGTAATCGTAACCACAGACAATTTAAACATTATTAATAAATTCACATATAATTTTTCACAATACCTTTTTATATAGATTGGCATCACAATTTCAATATTATTCAATAAAATAATTGCATTTTTCATTAAGCGCAACAATATATTAATAGTATAATAAAATTTTTATTTACAATATTTCTCAATGATTCATAAGGAAATTAATATGAAAGTAAATTTAGAAGCATTGATTAAAAAGGGGAAAATATTAATTACTTTAAATTATAGTAGTAGTGACGGATAAAATGGGTAAATAACCAGGAGAACAATGTGAGAACAAACGATTACGAATTGATGACTGCACCAAACAGCGCACCCGTAAAAATGTGGACTCATGGCGTACCAGTAGAAGCAGATGCTCGTGAACAACTACTGAACACAGCAAAAATGCCTTTTATATTCAGCCATTTGGCAGTTATGCCTGATGTACATCTTGGTAAAGGCTCAACCATCGGCAGCGTAATCCCAACATATGGGGCGATTATTCCAGCCGCAGTAGGCGTAGATATCGGCTGCGGAATGATGGCGGTACGTACCTCATTGAACGCCAAAGATTTACCGGACAACCTGTATGCTATCCGCCACGCTATTGAAATCGCCGTGCCACACGGCCGTGCCGTAAACCATACCGGCCATGATAAAGGCTCTTGGCAAAAACCGCCAGAAACCGTCGATCACCACTGGAGCACATTGCAGGCAGGCTTTAAGCACTTGACCGATAAATACCCAGAATTACTGAAAACCAATAACCATCAACATTTAGGCACACTAGGTACCGGCAACCACTTTATCGAACTATGCCTGGATGAATCCGACCGAGTATGGGTGATGCTGCACAGCGGTTCACGTGGCGTAGGAAATGCCATTGGCAACCTATTTATTACCCTTGCCCAACAGGATATGAAACAACATATCGCTAATCTGCCTGATCGCAATCTGGCCTATTTCGAAGAGGGCAGCCGTCACTTTGCCGATTATATGGAAGCTGTCGGTTGGGCACAAAACTTCGCCCGCCATAATCGTGAAGTCATGATGCAACATACAGTGGCAGCACTGGCGACAGTGATTACAAAACCGTTCACTGCCATGATGGAAGCGGTAAATTGTCACCACAATTACGTGCAACAGGAGCAACACTTCGGCCAAAACGTACTGGTGACGCGCAAAGGCGCTGTGGCCGCACACAAGGGAGTGATGGGCATCATTCCGGGATCTATGGGCACGAAAAGCTTTATTGTACGTGGACTGGGGAATAAAGAGAGTTTTTGCTCATGTAGTCACGGTGCAGGGCGGGTATTAAGCCGTACGGCAGCGAAAAAACGCTTTACGATAGAAGATCAGAAGCGGGCGACAGCACATGTGGAATGCCGTAAGGATAGCGACGTCATCGACGAAATTCCGATGGCCTACAAAGACATTGACGCGGTAATGGCCGCTCAGTCTTCACTGGTAGAAATCGTTCACACCCTGCGTCAAGTGGTTTGCGTAAAAGGATAATCACTATGAAAGAAAAATTTGGTGTCAGTGACGCCATGAAACAACACATATGCCAAAAACTGGCGCAACTTGAGACGGAACAGCAAATACGAATACTCTATGCCTGCGAATCCGGTAGCCGCGGTTGGGGATTTGCCTCGACAAACAGTGATTACGATGTGCGTTTTATCTATGTTCATACCCCATCATGGTACTTACGCGTTGACCCACCAAGGGACGTGATCGAATTACCGATCAGCGACGAACTGGATATTTGTGGCTGGGAACTGCGTAAAACCCTGGGGCTGCTGAAACGAGCCAACCCGACACTGATGGAATGGACTGATTCACCGGTGGTCTACCATGAGGATGCAGAGTTTATGACAGCATTGCGCGCCCTACTACCGGACTACTTTTCCAACAACAAAGCACGGTATCACTATCTGTCAATGGCGAAGAAAAACTTCCGTGGTTATCTGCAAGGCGAAAAAATACGGCTGAAAAAATATCTTTATGTACTGCGCCCGTTGCTGGCTGTACGTTGGATAGAAGCAGGTAAAGGCGTACCACCAATGCGCTTCGACGTACTGCTAGCCGAAACTGTTAAGGATACAACGCTGATGCAAGAAATACAGACTCTGCTTGCTATCAAACGTAACGCCGACGAAACGGATTATGGCCCACGTTTTAAGCACATCCATGACTTTATCCGTCGTGAGCTGAATGACTCATTTGCCCGCCGCGAGTTGAAAAAAGATGAGAAACTTCTCCCGGATACTAAACTGGATTTGCTTCTGATGCGTACAGTACTTGGCAATAACAAAGAGCATGTATGTTGAAAGAATGGCTGAAAAAACTGTCCAATGACATAAGATCTCAACGACAAAGTTGAACGTTTACAAAGGACCAGTAAAACAGATTTTTACCTCCTTGTTGACCTACAGCCAGTAATTTGAATAAGTTACTGGCTGTCAGCATATAGCTCATATCATTTCTATTCATAACCTTCCCTGAGCTATTAAAGGATTATTTAAGGCAAAAACGATTATCCTAAATTACCAGTGCCGCACTTTATAGCAGTTACTGAAAAAGATTCACATTTTATGGAAACCATTATCCCTTTCCTAGGAAGTCAACATGGGATAGCGGAAAGGGAGCATAGCGAACTATGTGACCGGGGTGAGCGAGTGCAGCCAACAAAGAGGCAACTTGAAAGATAACGGGTATAGCATTCTCGCAACCCACCAAGCACTAGCACATGTTTCATTCAATTTACCCCAAGTTAAACCTTTAATTCTTCTGGGGTTCCATCTCTATATGGCACCAGCGTCGTCCTATCTTGCGAATCAACCGCGCAATGATTATTACCAACAACAACCATAACCAAATCGCTGGTTGCCTTAATCGCGTGATCTATTTCCCCATTCACAAAATAACAAACTCCAGGCTCTATTTCATGCTTTTCACCGGCATAAATAACATAACCCGTTCCTGCGAGTACAAATAAGATATGATGCCCTAAGTGAGTATGATTTTGCATCCCTTCATTTTTACTGAAACGAATTAGATCAGCACCAAAACCATCAAACGAAACTAGTCCCTCGCCCGTACCCATACTATTAACCATTTTGTGATTTCTAACCATTGTATCTACAACGAGATGTTCACCATTCCAGTGACAAAATCTATTTTTAATAAATTCCATATTACCTTCCTTTTATCTCTACAAATAAAATTTTATTTTAAAGTAACTATCATCTCTATTTATTAATTGAAATAACACTATCTATCAAATAAAATAATATTTCCTAGTGATATTTCAATCACCACAAACAATATCGATAAATGAATTAACTTGTTATTAACAATATATCAAATAGAAATATGTAATTCCATAGCATTATTTTACAAAGATTCACACTGTGATAAAGGTCACTATAAAACTCTTATTTTAAATATAATTTCAGAAAATAATTCCACTACAAAATAATCTCAACCAAAATTAAGATTAATTACATCATTAATTTAGGACAACCATAACACCAATTAAATCAACCTTAACTCCGCCTAAAAATAGCTATTTCAGAGGCACATAAAACCGAACCCTTTTTTTAGCTAAAAAATATATACAATTAATCCTGCTGTCACTCTTAGTAAAAACCTTATTAAATTACAGTACCTCAAATAATCTATTTGAGAAATATTCATTAACTGCTCAAACATCGTTTCAACTAAATACTATTTTATTAGCAAAATCTTCCAAACCCCCTCGTTCAATGCTGACGGAAACATAAGGCGAATTCTGCTCAATTCCATGCAAGGTTTAAATTAACCTCTTTTTCAGAAAACATTTATACGATGGGTCTTTACACTGTCTTGCAGATAATCGATCAAACGCCGCACTTTCCCTGACATATATTTTCCCACAGGGTAACGATATAAGAATTTGAATTTTCGACTGAACGCCACTCATAATTGATGGCAGTCATATGGTTGAGCGATTGTTCTGGGATTTCGCTGGGCATTCTCTACTGTTACCCAAAAACCGGGAACATTACCCTTTAGAACTCTTTGTCAAATGGCATCAGGAGCAGGTGTTTAGAAGATAGATTGGGATATATTAGGATTTCTCCTAATGTATTCGTCCATTTCTTCGCCATTAAATTTCCCATCATATGCAACACAATCATGCAACAAGACACAAAATGCGTTCATAGTTCTTGCGACCAGCCTCGCATAATGGACAATAGGGAAAAAACTTCAGGTAGAAAAATAATGACTAAGCAAGCATCATATTTAGATAAAAAAGTTAAAATTTTTCAACAATTAATTAAAAATGCTGATATCGCAATTCATTTACTCAAAGAACGCCGTTCCGCCCTCATCTCCGCCTCCGTCACCGGCAAAATCGACTTACGCGACTGGCAGCCTTCGAAGGAAGTTGCATGAGCGATATCCAGCTGTTTCGCTACAACACATCCGGTGTAAGTGAGTTACCCGGCAAAGCAGCCACCATTGAAAAAAATCTGCAATCCCTGATCGAATCCCATATGGACACCTTTTTAGGCATCCGATTCTTGGCGACGGAATACAATATCGGCAAAACGCATCGCGGACGTATTGATTCTCTGGGACTAGACGAAAATAACTGCCCGGTAATTATTGAATATAAGCGTTACAGCAATGAGAACGTGATTAATCAGGGGCTGTTTTATCTCGACTGGTTGCTGGATCATCAGGCAGAATTCCGCTGGCTAGTGATGGATAAACTGGGTAAAGAAACTACCGAGAATATTGACTGGTCTGGTATCCGCCTGCTTTGCATTGCTGCTGATTTTAATAAATACGATGAACATGCGGTACAGCAAATAAACCGTAATATCAGCCTAATTCGCTATAAATTATTTAGCCCGGATTTGCTGATGTTTGAGCTAGTGAATGCCGTGGTGGATAACAGTATTCAGGCTGTAAGCCATGAGATCAACTCAGTTATTGCACATCTAGCGAACCAATTTATTCTTGAAGTTCTGATGAGAGGGTTGAAAGGGGGATGAGTTTTTCTTGGTCTGAATAAGCTCTTACTTGAAATGGATATATAAGGTTAAGGATATAGAAAAATGATGAATAACGATAAACAGCAGCAAATGGTACGGATCTTACAAAGCTGGCATTTGATAGAATTTTTTCAGCCATACTCTTTACCAGATAAAGAAACGGATGATGGGGGAAGAGTCAATGTTACTTTTGATGAATTAAAATACTCTCGTGAAAAAATTCTTCCCTGGTTAAGCAATCAAAGTCGACACAATCTACGTATCAAAGCCGATAAGGTCCGATACACACTTTACCTTGGTATCTTTGATAAATCGCTACTCAATACAATTGTTGATGAATGTATTGCCTCAGAAACCAGCGAAACGGAAAAATTAGAACTAGAACAACGGTTAGATCTTGAAGGAGAAACTTGCTTCGCAAAATTGACGATAGACAAGTATGGTTCCCCTAATTTCAGTGAGATATCGTTGAGTACTCTACCTTGGGCACTGGGTCATTTGCAGTCTGGAACTGCGACCTCCTTATCTCTGCAAACTTACGATCAACGCTGTATCCTTCTAGCGGAACAACTAAAGCGTATAGAAAATCTCCTTCCCTATCATCCTGAAAAGCGAGATGTAAAAACATTATCTTCTGAAGGGATTATTAAACTGTTAGAAACTCTTTGCCAATGGGCTCAGTTCTATCCAGAAAATACGGAATGGGCATTTATTCTTGATTGGAAAGAACTTAAAGATAAAAAAGAATCACACGATAAACTGGAAGATAATCAGAATAGCATAAAGAAAATCGCCAATTCGCCTCTAAATGAAGAAATCGATGATGATGATGAAAGTGATGAGGCTGTGGCTGATGAACGTATTATGCCTATTCTAAACAGCTTCTATATAAACGATATAGAAAAAGCAATACGCTCATTCTCAACAGGAACAACCAGCCGTTCTCTTATTAGTTACCTCACCGCAACAAATCAAAAACACGCTGATCTTTACAGCCAATCAGGGTTAAAACTTATCATCAACCACTTGGCGCCATACCATACCCCATTAGGACGCTGGCCCTCAGAGCCAACACATAATATGTCCTTAATGCAACAATTTGCCATAAACACGACAGTGATGGAGCTCACCACCAGCGGCTTATTGTCCGTAAATGGCCCGCCAGGAACAGGTAAGACAACTCTGCTACGTGATATTATCGCTTATAACCTTGTTGAACGGGCCAGAGTCCTCGCTAGATTCTCTCAAGCTAAGGATGCATTAGATAAAGAAGGATATTTGTGTACTGATCTGACAGGTTTTGAAATGGTCGTTGCTTCTTCAAATAACGCTGCTGCCGAAAATATTTCCCGTGAGCTCCCACAGTTGAAAGCTCTTGGACAACCTTACCAAAAGGTGAATTATCTTAAATCCGTTGCCAATCAATTGAATGCTGAAAGTCGTAAAGGAAAACTACAGCCAATAACATCCCTTGAGGAACGTTGCTGGGGAACTATTTCTGCCGTGCTTGGACGCAAAAAAAACAGGATAAAATTCAAACAACGCTTCTTCTTCGATAAATACTACGAAAAATATAGCCAGGAAGAAGCTAATCGCCCGATATCAAAGGATTTTTTGAACTTCTGGCGTTGGCGAGAACTTCAAACCAGAGAGAGTTTCTCTGATGCTAAAAAACGTTTTAATCAAATACTAAAAAATCTAGAACAGCTTATAGCAAGTTGTCAGTCAGCCCATGAAATAGCCTTGTTTCTTAAAAAAAATAACCTTGAAACCTGGTTACAAGCATTTAAGCAATCTAGGGATGAAGCAGCTTCTGATTACAAGAATCTCCAACAGAAACTGACACAACAACACCGTCATCTGGAAGTATTAGAAAGCCAGATAGAAATTGAAGATTTGCACGCAGCAGAGCTGGAGCGTAATAAGCCTAATATCCTTATCCGAATTTTTAATCGCTCTCGCTACGCTAGTTATCTAAAGCACGTCAGTGACGTTAATCTTCATCAGCGAACATTAAAACAACAACGTATAGATTTACTTAAAGAAATCGATACTTATACTCAACAGCAACCGTTATTGTTACAAAAGCAACAAGAGACAGAACAATTACTACAAGAAAGATACAACGAATATACACTTAAACAGCAGAAACTTGCCCATTTCTGTAATGAACATCCTGAAATAAAGATTCCTGACACTGAAAAATATATTAATGACAGTGAGCTACAAAGGAATGCCTATTGGCAAGATCCAACGATAAACCATCTCCGCTCACAGCTTTTTATCGCTGCACTCGACTTACATCAAGCTTGGCTTTTAGAAGCTCTAAAACATGAAATATTCCGCAAGAAAGTTTTTAAACTGCCAGAGATGCTTGATGGAAAGACTGATCCTAATGATAAAAAAATATGGCAGCTGTTATTTATGATAGTACCTGTAGTATCAACAACTTTTGCCTCCTTAGGTTCAATGTTTAGAAGCTTAGGAAATGAAGAGCTTGGTTGGTTATTAATTGACGAAGCAGGACAAGCTATACCTCAAGCTGCGGTGGGAGGTTTATGGCGTAGTAAAAGGGCTATCGTGGCTGGAGATCCTTTACAAATAGAACCCGTTTTTACAACTCCTCCTAAGTTAGTTGAATACATCAGTAGTGCCTTACTAAAAAAAGATGCTAAAGAATGGAGCCCTAATAAATGGTCAGTGCAAACCATTGCTGATAGAGCAAATCGTTACGGTTGTGAACTTCCAGTCATGAATAAAACAGCTTGGATTGGAATTCCTTTATGGGTTCATCGCCGCTGTATTGAACCTATGTTTAGCCTGGCAAACAAAATCGCCTACGATAACCGCATGATTCACGGTGAATCGGCAAATAAAATCGAACCACAACCTCATCCTATATTAGGCAATAATCGTTGGATTCACTCTGGTGGGAGCTGTACTCTAAAACAGTACAAACCATCATTGGCTCAAGAAGTCTTAACATTATTAACTACATTGGTAGAAAAAGAAAAAAATCTTTCTCAGATTTATATTATTTCGCCATTCAAAGCGGTTAAACAGCAACTAAATAAAGAACTATCGTCCCATAAAGACTATTTTTGTCAATATCTTGAAGGGGAGGATAAAAAGAAACGATTCTCTAAATGGATTAGTCAGAATATAGGAACCGTACATACCTTTCAGGGGAAAGAAAACCATACCGTAATATTTGTCCTTGGATGTGATATTCAAAATTCTGGTGGCGCAGTATGGGCTGCAAGTAAACCAAATTTACTGAATGTTGCTCTCACTCGTGCCCGTAAGAATATTTATATCATTGGTGACATTAACGTTTGGCAGGATAAAACCTACTTTAGTATGGTAGCGTCAGAATTGAGCACAAAAAATAGTAGCCACAGTGTAAACAACTATCAAGACTCATTTAAGATTGCTCCCTAGAATATAGGAATATACGGAGAAGAAATTATGGATAAATTAAAAGAGTTATTAGCAAAAGGATTTTTTCCTGTGCAACTTCCCCCTAGTTTTACTTCAGAATCCTTTGCACGGGAATACAAAAATTTCCAAGGTCGATGGAACGCAAACAAAACTCCAGACTGTAAAATGGAAAAATTTTCTGTTGCCCGCTCCTCATATTATCGCCGTGTAACGAGATTAGTAAATCCTATTGGGTATTTCTATCTTGCTAAAGAGATAGATAATTACTGGGCACAAATACAAAAACACTACCGCAAAAGTAAAATATCACTTAGCACTCCCAATATATCTCCTACGCTAAGAGCAATTGAACTCATAAAATTTAATGAACTGTATGAGAAGAAAATAACAAAGTCTACAGGTTTTAGATATGTTTTAATAACAGATATAACGAGTTTTTTCCCAAGCATCTATACACACACTATTCCATGGGCTTTACATGGAAAATCGGAAGCCAAACGTACATCAGAAAAAACCTCCAGGTTCTTTGGAAATATTCTCGATCAAAAATGTATGGGAATTCAAGACAGACAAACTATTGGTCTACCAATCGGCCCCGACACTTCACATATCATTGCAGAAATAATTGGAGTTGCAATTGATGTAGAACTTAAAAAAGCCCTAAAAAGGTGGCCTGAAGGTTTTAGATATGTCGATGATTATTTTCTTTTCTTCGAAACACGAGAAGAAGCGGATAAATGCCTTGCTCAGCTAACGAAGGCTATAAGCAATTTTGAACTCCAAATTAATCCTGCCAAGACAAGGATAGTAGAAGTAAAAGAGCTTATTGAAGAAAACTTTGAATTTGATGATATGGATGAGGAGTATTTCGACTCAAATGATCACAATGAAGATAATGAAATAATATTTTCTAGCAAATTTTAATATTTACTAAAAAACAGATGGCTCTATTCTCATTGAAAATATTTAAAATAGAGTCATATAATCGAGTACAATCGACCTTGTAAATAGCACCAGAGAAACACATTATCCATCATATCAAATCGTATCTTTGAACATAAATTTCAAAAACACCAACACTAGCATAGTTTACAGAACATCTATTATTTATAATAATATTTTTCAGAGAGTTCACCGACTGATTACTGTCGGTCACATAGATATTATCCAGCATCAGATTGACTGAGTCCTGATACATCAACATTTGACCTAGGAATTTTCTCGACATGATGATACCACTTATAATGAGTACGGTATTCGATGATAACTGATTGATGGTATTCTTGCGATTGGCAAATGCATCGGAATATGTCAGGAAATTTACTGATGAGATTCTAAACCCTAACCTCGACCAGATTATGATTGGTGTTAATTTAAAAACAAGGGGTAGATTCACATAATTAAAATACTTTCCATCAAACCTTCTTTTCCCAGTATAAGAAAGGCCATCCACTACTATCATACCTAGATCTGAAGCGGAGGTTTCAAATGTCATGTCATAATTAGTAGTAAAAACTTTCAAGCATGGATCTCGAACTCGTCTTCTAGCCATTTTCTGCAACAACATTTTATATGATGTTAAATCACTAGTTCGAGCATTAATAAAACTCTGGCATTTATCTAATATTACAGCTTTAACGTCATTCAAAAAATTAAGAACTTCTGCATCATCATGAAAGGAAAGGTAAGCATCACATTGAGATAAAAAATGTTCAATATTAGGATATTTAATTTCATTATATCTAACTCTTTCACATATTTTTATTGCGGATTCTTTCAAAATACCATAGCCTACTTCCTCTTTATTTAACAGCGGATTTTCCCACATGGAGTTAATCCATAAATCCAACATGCTTGGGCCACCTACTTCTCCCAGAGAAGTACCACTACCTGCAAAGAAAGACAAGTTAGGGAGTTGGAGAGACCGCAATAGAACATCGTTAAAGTATCCCCTATTCTCCCTAATAATTTCTTTTTCCGAGTCCGCAATCGGTTCACTTTCTACAGTTTTAAGGTCAATGCCAGTCATTTCCAACGCTAAATTCTTATTTCTATCCCTCCAGAATACGAAAGATTCATTACTTAATGGAATCCATTCATTACTTCCAGGTTTCAAAAATGCAATATACCCATCAGAGTTACTAGTCATCTCTACTATTCCTCATTCATCCACAAAAACAACATTGATATTCCGAGCAACTAAAGCTACAAGAAAGTTTAGTAATGAACTCATCATTAACTCAATAATACACGCGAATAGCTCGTTCTCACACAACAGAACATGTCTTTAATGTACAAATTTCACACATATGGACAGTTTTATGATAGTATAAGAAATATTATTTTCAGGATAAATAAAAATCTCATAATAAATTTAACCCTATAATTTAGTTAGTCAAAATACAATTTTTACACTCTCATTATGATGATTTATTTTTTATATAATGCTTACCAAAATAAAATATCTAAACCACCTCAATAAAGAGGTGGTTTAGAACTAAAAATCATTTATTTATATCTCTAAAAATATTCTTGATATATTCGAATGATTGATCTCCACCTTTTAAATATTCATCAACTAAATTATCAAAACCGTTATCATCTATAATTAGGATATGATTTTTTTCCAAGACAGATAAATTCTTCAGCCTTTTATTTATTTTATCATCTACTCCTCTACAGAAAATAATGCCAAGCTGAACTTTATTTATATCTAAATCTTTAATCATAGTGTCAATAACATTATCATTAGCAATATCATTATAAAAATAAAATATCACCCTTTCACTTTCAATTCCAAAAACAGACAACTCGAAGAAAAAACCTTGTCTAGACTCATTTAAATAAGATAGCCTAAAAATTCCGTTTTCACTACCGAGAACAATCGGATATATTAATGAAGGGTAAAAAATAACAGGAAGTATCTTTTTTAATGAACTAAAATATTTATTGCCATCAACGCCTTTAGCATAGCTTAAAAGTTCTTTTGTCAGTTCAGATAATTTAAATAGCTCAATTTTATTTATCTCTTGAAAGTCTCTATGTTTTAACGGTGGAGGTGGATTTAAAGTCATTTCCTCTCTATATTCGTTCAGTGATGATGGAAATTTTTCTATCTGAGACGCTATAAATGGCTTTGAAGCTCCATATTCATCCAATAACCTTTTTCTGGTCACACGTCTTTTACCTGACTTTAAGGTTTCCACAAGAGCTGAATTTAGACTCAAATGTTCATTTCTGAGAGATGGAATTATATATCTGGTATAGAAAGTTTTATGTGAATAAGCAATTCCATACCGTGCTAATATTTTAGGAATGAGAATTACTGAGCCATCCACACCACGAGGCAATAGGAATTCCTTACTAATCCATTTATTTTCCTCATCATCCCAAACTTTAATTTTTTCACTTTCCTCTAATTTAACTCCATAGAATTTTGATATATGCTGGGTATACTCGATAAAAAATAATTTCAATATATTACATACGGAATCAGAAATTCTGTCACTAGCGACACCATCTATTGTCAATGCTGTATCTTCTAGATCTTTTAATAGACCACTTTTAGCCGCATTGCTAGATTTCAAAGAAATTAATATGTCATCTGCTGATTGATCTCCTAAAGCTTTGCCTCCAGATTTTCCTTTTGAATAACCCAAATGAAAATAGTTAGATTCTCTTAATGAAGACAGAAGATAAAAAGCTGTTTTATCGTCCCCCTCTTTTATTTTTTCTAATATTTTTGAAAAATAGTCCTGAAGGCATTCAATTAAATCTTGTCCCCATTCTGATTTCAATCCCCTAATTGCTGTAGGATCTATAAACAAGCAAAGATCTGTGTCTAGGGGTATATCAATAAAATCTAAAGAAAGTTGATTATTATCTAAATTAAAATAATCAGAAAAAATCATAATAGCCACCTTATTATTAAACGCCAACTGAAGATTTATTTATAATAATCTATTTATAATAATCTCTGGTGAAAACAAACAATAAAAGCTAGCTTATAGTTATTTTAAATGAAGATTTGTGAAATATGTTTTCATTATATTTACTCAAATCTTTGCTATCAATACAAAAAATAAGATTAATTATCATACACACATGATGCATGGTTATTGCTTTTAATCACAAAATTGAAAATACGACATTAAAGTCCATAAAAAAAGATTATTTAATATTTAAAATTGATAAATACAATTTTGGCAGTGAGATATACTTTACATAATTTAGCACAAACACAGTTCCCCCCTATAAAGCGACATTATTCATTGTGTTAAATTCATTATTTTGGTGGTGGACTACAATATCCTCCGTGATTTATTAAAATTACTTACTGCATCTCCCACTTATGAAAAATCAAACCCTGAATATTAATATGAGAAAAATAAAACATCCATCTAATTAATACTAATTAATCTTAAAAAAATAGAAATTATCACCCAAAGTGTTATTTATTGAGGAAATGTTTTAGAACAAATTTTTTTATTAATGATTTATATCGAGTCGTTTCCCATATCTCTTGATTGAAATAACTTTATTTGCTTAAAAAGATAATTCATTTTGACAGAATTTTCCCACATATAATTAAAGCGATGAGCGCCGTTTCACACTCATTTTCGTGCATTAAAAGACTTGATGCCTCTATAGTTTTGTCGTATTTTTAACCACGTAACCTCGCTGTCAACGACAGCAGCCAATGTTTCCAGTATCAGGATGATACGAGTGATCTGCGAGAAACGCCCTCGAGTGGTCACAAACCCAAAGTCATAAGGAATGGAGTGTGGTCTGAGACTGACGCTTTCGAGCGACCACAAGAAAAGTTACCTAAGCCTGAAAGGAAGCGCTATAGAGCGGTACCCCTCCTGAACCTTTGAAAGCGGGGATCGCAGTCGATGCGATGAAGGTATACTTATCCTAGCGAAATGGCTAACAACGAGCATTTCTTAGCCAACCAGTATTGCCAGCCGAGGATACTGCGATTGGCTTTCAACCAAATGAAGACTAGCCATTAGTAGAGCAACAGCCTTCTAAGCCGTAGATCTGCTAAAAGCCGCTGTCATCACATCCTTAATCTGGGTTGCCTCGCTGTAACCTAGGCTATCTATACCCAAAATCTCTAGCGTCTAATAAACGCTGCTGGCTGCGCTCTGCTATGCCGAAAGGCATCTGCTAGCGCCTGCCCTGCTGCGCTTTGTATGCGACGTCACTTTTACTTGTGAAAGTGACGCCGCAGCACAGACCCACTTCAACCTTAGAGATACGCAACTTCACACAAAAGTCATGCATCTGACACACATGTTCTACGTCGAGCTGACCACTTTTTACAGGAGAGTTGAACCGATACCGAGGCAGGCCAATGGCCTGAGGGGATGACCTGCAATCGCGGGAGGCTGCACCGAGTGCATTACCGATACCCCGCAATACCTCAACTGCTGCCCGCTCTGGCGCACAGGTATCGTTCAAGGCAGGTCACATTGATTGCTTCTGCCATTCCCCCATGCGCCAGAGAAATGCAGCTTGTCTATATTGTGAGAAGTTTGCTATGAGTAAATTAACGTCAGTTTTCCACTGTCAGCGATGAAAAACGCTGCAAAGTTTTAAATGAAATTGGAGGGCGGCAGCACAATGATGCTAACCCGCAGTCAAAAAATATTATAAAAGCTCTTTATGAAAGTATCGGTATGTATTTCCCGCAGCAAATAAATGAATATATTCTCGATTACCTTCGGGAGAAATGCGTACGGTTTGACCATCCAGATACTCCAAGCTTTCTTCGTAGCACCGATTTTATTCTCGTCGATAATATCGACGTTATATGGAGTGAAGAGAAGTTCCAGAAGAACAGGAAAGACGCTCGGCTGGTGACCCTGCTTGCCATGATCGTGTTGTGTACCTTACTGATGATCCCACTTTTCCTTTTGTTGCTGCAAAAAGACCGAAACCGCTGCAAAGCCGCACGTCGTTTTTATGACAAATTTGCGCCCTGGCTGACACAAAAACGCGCAAAAGCCGAACTACGTAAAGTTGCTGAACGTCCTGCCTTACCCGCACCAGAAACAATGCCACCGAAGCCCAAAAACAAACTGTACAAAGGTTTATCTGTATTCAACTGCTGGCTGGGAAACGATAGAAGATTTAACCCTTCGCTACTTTGATGCCGAAATACGCTATCTGTGTCATGTGGCCCCCTCCTTTATCGTTAATCTAATAGATACCGTTGATTGCATTGGAAAATCCTTTATTGCAACCCAGCACTTAGAAACTTTGGGTGAAGATGCAAAACGAGAGTTTTCCAGACTTATATAGCAACTTCTGCTTGAATTGGCCCGATATTCGCTCTCACGAAAGCGGTCGATTGCATAGTCTGGTGAACGCCAGATACGTCAGTTAATGTGGATGAGTTCTGTAAATGCTCGCGTCAGAAGGATTGGCCGTAAATCACCTTATGAGCAACCAGTAAAGTTCCCCTAACCAACAATTTTTTGAGTTGAACTGAAAAAATGTTCGGTAAGTCTAAAAAGTCGTATAGTGTTCCGATAGCCATTAACACGTTTGCATAGCAGGACAACAATGATTCGTTGCCATCTAGCCCGACTAATGGGTGAGCATAAAATGCGCATCGCTGATGTAGTCAGAGAAACCGGCATCAGCCGCAATACCATAACGCTGATGTACAAAGAAACTGCTCAAAAGGTTGATTTGGAGGCGGTAGATAAGCTTTGTGCCCTCTTCCAATGCGACATAAGCAAATTGTTTGAGAGGATACTTGAGGAATGATAACGCCTACCAAAATAGGGAAATTTACTGAAGATACTCGCGTAAAAATCCCAACGATTCTTCATCTCATTAGGTTGGGTTACACCTATCTGTCACTTAAAGGGCAGGATTGGGACAAGGGAACTAATATTTTTCCTGAGATCTTCAAAGCCTCTATTGCCAAGATCAATCCCAGTATTACCCCGGATGACGTAGAGCGCTTTCTTAAAGAGATAACACTCTTACTAGATAATGAAGATTTAGGGCGCGCATTTTTCGAAAAGCTAACAGACCGTTCTAATATCAAACTTATCGATTTTGAAAATTTCAACAACAACAGCTTCCATGTTGTTACCGAGCTGACTTGTGTCAATGGTGATGAAGAATTCCGTCCTGATATCACATTGCTGATTAATGGTATGCCATTGGTTTTCATTGAGGTTAAAAAGCCAAATAATCGGGAAGGCATTATTGATGAACGAAAGCGTATCAACGAACGTTTTCAGAACCCGAAATTCAGGCGTTTTGCAAACATCACCCAATTTATGATCTTCTCCAACAACATGGAGTATGACGACGGCGATCCGGAACCAATTCAAGGAGCATTCTACGCCAGTAGTTCGTATCATAAGCCCGTATTCAACTATTTCCGTGAAGAGGAAATTTTTGACCTGACAGCAATGTTAAAGCCGTTGTCTGAAGAATCTGAATTGGTTGTCTTAAAAGACAATAACCTTGAAGTGATTCGTAACAGCCCTGAGTTCCAGATCAATAAAGATTATAATCGACCAACTAATCGCATTTGTACTTCGCTCCTGAGCCGCGATCGTCTGGCATTTATTCTGCGCTATGCGCTGGTTTATGTCACAGAGTCCACTGGACTTGAGAAGCACATCATGCGCTACCCGCAGTTGTTTGCAACAAAGGCGATAGCACGTAAGTTAGATGCAGGACTCAAAAAAGGAATCATTTGGCATACACAAGGTAGCGGCAAAACTGCACTGGCCTATTACAACGTGAGTTTTCTGACGAATTATTTTCAGAAAAAGCAGGTGATCCCCAAGTTCTATTTTATTGTTGATCGGCTGGATTTATTACAACAGGCACATCGTGAGTTCACCGCTCGAGGATTAACGGTGCATCTTATCGATTCTCGTGAGGACTTTTCCCGAGATATTAAGGCAACACAGGTTATTCACAATCATCTTGGAAAGCCTGAAATCACTGTCGTCAATATTCAGAAATTTAAAGATGACCCTGATGTCGTTACAACCAAAGATTATGATGTCAGTATTCAGCGAGTCTATTTTCTAGATGAGGTTCATCGTAGTTATAATCCGACCGGCAGTTTCCTTGCCAATCTAACCCAGTCAGATAGTAATGCGATTAAAATAGGCCTGACCGGAACACCACTTCTTGGAACCGATTACAACTCGCGGTTACTGTTTGGTGAATATATCCACAAATATTATTACGATGCTTCCATTGCAGACGGCTATACACTGCGCCTTATCCGCGAAGAGATTGCCAGTAACTACAGAATGGTGTTACAGCAAACACTAAAAGATGCAGAAGTGCAAATGGGTAGCGGACAGCAGACTCAAGTCTATTCGCACCCAAGCTTTGTTAAACCAATGCTGGATTACATTACTACTGATTTCGAAAATAGCCGTAAAACCTACAATGACGACTCCATTGGTGGGATGGTTATCTGCTCCAGCTCTGAGCAGGCTAAACAGATGTTTGAACTTTTTAATGAAGAGTTTGCTTCTACTGATAAGCAATCTGAACAGGAAGATAGTGAAGGTTATTCGCAGGCTGCCGAGCCTCAGGCAGTTTATAGCATTCTCGCTCGTAAGAAGAGGTCCATTAAGAACGCAGCCTTAATCCTGCATGACGTTGGCACAAAGCAAGAGCGGAAAGATTGGGTAGACGATTTTAAAGCCGGGAAAATCGATTTGCTGTTTGTCTACAACATGTTGCTTACTGGCTTTGATGCAAAACGTCTGAAGAAGCTTTATCTCGGGCGCGTGATCCGAAAACATGGTCTGTTGCAGGCGTTAACCCGCGTAAATAGAACCTACAAGAATTTTCGTTATGGCTATGTGGTGGATTTTGCCGACATTAGTCAGGAATTTGATGACACTAATAAAGCTTACTTCGAAGAGTTGCAGGATGAGCTGGGCGACGAGATGGCGAACTACTCCCAGTTATTCAAATCTCAGGAGGAAATTCGCCAGGAAATCGAACATATCAAGAATGTACTGTTCCAGTTTGATACCGATAATGCAGAAATTTTCTCCGACCAAATCAACGAAATCCAAGATCGTGAAACCGCGCTGGTGCTGAAAAACGCTCTGGCCGATGCCAGAAGCCTGTATAACGTTATTCGTCTGCAGGGTGACTACGATTTCCTCACTGAGCTTGATTTTAACCGGCTCAATGTCCTCTACCGTGTCGCCAGTGCTCGCCTTGACTTGCTCAATCTGAGAGAGAATCTGGAACAGGGTGAGGATATCTCCGGGTTGCTAAATCGCGCGTTGGAAGATGTCATTTTCGAGTTTGTGAAGGTGGGCGAAGAGGAGCTGATTCTGGCCGACAAGCTGAAACAGACGCTACGTCGTACCCGTGAAGCATTAGCCAGCAACTTTGATCAGCAAGACCCACACTTCATTACCCTCAAAGAAGAGCTGGAACGCCTGTTTAAGAAAAAGAAACTCAGTGATGTCACGCAGCACGAAATGGTTGCGAATATTGGCACACTCAATAGAATTCATGACCGCATCAGAGAGCTGAATCGCCAGAACAACCTGCTCCGCCAGAAGTATCGAGGAGACCGGAAGTATGCCCGAACTCATAAGCGGTTACAGGAGCGCGGCGCATTTGGTGAGCCAGAGCGTAAAATTTTTGAGGCGTTGTTTGGTGTGAAGCAGGATGCAGATGAAAAAGTATTGAACAACAGCCAGATACTGAACAATGAAAGTTACTTTGAGAAACAACTGGTGTCTTGCGTGCTCAACCACTTCGAAGATGTGCACCATATCAACCTGAGTGCCGATGCAGCCAGAGACATCAACCGCCTGATTGTCACAGAATACCTGAACGAATTTAATACCGGAGCAAGAACGTGGTAGAGCTAGAATTTAGAGACAAAACTAAGACCCTGATCGATAACCTGAAAAGCATTTGTGCCAACTACGGGCTGGGTAACGATGGTAACGAATTCAAAATCATCACGCAGGCATTCTTGTACAAATTCCTGAACGATAAATTTGCCTTTGAGGCGAAAAAAGTTGATCCAAAGCTAGCTGATGAGAAGCGCTGGGAAGACGTGCTAAGTGCCATGAGCGAAGAGCAGTTAAACAAACTGCAACTCAAGATGAGCGCGGATACTGCAACCCTGAAGCCGCACCACTTCATCAGCTATCTGTTTAATAATCAAAACGATGCAGATTTTGCTAAAACTTTTGACGATACCTTGCTGGATATCGCAGTAACGAACAATGATGTCTTTGCGGTGAAAACTGATGGTGGCGCTAAAGTGGTGCTGTTCGACCGTATTAGCCAATATATTGCGGATGAATCTAAGCGTGATGACTTCTGCCGAGCCATTATCAATAAGCTGGGTCAATTCAGTTTTGAGCGTATTTTTACCCAAAAATTTGATTTCTACGCCACTATCTTTGAGTACCTGATTAAAGACTACAACAGCAACTCTGGCGGCAAATACGCCGAGTACTACACGCCGCACGCCGTGGCTCGCATTATGGCTGAGATTCTGGTGCCAAAAGAGCAGCAAGGCAAAGTGCGTGACGTGAGTTGTTATGACCCATCAGCCGGTTCCGGTACGCTGTTGATGAACGTAGCCCACGCCATCGGTGAGGATCGATGCAGTATTTTTGCTCAGGATATTTCACAGAAATCCTCCAGCCTGCTGCGTTTAAACTTAATCCTTAATAATCTGGTGCATTCGATTCCGAATGTGGTTCAGGGTAATACGATTTTGCATCCGTATCATAAAGAAGACCGGGAGATAAAACGCTTTGATTATATTGTCTCCAACCCTCCGTTTAAGATGGATTTCAGCGACTTCCGTGACGCTCTGGACAGCAAAGAGAATCAGGAGCGCTTCTTTGCCGGTATTCCAAAAGTACCGAAAGCGGCAAAGGACAAAATGTCCATTTACCAGTTGTTCCTACAACACATTATTTACTCGCTAAAACCGGGTGGTAAAGCTGCGGTGGTTGTGCCAACAGGATTTATCACTGCCCAGTCTGGAATTGATAAGGGGATTCGTGAACATCTGGTGAACAATAAGATGCTGGCGGGTGTAGTGTCTATGCCATCGAATATCTTTGCCACTACTGGCACCAACGTTTCGATTTTATTTATCGACGGCAGTAATAAAGAAGGTGTGGTATTGATTGATGCCTCGAACCTAGGGGAAAAAGTCAAAGATGGCAAAAACCAGAAAACGGTATTAAGCGAAAAAGAAGAGCAGCATATCTGCGAAGTTTTTAATAAAAAGTGGAGTGAAGAAGATTTCTCCGTGGTGGTTTCTTATGATGACATTGCAGCCAAAAAGTACTCACTTAGTGCCGGACAATATTTTGATGTGAAAATTGAATATACCGATATGACCCCGGAACAGTTTACCGAGAAAATGAAAGGATTTACCGATAATCTGGACAGTCTATTTAGTCAATCACGCGATCTGGAAGTTGAGATTAAGAAGCAGTTGTCGGGGTTGAAATATGAGTAATTTTTTAAACACAACGCTTGGTGAGCTAGTTAAAAAGGGAGGGGGAATAATTCATACAGGACCTTTTGGGAGTCAACTTCATGCGGCAGATTACGTTGCTGAGGGTATCCCATGCATCATGCCTGCAAACATGAAAAACAATCGAGTTGATCTTTCAAAGATATCATGTATCTCGGAAGAGGATGCTCAGCGGCTGTCTAAATATCTCGTTAAGAAAGGTGATATCGTTTACAGCCGTAGAGGCGACGTTACTTTAAAAGCTTTGATTAGAGATCAAGAAGTTGGTTATTTTTGTGGGACAGGTTGTTTATTATTACGGCCTGGGAGTAATTTAGATTCCGATTTTTTAACCTATTATTTAAGTTCACCAAAGATTCAGGGTTGGATTATTAGTCAGGCTGTTGGTGCGACAATGCCTAACTTGAACACTGGTATCTTAGCAAGAGTTCCTTTTAATGGACCGGAAAGAACCACACAGAAAAAACTTGCTAAAATACTGAGGGCAATCGATGACAAAATCGAACTCAATATCCGAATCAATACCGAACTAGAAGCGATGGCAAAAACGCTTTACGACTACTGGTTTGTACAGTTTGATTTCCCTGATACTAATGGTAAGCCGTATAAAAATTCCGGTGGAAAGATGGTACATAATCCAATCTTGAAGCGGGATATTCCGGTCGGCTGGAGCGCTTCAAATGTTTTATCGTTGGCTAATCTATTAGGTGGCGGTACGCCTACGAAAAAAAAATCTGAATATTGGGATGGTTCTATTCCATTTTTCACGCCAACAGATTCAAATGAAAATATTTATAGTCTACATACACAAGACAGTATTACTGAATCTGGGCTAAACAATAGTAGCACACGCTTATTTGAAAAAAACACTGTCTTTATTACAGCAAGAGGGTCAGTTGGCCGTCTTGTTCTTAATGCTGTACCTATGGCAATGAACCAGTCATGTTACGCACTGAGAGCAAAAAAAGGAATAAGCTTTGCTTTTTTATATTACCTCACCAAAGAGTTAATTCATCACCTAGAAGTGAAAGCGTCAGGCTCAGTATTTAACTCAATTGTTTCAAGTGATATTGAATATACTAAACTGGCTTTACCTGACAATACTGATTTAATAGATAATTATGCAAAGAGAATAGAGCCTGTCTTTGAAAAAATCGAATTACTGACAAAAGAAAATCAGCAACTATCTAAACTCCACGACTGGCTTCTTCCTATGTTAATGAATGGGCAGGTAACAGTAAGGTAACGATGAGTCCCATATTCCGGCGGCGGTTTACTGTAAGAGAGCTTGTCCATCAGGCGTAACGACTAACAAAATAAAGGTGACAGCTCAAGCGGTCACCTAATTTAAAAATTTATAGATTCAACCACGCATCATTTTTCAAATTTTTATCTTCTTGATACCATTGCAAATTTTTCATTTTTATTTCCATCTCATTCTTATATTTGTGATTGAAATCTTGGCTCGAGCTATCTATTCCACAGCGCCTTATGTATTTTTCCTGTCTGATGATAATCAGAAACCAAATCGATAAATTCTTTAAAATCCTTGTTCTCTACCACCAGATGGTTAACGGATTGCCAGTCAATACTGGTTCGCTCTCGCGCCGGGATGAGAGTCTGGCTATTACCCGGATCTTGCGGGTTAAGCAGGATCACACCGATACCATGCAATGCTATAATCACACCTAATTAACCAACTCTTAATTACGCATTATTCAAACAAAGTGAGAAGCTATTTGATAATCATTAGCTCACAGTTACCATGCTAAAGGTTAACAGATACAATCTCACTCAGTGATTATGCATAACTGATGCTACACCGTTATTCCATTTGACTTATTAACTATCAGCCCCCTCTACCTATTAAACCAGCCATAAAACCGTAACGTGTAAATACAGAGATATCAGTAAGTAACTTTCATCAGTCAACCATTGTCTGCCAGTAATCGCTGGTAGACACCTTTACGAGTATTTATAATGAATTTACCTGATAACGTTTTATCATCACATGCTGACATCCACATTGATAATGACCAGCTGAATCTGGTTATTACTACCGACCACGAATCAAGAGACCAGATAGAATCTCTGGATACCTGTCTTAAAAATCTGAGCAAAGATCATTCGTTACCTTTTACTGTCATGTTTAATCGCACTGACTATAAGCAGAATGAAGGTGCTATATGGCTACTGGATGCGCTACGCTATCTGGAAATACTGGAGAAGGCTTACCTGAATAACCGTGAAGTCAATCCCCGTATCGCACTGTTTCGTCGACTACTGAATCAAACAGACTTACGCTTTCGTGTTCATCACGGAAAAATATTACCACCGGACCCAATAACAACTGCTGAGTTACTGAATAAGCTTGCGCAGAATTATCGCTCAGCAGTTCGCCAGTCTGATTTCAAAAAAGCGAGTAAAAAGTATAAACGGACTTCGGTGAAAAACCTGAAAGGCGCATGGAATTATCTCCGTCATCTGCAGTCCCGCTATTCGCGTCTTCTGGTATTAAGGGTGGATTTATCCTGGAATGATGAACATAAATCAGCGATCACCGCTGATATGGCCCGTGAATGCCGTCAGAAGCTACTTCGTAACATGAAAAAGAACCCGCTGTTTCGCCATGTACTGGGGACGGTATGGAAGCTGGAGTATGCCCCTTCCCGCCAGTTTCATTATCACATGCTCTTTGTGCTCAATGGTCACAAGGCACAGCAGGACGTCAGTCTGGCCCGGGCATTTGGTGAGTACTGGAAAGACACCATCACTAAGGGCGAAGGGCATTATTACAACTGTAATGCTCACAAGGACCGTTATACCGAGTGCGGTATAGGCAAGCTGGAGCGTGGGAATACATCAATGGAAAAAGGGTTGCTCAAGGCAGTCAGCTATCTGACCAAAATTGATGCCTGTGCTCGCCTGGTGCTCCCGGGGAATGCCAGGACCTTTGGTCGGGGTGAAATCAAAGCACTGAAGACAAGAAAGAAACAGCGCAGGTCGTAATACCCATCTTTTCTGCACACCCCATTTAACCCCACAAAGCCAGCACACCACGCTGGCTTTTTTTATGTTCCGGAGCTGATTATGTACCATTTTGTTTTTGCCCCTGATGCCGTCACCAGACGAGGGGAATGGGTAACACCGGAGACTGTCGAGCAGGAGGATTATGACTCGCTGTTCTGTGTCAGTTGTAAACTGAAGATTGGCGTTCATGTCGAGCCACTGACGAGTGTGAAGAGTTTTGTTCACCAACCAGGGGAGATTCAACACTTCAAGCAGTTAAAGGCGTGTCGATACAATCGGAGAGTCGAAGCCTCTGATATGCGAAAAGATCCAGGGCAAGCCTTCCCCTCCTTCACAAAGCTTCGGTTGCGTCAGGCCACAGTGGTACGGAACTGGCACTGTGTCTGGTGCCAGCTTTGCTGGCATGGCGAAAAATACTGTCCGCTATGCAAAGACTGGATATATGCCATTAGTTGTCGTGATGAATGCACCGGATAAAAACATTAATGATAATTATGTTTTATTTATTAAAATCAGTTATATATAAATATAAAAGTTGTGAAATGTGATATTCGTCAAAGCATGTCAAAAAGTTTTGACTGTTCTTTGGGCATCATTCGCAATTGTCTAACAACTTGATAGGATAGGAACAATCTCAAAAAGGAAAATGACATATGGCATACGAAGCTCAAATTAGCCGTACTAATCCAGCAGCATTTCTTTTCGTCGTCGATCAATCAGGTTCAATGTCCGACAAAATGTCTTCCGGCCGAAGCAAGGCTGAGTTCGTCGCCGATGCGCTTAATCGAACTTTAATGAACCTAATCACTCGCTGCACCAAGTCTGAAGGCGTACGTGACTATTTCGAAATTGGTGTTTTAGGTTATGGCGGTCAAGGGGTTTCTAATGGCCTCTCTGGTCCGCTGGGAGGACAAGTCCTCAACCCAATTTCTGCTCTAGAACAGAATCCTGCCAGAGTAGAAGATCGCAAACGGAAGATGGATGATGGAGCAGGCGGAATCATCGAGACAGCAATTAAGTTTCCAGTATGGTTCGATCCTATTGCTAGTGGCGGCACGCCTATGCGTGAAGCCCTAACCAGAGCCGCCGAAGAGTTGGTGACTTGGTGTGATGCCCATCCGGATTGCTATCCTCCGACTATCCTGCATGTGACTGACGGCGAATCAAACGACGGTGACCCGGAAGAGATTGCCAATCATCTACGACAAATTCGCACCAATGACGGTGAAGTTCTGATTCTTAATATCCATGTCAGTTCTCTCGGAAATGATCCAATCAGATTCCCCTCCTCTGACACTGGCTTACCGGATGCCTACGCTAAGCTGCTTTTCCGTATGTCCAGCCCTCTTCCGGAACATCTGGTGCGTTTCGCGCAGGAAAAAGGTCATACAGTCGGTATAGAATCTCGTGGATTCATGTTCAATGCTGAGGCTGCCGAACTCGTCGATTTCTTCGACATCGGAACCCGCGCTTCTCAGCTGCGTTGAGTCAGCAATGAAACTGGAATTCTCAGGGACAGTTCCAAAAGATCCTGGATACCCTGAGGCGAATGAAGATAAATTTGCCTTCTCCGACGACGGGAGAAGGCTTGCTCTATGTGATGGAGCGAGCGAGTCCTTCAACTCAAAGTTATGGGCTGATCTTCTTGCTCGTAAATTTATCGCAGATCCGAAAGTAAATCCTGAATGGGTAGCATCTGCTTTAGCGGAATATTCTGCCACGCATGACTTCCCTTCTATGTCTTGGTCCCAGCAATCGGCATTCGAAAGAGGCAGTTTTGCGACACTAATAGGTGTAGAGGAATTTGAAGAGCATCAGGCGGTAGAGATTCTTGCTATTGGAGATAGCATCACCATGCTGGTTGATTGCGGGAAACTCATTTGCGCATGGCCTTTCGATAATCCAGAAAAATTTAATGAGCGGCCAACACTGCTTGCTACGCTGCCCGCTCATAACGATTTCGTCGGTGGAAGCACTTTCTGGAAACGGCATGGGAAAACTTTTTACCTTGAAAAACTCACCCAACCCAAACTCCTCTGTATGACAGATGCGCTCGGCGAATGGGCACTGAAACAAGCGCTGGCAGAGGATTCTGGTTTTATCGAATTACTTTCGCTGCAAACTGAGGAAGAGCTGGCAGAGTTAGTCCTGAGAGAGCGTGCAGCAAAACGTATGCATATCGACGACTCAACACTGCTTGTACTATCGTTTTAACGCGGAAAGAAAGATGCCTTACCCATCTCTTGAACAATACAACCAAGCGTTTCAGCTACATAGTAAGCTGCTAATCGATCCTGAATTGAAATCTGGCTCTGTTGCCACAACAGGGTTGGGTCTACCTCTAGCCATCAGCGGTGGCTTTGCACTGACCTATACGATCAAATCAGGCGTTAAGAAATACGCCGTTCGTTGCTTTCATAGAGAGTCAAAGGCTTTAGAATGCCGTTATGAGGCTATCTCGAGGAAAATTTCCAGCCTACGTTCACCCTATTTTCTCGACTTCCAGTTTCAGCCCCAAGGGATCAAAGTCGAAGGAATATCATACCCTATCGTCAAAATGGCATGGGCTAAGGGAGAGACACTAGGAGAGTTCCTTGAGGTCAACAGGCATTCTGCACAAGCATTAGCGAAACTATCTGCATCGATTGAATCACTTGCTGCCTACCTTGAAAAAGAAAAAATTGCACATGGTGATTTCCAGACCGGAAACCTGATGGTTTCCGGCGGAGGCGCAACCGTCCAGCTAATCGACTATGACGGAATGTTCGTTGATGAGATTAAGACATTAGGAAGCTCGGAGCTGGGGCATGTCAATTTTCAGCATCCCCGCCGTAAAGCAACGAATCCGTTCAATCACACTCTGGACCGTTTCTCACTTATTACGCTCTGGCTAGCTCTTAAAACCTTGCAAATCGATCCGTCCATTTGGGATAAATCAAATTCGGAACTGGATGCAATCGTTTTTCGAGCTAATGACTTTGTAGACCCCAGATCATCTTCCATCTTAGGGATGCTATCAAGCATTCAACAGCTTTCCACCTATGTAAAGAATTTTGCCGCAGTCTGCGCTTCCGCGATAGAAAAAACACCTTCCCTTAATGACTTCATTGCTGGCAGAAACATTCCCGTATCCCTAGCAACTATTAGTATGAATGGGGATATACCAAGCAGCAGACTGAAGCCCGGTTACATCGGTGCCTACACAGTATTATCAGCCCTAGAGTACAGCGCCTGCCTTCAGCGAGTTGGTGATAAAGTTGAAGTTATCGGGAAGATTATTGACGTCAAACTCAATAAGACCCGAAATGGCAAACCATACATCTTTGTTAATTTCGAAGATTGGCGCGGTAATATCTTTAAAATATCAATATGGAGCGAAGGCATTAGTGCTTTACCTTCAAAACCCGATGCCTCATGGATCGGGAAATGGATTAGTGTAATCGGTCTTATGGAACCGCCTTACGTTAGCGGGAAATACAAATATTCACATATCTCAATTACAGTAACGACTATCGGTCAAATGACCGTTCTTTCAGAAAAAGATGCCCGTTGGCGTCTTGCTGGGCCAAACGATAGTCGACAAACATCAACTTCTACTAGAAGTAATCAGGAAGTCCTAGAGCGGATTAAGGGTAAGAGCACCACTTCAACTCCTATGCCTATGAGCACTAACGCCACAACTGCAAACCAGGCAATCCTCAACAAGTTACGGGCTTCTACACAAACTGTAGCGCCAGCAAGAGCGCAAACTCAGCATGTAGTACCTAATAAATCATCAACACATTATGTGGCACCGACGAGAACATCAGCTTCACAGCCGGTATCACCAGCTCAAAACATTCCGAGTAAGACTGTTACTTCAAATCAACAGGCTTCTAAGACAAATGTAATCATAAAGATTTTCAAATGGCTTTCGAGATTGTTGCATTAGTCAGCAAGGCGGGCGATCTGCTTATCACGATGCTTGTTTCCTAACTATCGAAAAATAAGGTAAAAAATGGACGCGGAGAAAATTCAGTCAGATATAGATGCTCTTTTGACATATATGAACGATGACATGGAGAACCTCGGAGAAACGATCAAAACTGTTTCATTTGCATTTGATATGGACCAGAACGATCGCATTGCTATTGACGAGCGGTTTCACTGGTCGGAAGAGTATTTGTTCAAAATCATCAACATCTGCCATTCCCGTTCTCTTCTACGTAAGGACTATGGAGATTTTGAACATGTATCCCTGACAGAAGAAGGCCAGAGCCGGGCTATATCAGTCAAACATGGGAAAAACCGTTCTTACGAGTTAGGAGCCAGCATGCAAATCGCGACGCTAAATGTTCATGGGCCAGCACAGGTTGGTAATGGTAATACACAAAACATTCACAATGTATTTAATCAATTACTTCAGCAGATCGAGGAATCTTCAGCTTCTGACGAAGAAAAGCAGGAAGCCAAAAGCCGGCTTGCTAAATTTTTGGAACACCCTTTGGTTGGCTCTATTGTCGGAGGTCTAGCTGGTTCGCTTCCAGGTCTGACGGGATGATGGAAGACCTTAAAGAAACGATCCGGCTGCGTTGTACATTCTGTCGCTCAGAGCAGTTTGCCTTACCTTACACGGATTACTCACCTCCTGGTCACAGCTTTGTCATTTGTGCCAACTGTGGGAGGGAAAATGACGTGACATCTCTGCTCATCGTCGCTAAATCGAAAGGGATGGAAATAGCTAAAGCGTATGCTGATGAACTAGTTGAACAGATGAAAAAGGATCTGGTTAAATCCTTTAAAAACAATAAATTCATAAAGATAAAGTGATTGCTAAAATCATCATGGAGGAAGTATGACAAAGACGAAAGTACTATTTGCTTATTGCAATGAGTTAGATCGATGTGTATCCATTGATGAAGCAAGAACAGAATTCTTTTCTAGAAAGCCACATGACAGACAACGATTCACTTTTTCCTGCAGCGATCGCAACTGCAACGTCACCATTAGGGGCGTTAACTATCATGTTAAGGCGGAAGACGGGAATAAATTCAAAGCTGCACATTTCCGTTCACCACATCCCCATCATCTGGGATGTGAATGGATGCAGTTTACGGAGGAAGCTGATCAGGTCCGTCAGCCTGATGAGACAGAGGCTGACTACACAGAAAGAAAGGCCAAGCAGAAGCTAAATGATTTTATCAATTGCTTCGATCCTTGTACTGATGAGAAAGATGCTGAGCAAAACAAATCTAGTCAACCTGCACTACTTTCACAAGTAAAAAAATCCATCAAGGACGATGATTCTTCTACCGATAAAGCCCACAAGTGGAGTCGTTATACACGTACTAACCAACTCCAGCGGCTGGTAGACACCTGGCAGGAGGCTAGAGAAATTCTTAGTTACGACGAGTTCAGGACATTAAGATTAAGAGTCCTACGCCACGGGCAGATCAATCTCCATGAATACATAACACATATTCAGAAAGGACTAACAAACCAATACGCAGGTGTCATTTATGGAGGTGGCTCTCTGATGAAACGCTATGGCCGTGGTTTTCTCATTAATTTCTTCGATAAACATGATGATAAACCCGTTCGTCTGTATATCGATAAGAACCTTATGGAAAAAGGACGATTCGGCCATTACGTTGATGAAATTTTGGGAACTGAAGATGTCAGATATTTTCGAGTCTTTTTGTTAAATCCGGATGTCTCCGAAAGAGAAGATCGAGCAGGCAAGTCCGTTATCAACCTTGAGATATCAAGCCTGCGACAAATGGCGATTTACTACGAGCTTAACTCCTCTAAGGAGGATTAACCTCCATTAACTTATGCAGATAATCAATTTTTTTAATCTTAGATATGAGCTGATATTCATTATCGTGTAGAACACAATCCAATGTTACAACCTACTATGAGCGAGAAGTGGGATTATTAAATCCCATAAGTATTAGAAGAGTCAGTCTTGACCGGAAGTATCCGGTAAGCGATTTAGTCGCATAGCTTATTGCCCCAACAGGCAGTACGAATATATATAATGTGGCTTATCTTATTATGAACTTTTACGGATAATTTAGGATGAAAAATGAACATTGTTCGCAGCATGGGTATAGAAGAAAAAGCTGATCTCATTGAATCCAGTGCTTCACGTTATTACTTTCGTGAAGTGTATAGCAGCTATATAAATGGCAATTACCGAGCGGCTGTAGTATCACTTTGGTCAGTTTTAGTCTGCGATGCAGTTTACAAAACGCAAAAGCTTTTTGAACTTACAGGTGATGCTTGGGCGCAAAAGAAGCTAATCACTATTGAAAAACTGCAGCAGGAAAATAGTAAATCCTCCGAGTGGGAGCTGGACCTTTTTGAAGGATTTTACACCAACAAAAAATTTATCGGAATTGGTGAAATTTCGAACATAAGAGATATCCAGAAAAAAAGACATCTCTGTGCACACCCAGTGTTGTCGGAGGATAATGCCCTATACACCCCCAATAAGGAGTCGGTAAAAAGCATGATTTTAAACGCTCTGGATGATTTTCTGATACGTAAGAACTATTATGGAAAAGATATCTTTCCAGTACTAAGAGACACTCTAAAAGAAAATAGTGAATACTACTCAGAATTAAACAATATCAAACCCCTCATTGATAAATACTGTCAGAGGTTAACTCCCTCAGCAATTTATCAGATATTTAGAAACTTCTACAAATTCAGTTTTAAATTAGATGACGAAGATGCAGTTAAATATCGAATGATGAATCAAAGTGCTTGTTTTCATCTGTACAAGGAAGTAAAAAAAAGTGATACTCTCATCCAAAAAATGAAAGAGGAAATTGATTTTTTTGAGAACATTTCCTTCAAAACAAACACCCTTACCTTCCTCTTTCATTTTCTGTCCCTCAATAGAGAAGTCTATGATGCTTTTTCTAAAGAGATGCGTGACCGCCTGAAAACCTACCGTGACAAGGAAACTGAAGATGATATTTTTTATGGTCTTAAGATTTGTAGTATGTTTTCATTCAAAAAACCTGACGATTACTGCAAATTTTTGAAGGATACATTAGATGATAATCAGATCAGGCGATTTACAATCGCAGAGTATGAATTTATTACCGAAGTTTACCATGACATGGATTGCCGCGAGGCCTTACAAAATATATCGATTTCGTATGCAGAAAACTCTTCCAGCTATGACGATGCAGACAACCGATTCAACCTTGTGCTTAGCGAAAAATTGCTGAACTCATTTACCATTGAACAGTTGAACAGGCTGCTCACATGTTTCAGTACCAATAGCCAAATTAGTGAAAGACGTCGTAGTACAATAGACCAAAAAAGATTAGAAAAAAGACTGGAGGAGATAACAGTCTGAATGTCAGTATGTTGTTCTATTTGTCTGTGGGCAATCTTTGGCTGAGCAGTGTTCAGATCGCTACGCAAAAATCCAATCTATGCTACTCACGTTACCCTCATTCATCCACATCAGGCTGGCTTTGCCAGTCTGATAATTCCCTCGATGAGTCGGTTTTATCTGCTACAAAATGCGTTCGGACCTTCATAAACAGAAAAATATCACTGGTCTTCTGTTTATGAAGGTCTATTCAGGAAAATGATATAAATCTAAAATCGTTTCTAATGAGAATATTTTGCCATAAGCATTCACCACAACCAGCCATAACAATCAACGTTTCGAAACAATTTTTCCCGTTGTGTTATCCAGACGGTATTGAGAAATAGTACCATCCACAATATATTGAATTACAGCCTGTACTGTAGCCAGAGGGACATTAAACCATTCCTTCGGTGCATAAACCTGACCTGTATAGCTTGTAAGCGTAATGCTAAGACGACGAGTTGCTAGAAAACCATGTACTAAAGCTTCAAGTTTTTGTGCATTTAAATTGAAACATTGGTTAGTGGCTACAATTCTGACAGGAGCCTCAAGAAAAGTACGGTCTTTTTCAGCATTTTTGATTCGCTGTTCTACAGTCGTTTCAGTAAAACCAATTTTGTATAAATTTTGTTTATAAGGTATGAGCGCAGGGTCTTTACTCTTAGTTGCAAGTATATAAACCAAACCAGATCGAACAGAAACATCTAAAGGTATCAGTTTCTGACCATTGAGTTGCACTTTGCGCCCTTCTTTGTCCCTCACTAAGCCATGAGTTAAGGACTGATAGAGCATATTCATTTCAGTGCCATTTTCAAATATCAGGTGTAGACGCGCATTATAAGTACTATATTCATTCAGACGCTCACCCGCACTATGTACGTAACCAATCACGCCGTTAAGAACAAAAAAATCACCTTCGTTAATTTTTAATTTATGCGTAAAACGTTCTAGACCGAATATACCATTTTTTAAGCCATCTCGTAATTGAAGAAAGAGAGGCTCAAACCGCTGAAAATCGGGACAAGGCTGTCGTTGAGCAATTTCATCGGGTTGATCTTTTCTATCAACCGAAACATGCGTCATGCTAAAAATATCAGGCTCATCGAAATTTAGCAGTTCATCATCGTCATCTGCAAAAATGTCTTCCAATGAGGTAACAAGTTCTGATTTATTGATATAAGCGGGTGCTTCAGACTCTGCGGCCAAGTTGGTATGTATATAGTCCGAACTGTTTGATTCCAGTAAGTTATAGAAATCTATGGATCTTAGTTGTAAACACAAATCTGGGTTCTCTTTAATACTCTTTAAGCGCCTTGCAAGGCGCTTTTCATCAAGAGATACCGTATTTCCTTCAGTTGGAAGCCGACCATGCAGTTCGTAATACGCTACGATTTCTGAAAATTGATTACCATACAGGTTATCTAATCCTGATTTGGGTTTAAGCGGTTGCACGTCAAGCAGGTCGAATTCATCGTCCTCTGAAATGATACTATTCAATGTCGATTTACCAGACAGGTGATTAGTCGATAAACGGATCATATTACTGTCCCTGTTTTGCCATCTGTTGCTGTTTCATCTTACGTATAAACGCTAAAGCTTCCGCATACCGTACCTCAATCGGGTCACTTGAGTTCAACGATGGTTCTTGTCCGTGCTCTTTTTTGAATTGTTTAATCTTAGGCCAAAGGATTACAGCTTCCTCTTCAGAAACTTGAGATTTACTGGCACTGACAGCCTCCTGAATGGTCTTCAGCATAGGAGCCGTAACCGACTTAGAGAGGATCTCATAAGCACCATGAAATGGATTAATGGAATCAATCAGATCTATATCAAGATTGTCGATGCAAAGGAATTTCTCGCCCATTTTAAGAAACTGTTTTCCAACAACGCTTGAACTGGATTCCATCCCAGAATTATCTCCCATGTCTATTACGGCATCAGACGGCAGGTCTTCACCCTCGAATAATCCGCCTTGCTGAGTAATTAGCATACTTTGTAGGATACCCTGCCTTATTTGTTCTTGTTCCTCAACAGTCAAGTCAGGGTAAAGAGTTTGAATCACTGCGGGCAACGCCACCTGAGTGATAGTTTCAGGCGGAGCGGTTTCACTGATTGCTTCTTTTACAGTTTGTTCGTTAGCCATTAACGTTGCCATAATCTCATTCTTGTCGCCATTAAGAATGTCTAGCACCTTTTGGGATACAGGTGTGCTTGATGAATCGTCAACTAATAGGGTATTCGGCGGTAGTGGTTTTCCGTCCCATTGCGAACGGGGTTTGAACTGGATGCTGGGGGCAAGAATCTGTTCCATTAATAACGAGGTCGTAATCGCTTTTAGCATGTTGTTGACCGATGATTTTACATCGTCATCCTGCGCATCTGGCTGGGCAATTAAGTTGGTGAATTGCGCATGTTTTTTGCCAATACAATCACGTGTGGCACGGCCAATAATCTGTACGATTTCTGTTAACGAACTGCGGTAACCAATGGTCAAAACATGTTCACAAAATGGCCAGTCAAAACCTTCTTTAGCCATGCCCAACGCGATGATAATGTCTATGTCATCGGCAGCTTTGATATTACGCAGATAGGCTTGGATTTTTGGCCTTTCAATGGGGTTATCATCGACCAGATTAGCTAATTTAAGCAAACGTCCATCTTTAGCCTCAATATGGTATACACCTGTGACTGTGTCGCGTTTTAACACATTTCCCAAAACATCCAGAATAGCATCTACTTCTCCATGCTTGTCCTTAGTGGATTCACCAGAGTTAACATTTGGGATATGAATTATAGTTTTCTTATTAGCATCCAGAACTGAAGGTAAAGCTTCAATATAAGGCCCTTGGTAAAAATGGTAACCGATACCCAAGGATTTCAAGTATTGGTAACCGTTTAGCTGCTCATAGTAGGTATAAGTAACCTTTGTGAACAATGCTTCATCTTCGGCCAACAAGATAGGTACCGTATCACCCCGGAAGTAAGAGCCAGTCATAGCGATAATGTGCGCACTTGATTTTTTCATCAATTCATCAATGAGGCTACCCAAGCGGTTATCACCGTCTGCTGAAACATGGTGGAACTCATCAATAGCTACAAGACAATTATCAAAATCAGTCACTGCTAATTTTTCAAAAGCAAAACGCAAGGTTGCGTGAGTACACACAAGAATCTTGTCATCACTGGTCATAAAGCACTGGAAAGCTTTGACCTTTCCTGACTCACCGCCATCTACACATAGGTTATTTTCCGGTTTAACAACCCAGTCAGCGAAAAAACCATGCTCACTGAGCCTGGTATCTTGAAATGAACCCCCGATGGATTTTTCCGGGACCGCGACTATCACCTTTCTCAAATTCTGATGTTCCAGCTTATCCAGGCCAAGAAACATAAGTGCACGCGATTTTCCGCAGGCTGGGGGAGCTTTAATCAACAGATACTGACTATCACGTTCAGCAAAAGCTCGGGCTTGCATTTCACGCATTCCCATCGAGTTAAGGCTAGAACTTTGCCCCGTTTGGCTATACTCGACATGTAAAAGGTTATTCATCATAAATCCTTATATTTCATGGGTACTTTTAACTGTTGTGAATTCAAAAAGCCAGCAAACGCAGTGTCACTTTTGAACTAATTTTTCATAGCGGGCTAACAGATAGCTTAACCGGTCGGCAGCATCTTTGAATGGGCGCTCTCGATAAAGCCTATCAACTGCTTTATCTAACCTCTGGTGCGCAATTAGTAAATCAGATGGCATTTTCTCAGGATCGTAAAGTTCAGCTAACGTCCTGCCGGGAAATTCTTCACGAGTTAGAATAACCTCCTCAGCTAATCGTTCGATCTCTTTACTCTGAGTTTCAGTAACATCTGGCCAAGGAAATGGATTATAGGCTACTGATGCGGCATATCTATAGTCGCTTTTGAGTCTTCCGGCCACAAGCCTCATCCAGTCATTATGCAGTAATGATGAAAGAATACCGAACTCGTATAATGTACCGTTAGGAATAAATAAATTTGCATCACTACATATAACATTCGAAGATAAAAAACCCATTGGAATATAAACTCTTCTTTCAGAAGAGTGACGAGGTACAAGAATATAATTCCCAGAAGTCGGCTGACGTACTTCATCAAAAATATGCGAATAATTTGCCTTCTTCTTCGTACTGGATTTCGGGCTTTTTATTCTGAATTGGTAAACAGCGGAAATACGTTTCTGAACTAATGGCATACTTTCCAAATCAGAATCAGTCGCATCAACAAGCCATAATACCCAACGTTCAATGCTATTTATAAATTCATTGGCGCCGACTATTTTCTTTATCCAACGTTCCGCCTGCGGTTCATATTTTACAAGATCATTTCGTTCATCTGTCGTCAAAAAAAGATGCCCACCATCAGTAGGTTTATTCCCATAAACGAGCAATGGAACATTTTCTATTAATGGATCGTTCCTTCCTAAAACAGCAGTATTATCACCCTCAACCAAGTATGGGCTAATATTTTCAACTAAATGGTGATGCAATCCATCAGCACTTTGATTAAATATACGTCTAAGCTTATTTTTACAAGTAAGGCCGATTATTACCACATGGACTGCAGCTTTGTCACGAGCATTATTCGCCCAAGCAAAGGTGGTGTAAGCAAAGTGGATATTAATATCTAAACTAAATATCTGGGGCCAAAGAATTGCTACCTGTTCCCCTTGGCAAACTGAATTAGTTGAAACCAGTGCCAACTCCAGGGCGCGAGCATACTTTTTTAACACCTCTTGAATGAGAAGTAATGGCATGATCTAATGAACCTTATTTCTCTTCTAATCGTTTGCATATGACCCTGATTGAACATTTATCCGTTGTGAAAGAAACACGCTCTGATATTAATCGTCAGTACGAGCTGATTGATGTGATTTTCCTTGTCGTCAGTGCCATCATGGCGGGAGCCGAAGGCTGGCAAGACATTGAGACTTACGGCCGGGCAAAAATTAAGTGGCTGCAAACATATCGTCCATTTCTTACTGGGATACCCCGTCGGCATACGATTGCCAGAATACTGCGCGCTATCGAGCTGGATTCCCTGCTGGAAGCCTTACTCAACTGGGTTAATGAGCAGCGTGAATTGGGGAGCAAACCTGTCATCGCTTTTGATGGGAAAGTTCTGCGACGCGCCTATCGTAACGACAAGAAAAACGCCGTCCAACTGGTCACTGCCTATGATACCGAGGCGGGATTGGTGTTAAGCCAGAAAGCGGCTGCGACCAAAAATGGGGAAATCAGTATCGTCCGCCAGATGCTGGATATCCTTAACCTAAAAGGCAGTATCGTGACCCTTGATGCTCTGCATTGCCAGCGTGAAACACTGGAAAAAATCAGCGAAAAGAAAGCGCATGTGGTTGTGCAGGTGAAGAAAAATCAACCTAAGCTGTGGGAAGCCGTTCAGTCTCAATTTCAGGCCGTGTTTGATGCCGGTAAAGAGCAAGTGATGACGGAAATCAAGCAAGAAGCCCATGGCCGACGTGAAGAGCGCTATGTCTTCCAGTTAAAACCGACATTCACACCCGAAATGGCCGAGAGATGGCCAACTATTCGTAGCATTATTGCGGTTGAGCGTCATCGGACACAAAAGGGTAAAGGAACAGTAGATACCTCGTATTATGTGAGTTCGCTTTCCCCCCGACATAAATCTCTGGGGTATTACATTGGTCAGCATTGGCGAATTGAAAATAGCCAGCACTATATTCTTGATGTCGTTTTTAAAGAAGATGATTCACGGATTGTTTTGGAAGGTGCAATTGAGAATCTGGCCTTATTCCGGCGTCTTGTTTTGAATATGGTCAAACAATGTGATTGTGGGGCACCAAGCCAAAGAAATAAGCTTAAAAAAGCCAGCTGGTGTGATGATTACCGTGCAAAAGTTTTCTTTGGCTGAATATCAAACAAAGTAGGCTCGCGCCCTGGTGCCAACTCAGAGTTAGAGTTTTGTATATATCTAGCCCCTTTCAAAAACCAGCAAGAAACATAATCTAGATTCCCAATAGATTTGGACGTTCCAAAGACAAATTGCATATCTGACTTTTGCTGTTCGCTGCGACCAAGTGTTCCAAGAAAAGGAGGATTACCGATAAGATAAACCTCATCATTCACTTCCTTAGGGCAAATTTTATTCCAGTCAAACCGTAAGCTATTACCGCTATAAATATTCCCACTATCGCGTAAAGGCAGAGCTGGAGGAGTAAATCCGAACAATTTTTCCCACTGAGTATTTAGTTGATGCTCAGCTAACCAAAGTGATAAACGTGCTATTTCGCAGGCGAAGTCATCAATTTCAATACCGTAAAACTGTGAAAGATGTAAGCCACTCATCGAAAAACCTTGTGGTTCCAGCTCTTTCAGAGCTTCGATAACTTTCATCTCAAACTTGCGCAGTTCTTTGTAAGATACGATTAGGAAATTACCTGAGCCGCAAGCAGGATCAAATATTTTCATTTCGGACAAACGAACCAGTAAAGACTTTAAACCTTTCGCGCTACGACGTTGTTTATTAAGCTCACTTTCCAAAGGCTCAAGGAACAGCGGTTTTATCACCTTCATTATGTTGCTATACGAAGTATAGTGCTGGCCTAAGCGACTACGTTGCTCTACATCAATCACTGCCTGGAACATACTTCCAAAAATATCAGGATTTATTTCACTCCAGTCCATCGTGCCACATTCAAGCAGCATTTTACGGCCCTTTTTGCCTAGTTCTGGAATAGGCTCGTCAGTGGAAAAAAGCCCACCATTTACATAGGGAAAAGCCGCTAAGTGAGTAGGTATCTTTTGTCGTTGCAGGCTATCTGGCGCTGCGTTAAGAACGATGAATAATTGATACAGAAATGTATCTAGATCACTGCCATCTTCCTCGGTGTAGCTCTTGATGGCAGAGGTGAACTGAGCTGGTTCAAAAATACTTGTATCTTCGGCGAACAGACAGAATAGCAAACGTGTCAGGAAGACATTAAGTGCATGAATATCTTCTGGTTTACTGAGTTCATTGTGAACACGAATGAGATCAAACAGCTTGCCCATCTTCTCTGCAGCTTTAACATCTGCGGGGTTCTCACTACTTATAATTGCCTTTTCTAAACCAGCTAAAGGTAAGAAAAAACCATAGTTGCTATAAAGCTCATCTAGCTCAATATCGAGCCTCTCTTTGCTACATGTATCCCAGGCTAAAAATCTCACAAAATCAGTAACTAATACAAACCGAATCTTATTTTTAGCTATTACTGGATCAGCGATACGTCGCTCAAAAGCCTCATCAAGATCTTCTTTGTCATTAAGGCTTTGAAAATAGAGTTTATTTTTCAAACCAACATGACCAGTTTCCTTGGCGACATTACGGCTACTGCCTTGTCGGACCTGTGTGATCGTTGCTTTAGGGAAGTCAAAGGCTGCCATAAAACCATAAATGAACTCATCCCGGTCTAATTCACGGGTAAGTTGCTCGAGTTGTTCAAATATTTTTGCCTGATTAACGGCCATCAGTAATCCTTTAGGGTATGTCAGCTTTTTAGTAACAGTTGTAATGGGTTAAAAAAATCCAGAAGGTCTAAAACTTAAAGGTGCTCAACCTTGTAAGGCAGCATATTAACCTCAGCGACGCCAACCCTCAGCGATGAACAAGCTTCATAGTGCGGATATAATCTGTCCGCTGAGGTGAAGTAAATTCTTTTCATGCTTATTTAAATTTCAAGCCTGACTGAACGGGTTGACATAACACTCGATTGATAAGGTCATCTGTAGATGTGCTTTCGTACCTGTTTGCTAAAACATGGCGTAGTTTCATCAATCGTGCATTAGCTGTTCCAACCAAAGAACCAAAAGTCGTAGCGCGAACTCTCCCATACGGATTGCGTTCTCCATCACCAACAACTTTCTCACGGGCAACACCAGCCGCTACCTTTTGCCCAACGACCCAAGCGTTAATAAATGGTGTTCCTGTTATCAAACCTGATGCTGCAATGTCCTGTACATAGCCATCAGCTTGATTCACCTCTTTTCTTGTGAGCTCAAATCCGCCTTTCTTCAGTTCAATTACCAAAACCTGTTGCATTTGAACAAGAGACACATCTACTGGATCAAATGACTCGATGCCAGTCATTTGCCACGTTGTTTTTTCAGGCAAAACTACAATATCAGGACGATTGCGCTCGTTTATAAATTGAGCATCAGGGCTTTTGAATAGTTCGCGGGCTACAGATTGTAATGTCATATTCGAGCAATATTCCTGCGATTCGAATTCAGGACCGAACAACCAACGAGAACGTAAAATCAATGGATGTAGAGTGTGTAACTCATCCGTATCAGGATCATCAGCCAAACGCTGAATTGTTTCTACCACGCTGAGTCGACTGTCAATTTCATCAAGGACCCGCAACGCGTCCTTGACTGTCCATTCAGCCAGTAACCGATCTAAACCCTCTATATCGTCGTGCTGCAAAGTAGCAAGCTTTTCCAGTAATGCGGCTCCGCTCTTGGTCTTTTCAAGATGAATAAGCGCCTTAACTGCTGTGGCAAGAAATTCTGGGGAGACAGTCGGATGCTCTTGAGCTACCGCTGTAGTGAATTCAGCCACTCCCAAGCGGGCCCCCTGACCCAAGGTTGCTAACTCTGAGCGGTTTTGCATCAGAGCATCCTCTGATGTAATTTCAGTAAATTCCACTGCAAGCCTTTGTGCAACATCACGAATGTGCTCAGCTGTAGCCTGATATAATTCATTTACAGAATCAGTGGGACAAAAAGCGGTCCAGTCTTGTTCAACATCAGATTCGAAACCTTCTGTATCAACGATAACCTTGTAACGCCGGGCAAAGCGAGTACGTCCGTCGAAATTGGCTATCTGTCCAACTGCCCATGACGGGGTCCCAACTAATCTGTGCTGTACCCAAAATGCAATTCCTTGGTGCAAAGAAGAATGATTCAGACGAGTTGAGTCGATGACAATCACTTTGGCATGACGTCCTGCACTGAAGTACAGGGTTTCTTCACTTATTCGCCCATTAATCTCAGTAAATGGGCGCAACTTGCCATTAACACGCACCTCGAACTCAGGATCGTGGATGAAGCGGGCGGATAATACTGTGAGTATTTCATCGGCATCAGGCAGTTTGCGTGTTACCTGTACCTGCAACCGTGTACCACTGCCTATGTGTTTCTCTTCAGTCTCACTTCGGCACACGAAAGGGCTTGAACCAGCCCCGGTGCCAACAATGAAGGTTGCCAAAATACCATCGCGCCAGGTTTTCACTTCGTATTCGTCAGCAAAACAAAGTAAGCCATGGCGGCCAATACCATTGCGACCGTAAGCCTTTCGCGGGCGGGCCATTCGTCCGATAGGGAACTCTACATTGAAACCTTGATACTTCTCGCGGGTGTAGCGCAAAGTCATCCAGCGCTTTTTAAATTGCTCCGGGGTCATACCATGACCATCGTCTGTCACTGTCAACATTCCACCTATTTCGGTAGGTAAAACCAAGTCTACTCGAGACGCTCCAGCATCCCAGGCGTTGGCAACTAACTCTGTTAAAGCAACTTGTGGAACATGTGCTACCTGCCCAAGTTCCCGTAGCAGGTAATCGTCCTCAAAAAGTGAGTTCTGTAAGGGTTGCTCAGACATGGGCGGCTTCACATAAACGATTCGGTGACCAAATTAATTCTACTAATCCCGCAATCAGTTTCCGGCGTACCTGTTGTTCCGCTTTATCGAATACCTCAGCGAATTTGAAAGGCAGCTCATATTGGGTAGCAAACTGCTGAAACTGTGGCTGATGTTCGTAAACACAGGAGTCCAAACTTGCGGCAAAGAAGTTCTGTTTGGCGTAGTGCACCCGCTTCAGGGGAAACGGTTTGTCCTGAAGGCTCCGGTTAACATCTGCTGGTAAGAGTAAAAGTGACGCAACATGATTGCGCCAATCCTGAAATTCCTGCTCAGTGCTGAACTGCTCCTTCACAATTTCGTAATCATCTGCCCAGATATGTTCGATGTCGAATGGGTTCTTGAGAGTACGGTTCACCAATCGATCAAATGTTTCAGTCCGCCCTGCACCGATCTCTGTTGCTTCTGTCAGTCGTGCTAGCAAATGGTAGATATAACGTCGACTGAATTGATTGAGCCCTAAACCATCAATACCCGTTCGTCCTTTTACTGCGTAGCCGGAGAAAGTAACCTCATCATCTGCCAGCTTCTTCTGGAGGATAACTACCAACTCCGACAGCGGTTTACGCCTGATCTCCCGGCACAATAACCACATAGCGTAAGACACACTAGAGTATCCAACCCGGACATAATTCACTACTCGACGCATCAACCAGATGTCCAAATAGGTAGCTGTGACCGCCAGTTTGCGATCGACGGTTTCATCGTCGTCAGTTTCAATCAACGGTGCAAGAAGCACTGTATTCTGCCAAGTAAAATCATTGTGAGCGTTGTAGTAAACCGCTCGTAGCTTCGGTGTATAATGCTTGCTGCTGTTCAGGATACGCCGGTACGCTTTGGCAAAAAATGGAAAGCTTACAGCCATCATGTTCTGATTTTCCTGAGCTTTACCCAACCCCAGACGAGTGTTATTTTCTCGCACCCAGCGGTGAAAGACTGAACCGATCAACTCCCAATCTTTATCGACCGATCCCGCCTTACGTTCACGGATACTTTCTGCATACTGTGCCCGTAACCACGCCTTAATACAGTTGGCATCTCGCTCCGGTTCGTGCTCCCCTCCCCAAGAGATCAATTCTAGGACTTGCTGTTTCCAGATTTGATTGGCCTGTAGTCGCGCATCCTGTTCCTCAATTGGCGCCAATAAATATGCCTTCAACATATCTACCGGACTAAGGGGCTTACCCCGATCATTCATCGTTTCAAAAATGGCGTAAGCATAACTGTCGTTGTCAGTGGCAATCTCTATCAAACCTACCCGTGTCAACAACCAGTAGATGAAATGCGGCAATACATTTCCTATCTCAGCCATCAGGTCGTTTGCCTCAATATCGTTATAACGGGCGAACATGGTTTGGATGGATTCATCTTTTCCATCCGGATTGAATGCTTCCCCCTTAAATAATGCATTGATAACAGGGAGCCGCTCAGAGATGTCGAGGTTAAACTTGGGATTACCAAGGTTGTCGCTGAAAATAAGAGGGGCTAAGGTTTGGGCTACCGGTAGCCTCTGTTCCTCGGCTGATCGGTACAAGCAAATCAGCAACAATGTCAAAGAGGTGACACGCTGCTGACCATCGATCAAGTAGTTTTTGTTATTGCGTTTGCTGACAATGATAGAACCAAGAAAATACTCTCCATAGTCACTAATAGCACTGGTTTCATCACCCTGCTTGTAATAGTTGAAGAATTTCCCCTGAAGATCAGACAGCAGCTCGTCAATGTTCTCCTTCTCCCACTTGTACTCACGCTGATACTCATCGATAGAAAAGGATTGGCTTTGCAGCAACTGTTGTACGTTACGGTAGTGGGGGGTGATTGTGCTCATATCAGACGAAACCATACTAATGATTAATAGCTGTATTATGCCTTGCTTGCAGAGCAGTGTCTTTGACCCTTGTTCAAAATCAGAGCGTTGCAAAATCTATAGTGGCACAGCTGAATCAAGAGCCTACAAATGCCAAAATTAGCAAAAAATAAGGCATGCCAGGGGCGCGCCTTATAAAAATCCATTTTTATCAGCCTATATTCAACTTAGCAAAATCAAACGGACTAACCCCCTTCTCCCGGTTCGCATCCAGATAATCCGCCCACCATTGCAGCATCAATCTGCGCTCCCCTAAATGCTCGGCCTTGTGAATATAAGCCGCACGTACAGAATTACGTTCCTGGTGACTCATCTGCCTTTCTACAGCATCCTTCGACCACAATCCCGACTCAATCAACGAACTGCACGCCATGGTTCTGAAACCATGACCACAAACTTCAACTTTCGTATCGTATCCCATCACCCGCAGTGCCTTATTTACCGTGTTCTCACTCATCGGCTTACGTGGATTATGATCGCCAACGAAAATCAGCTCACGATTCCCACTCATGTTTTTGATCTGTTCCAGAATGGTCAGAGCCTGGCGGGATAAAGGAACAAGATGAGGAGTCCGCATTTTCGATCCTCGATGTGAATGCTTTACACCTTCCAGTGGCTCACGCTCTCCCGGAATCGTCCACATCGCAGTTTCAAAATCTACTTCTGACCAGCGTGCAAAACATAGTTCACTTGAACGTATGAAAACCAACAACGTCAGTTCCACAGCCAATCGAGTTAGTGGTCTGCTGGTGTAGGTATCAATTCGATGAAGTAACTCAGGAATACGATTAAGTTCTAGTGCAGCGCGATGCTGCCTTTTTACAGTGGCAACTGCGCCAGCGATCTCTTGTGCTGGGTTGTAATCGATTAAACCGCTCTGTACCGCAAACCGCATTATTGCCGTTGTTCGCTGTTGTAGGCGTGCCGCCACCTCAAGACGCCCAGACATCTCCACGGCTTTAATGGGGGTAAGTAAATCTCTGGTTTTTAGCTCAGCGATATTTCTCGAACCAATCGCACTAAAGAGATTATCTTCCAGACTCTTTAATACTCGAGCACTATGCGATTCAGACCACTTCTGATTGCTGGCGTGCCAGTCTCTGGCGACCACTTCAAAAGTTATAGCTTCCTGTTGTTGCTCAACTTTAACGGCTTTCTTGTTTTCACTGGGATCGATGCCGTTAGCTAACTGTTTCCGTGCTTCGTCTCGCCGTGCTCTGGCATCCGCGAGCGACACTTCAGGATATTTACCCAGTGCCAGCATCTTTTCTTTACCACCGAAGCGATAGCGAAGCCGCCAATATTTTGAACCGTTAGGGTGAACCAGCAACACCATGCCGTCGCCATCTGTAAGCTTATAAGCTTTTGCTTCAGGCTTGGCCGTACGAACCTTCACATCACTCAGAGCCATGTTGAGTATCCTTTCAAGGGTTCTGTGTGGGTATAAACATTATCGAACCGGGATATACCCGCAAATGTACCCACATCAGTAAGTTGATGTAGATTGAATCAGGTTGACTTAGGTTGAGTGAAAAAGCGAGGAAAGCCTTGCGGATACTGGATTTCAGACATAAAAAAAGACCTCAGTTGAGGTCCATTTACATACTGTTGGTGCGAAGGCCGGACTCGAATAATAAGTTAATACATTGTTTTTAAATTAGTTTATTAAAAAATATTATTATGATGCCCCTTTTTATGCCCCCAAGACCAGAATTATTTACTACTATTTCATGTAACCGATTAAATTTAAATAGAAAATTAATACAACAGGTATGGCGTAATTTTAAGTTACAGTCTATTTCGTTACGTGATTTTATTTCATTTGAGATACAAGATAACTCCGTGGTCTTTTCAACTCTCTTAGTGGACTTGTTAAATTTTTTAACAAGTCCACTAAGAGAAGACAAGCGTAGCGCGTCAGCTAGAAAACGCCCATGTCACAGTCATCAATAAGCTGATTTCGTCAGCGTATCTAATCAACCGTTTAACTAACTGATTAAACTATCTGTTCCCTATTGCTACGTGTTACATCCTGCGTTAACCTTGCTACACTTAATTGCTGTCATCGACAGCCGCCAATGTTTCCGAGGGATCTGTGAGGAAACGCTTTCGAGTGATCCGCTATTGCTGCCATTGACAGCACTCAATGCTTCTAAAAGGTCTGTGAAGAAGCGCTTTCGAGCGACCATACCCTAAAATTCTCCCTGATCTGAAAAGAGAAGGCCGTCAGATACCATGAGGCTGATAACCCCACTTATCCTTTGAGAGCGGGGATCGCGAAATGAAAGCGATGAAGGTGCATTTATACATTTGACTCACTCACGGGTTGTTTATCCCGGAGGAAAAGAGTTCTTCTTATACCCAGGAGTCAGACAGGACAGCTTTACTTGCCTTTCGCTCCAATGAGATTAAGTTACACGTTTAACCTCATTCACTTCACGTAAGTTAAAGCATCCGTGGTTTGCTTGGCTCACACTTTAACTACTGCTGCCTGAGTTATCAGGCGGTCAGGTAGGTTATTTCTCAATATCAGCATATTGCGACAGTTTTACACTGCTACGGGCAGCACTTTGCTATGCCAGCAGGCATCAGCAAACGCCTATCCTGCTTCTGTTTACTCACTCCGATGTTCAGGAGTCACTTTTCGCCGGTTTACCGCTGAAAGTGACGCCGCAGCATAAAGGCAACATTCGTATTACAGGTGTATGCCCGTTCAACAAATCAGTGCTTCTGTCACTGCTAATTAAGATTAAAAAAACATTAAAAAGGAAGGCTTGACGATATCGAGGCTGGCTTTTGCCAGAGGGGATAACCTGTTCACACAGGCGGTAGTACAGCGTACTGAAACCGATGCCCCGCAATACCTCAACAGCGTTCACTCTGGCGCACAGGTATCGTTCAAGGGCAAAACAGATAACCTCTGTTTTGTCAGAATTGTCGCGCGCCAGAGATTTAATGTTATCAGGTGAAAAATAAGGGGTGATATGAGTCGATTAGTCAGGGAAATGCAAACTTTTGCCCGACAGGCCGGAGGCAGTCATAAAACCTGCCATGACCGTATTAGGATAGCGGGACGATTAGGCGAGTTTTTACTGAGGCTGAATATCCAGGTGAAAAGCCTCAGCCATTTAAAGACCAAACACATTGAAAGTTATATCCATGCCCGTCTGTCTCAAGGGATAGCCAAACGTACCCTGCAAAATGAAATGTCGGCGCTTCGCCATATCTTTCTTCTAGCGGGTCAGACCAAGTTAAGCACCTCTCCCCGGCTGAGTAATCAGGCATTGGGATTGAGTGGTGCCAGCCGAGCAGGGACAAAACAAGCTATTCCTGATGTGCTTTTTCAGGCGGTTTATCAGAAAGCAACAAAATACGATGCCGGACTGGCTGTCACTCTCCAGCTTACTCGTTTGATGAGGCTGCGTTCTCAGGAAGCCGTTCAGTGTAGTGTTTCGCTGAAAAGCTGGCAAAAACAGCTTAACCAGCCTGAACCTAAACTTCATATAATTTTCGGTACAAAAGGTGGTCGCCCAAGGCAAACCCATGTACTGAATGTGGAAGCCGTGAAAAAAGCCGTTGAGAAAGCCATTGAAATTGCAGAACAACGCGGCGGCAGACTGATTGATAAACCCAACCTCAAACAAGCTATGAACTACTGGCGTGCTCATACGACACAATTGGGATTAACAGGCTGTTATGCCCCGCACAGTTTGCGCTACGCATGGGCACAGGATGCATTGAAGTTTTACCAAGAAAGCGGTTTTACTCGTCAGGAAGCCAGAGCCTTAGTCTCAATGGATTTAGGTCACGGTGATGGTCGCGGGCGTTATGTTGAACGAGTTTATAGTCAAAAGGAAGATTGAAAAATGGCAGAGACAACCTTAATACGTCTGGCGGATGTCATGAAAAAAGTCGGTTTAAAGAAATCATGGATTTACCATTTGATGCAGCAAGGCGAGTTTCCTAAATCTGTCAGTCTGGGAGCACGCTCAGTTGCATGGGTAGAAAAAGAAATTGATGAATGGATTATCAATAAAATCAACAATCGTAAGGAAACACAGGGATGAGTCTGAATGAGGCTTTTAACCTTAATTATAAGTTGATAATCAGTAAATTACTGAGGTATAGTTCACGCGCTGCGGCAAAATCCGCAGCCGGAGTTAGCGTTCCGATTAACATGATGGCAGCATTAAACGCCTGTTTTAGGCTATTCAATGCTGGTGCCTTTGTACACCTGTTGTCTATGGTGGCTCAGGCAGGGGCTTCGAAAGAAGCGCCGGTTTCCATTGTGTCCGGTAACGCTAACCCTGTCTGGGCTGCCACCCTTGAGGTTAGCGTCTCTGGTGGTAGCGATAGTTCGCACACAATGGAGGCTGCCTTATGGCTATACCCCCTCTTAACCTCTACCTACCACCCCAAAACTGGCTGTTTTATCTACAATGTCAACTATTCTCCCGTTCTAAGACTTTTTCTCTGGCAGGGGTGTTTTATGCATGATTACCGCCCTGAAAACTCAGAAGAAGTACTCGACCACTGCCGGGCACTTATCAATAGTATTATTGAGCAAAATAATCTCGCCTTTAAGGAAATCCTAGCTTTCATTTTATGGGAACGCATTGAACTGCTCAGTAAAATGCTGGTTGGAGAAACCACTGAGGAGGAAAGTCATGCCCTCCTTCGTTTCTGATATTGTCCGGCAATCCCGCCATCGCTGGCCCGCGATCCTGTCTCAGGCGGGCATTGTTGTACCTGCCAATCACCGTCATGGGCCTTGCCCCATGTGCGGTGGGAAAGACCGGTTCCGATTTGATGATAAAAACGGTAATGGTACATGGATTTGTAATCGGGCTGAATGCGGTCATGGAGATGGACTGAATTTATTGGCAAAATTTAAAGGCTGTCAGTTGATTGAAGCGGCAAGGTGGATATCTGAGTTGTCAGAACTCCCGTCAACAGCGCCTGCCAGAAAAAAAGCCTCTACTATTCAGGTGCCAATTGCTGAACGGGTCAGTTCATTATTAAATCAGTGTATTAAGGGCACAAGCCCTTATTTGCTCCGCAAGAATTTAGCTGAACCTGTTTTTCTTTTCCCGCCTGCTTACTGTCAAAAAACAGGCAATGTGATGTTTCCAGAAAATACTCTGGTGTTGCCACTGGTTAATATGTCAGGAGAATATTGCGGCGCTCAATTGATCCACCCCGATGGCAACAAACGATTATTACCCGGCAGTCAGTTAAAAGGGGCTTTTGCTGTTGTCCGCGAGCCTGATTCTCATGATGACATTATCATTACAGAAGGTTATGCCACTGGCTTATCACTGGCCGTCATTAACCGTAACAGTACAATCTATGCCGCCATTTCCGCTAATAATCTGCTCAATGCAGCAAAAGCCCTGAAGGTAAAACATCCACAAGGTATTTTTATTATCGCAGGGGATAATGATATTGATGCAGACGAAGAGAATACAGGAAAAATTAAGGCGGAACAGGCCGCTAATGCAATACAGGGAAAGGTTGCCCTGCCACCAACAGACTATCAAGCTGACTGGGATGATTACCGCAGGCAATACGGTGATGAAGCCACCCGAACAGCCTTTTATCATCAGACAGATAAAATCATCAGTCCCCTTCCTGTAACCCATCTTCCGACGACCTACAGCACATCATTACCTTTGCGCAGAGGTTCTGAGGGCTTTGATACTCATCAGGATTATCTGATTAAAGGCCATTTGCCCAGTAACTCCTTAGCCAGTATTTACGGCCCCAGTGGTTCTTATAAATCTTTTTTGGCGGTATCATGGGCATGTCATATTGCCACGGGTAAAGCCTGGGCAGGTAAACGAGTCAATCGGGGAGCGGTGGTTTATGTGGTAGGTGAAGGTGGTCTGGGCGTTCCTCGTCGTATCCGAGCATGGGAAAGCAGCCTGAATGATAACAGCCCGATAGACGCCCTTTACCGTATAGACTGCCCGGTGTTTCCTGCTAACCCGGAAAGCGCTGAACAGGTGATTTGTGCAGCCAAAGATGTCGAACAGGAAACCGGATTACCTGTTCGTCTGATTGTACTTGACACCCTCGCCCGTTGTTTTGGCGGCTCAGACGAAAACACCGCTAAAGATATGGGCGCGTTTATTCAGGGTTGCGACTATATCAAAGCCAAAACAAAAGCCACCGTACTTGTTGTGCACCATTCCGGCAAAGACCAGGATAAAGGCGCAAGAGGCTCCAGCGCCTTTCGGGCAGCACTGGATGCGGAGTTTAATATCCGCCGTGAAAATGATAAAGAAGCGCTGATATTAAGCTGTACTAAAATGAAAGATGCTGATGAACCGCCACAAGTCGCTTATGACCTGCATCCGGTCAGCATTTGTATTGACGAAGATGGCGAAGAGATTACCTCTCTGGTGTTGTCAGATCAGCCCAGACAACCACGGGATGCCGCAGCCGGTGATATCGCACTGGCCCATGTCCGGCGTCTGTCAGGTAATCATCTAGCCCTATGGGAATCTGTTCGTAACCGAACAGCCCAAAGCGATTCCTGCACAAAATCACAGGTGCGGGATGACTTACGAGCAAAAGGCATCGATGTATCAAAGAAATTCAGCCGTTGGCTGGACAAACTGGAAAATGATGGCTTATTGACCGTATTGGGTGAAGATATCCGCATTAATCAACGCCATTCCAATACGGGGGAATAAATGGTAAATGTGGGGGATATTGTCAGAAATCCGGCAATACTCCCCACTTGCCACTTATTAAGTACACCTAAAAGGGGGAAGCACGTGAAACCCTTATTCTGTCTGACCTTAAGCGATTTTAATAATATCAATGTGGGGGCAATAAAAATCCATATATCGTGGGGGATAAAACGGGGGAAACATGGGTATATTTCTTCTATGAATACATCGTTATTTAACCCGTTCATAATATAATATCTAAAACAATCCTATTCAGTGACATTCAATAGAATATTTACATTGTTCTGTAATTATAAAAACGCCTTTTTTTATTTAAAGGGAATGAAATGGGTAATGAATGGGGGAGTTCCATTTAAACGGGGGAATAGTAAAATAATAGTATTTTTTAACTTTAACTATTTACAGATAGAGTCCATGAAAGGATAATTATTTTATGTCACCACTCAGGGGAATATAAAATATGATTCAACAAGATTGGCATCCAGCCGATATTATTGCCGGACTAAAAAAGAAAGGAATAACATTAGCTGCTTTATCAAGGAGCGCTGGATTAGCTTCATCTACACTAGCCAATGCATTGACACGTCGCTGGCCTAAAGGAGAAAGAATTATTTCTGATGCGTTAGAAATTTCGCCAGAAATTATCTGGCCTTCCCGTTATAAAAGGTAACAATATTAAAGTATCCATGTCAGAGAGATTTTATAACTCTTAAAAAAACATCACTAACTCAAGACATCTATTGCCCACTATTCAAAGTGGGCTTTTTTACACAGTGAATTAATATGTTTCTATATGACTATTTACTATTTTTATTTGAGAAAACGTAAGGAGCAATAAATTCTTTTTTACATTGATCCAAATAATCCGCCCACCACTGGATCATTAATCGCCGCTCCTCCAAATGTTCAGATGTATGGATATAAGCAGCTCGGACACCATTACGCTCTGTGTGGCTCATTTGTCTTTCAACTGCATCTTTTGACCATAGTCCTGATTCAACTAAAGCGCTACAAGCCATCGCTCTGAAACCATGCCCACATACTTCCGTTTTTGTATCATATCCCATTACTCGTAACGCATTATTTACCGTATTTTCACTCATGACTTTATTAGGATCATGGTCGCCGGGAAAAAGCAGCTCATTGTCCCCACTAAGCTCTTTAAGTTGCTGTAAAACATCTATTGCTTGATTACTGAGCGGTACAATATGGGCTGATTTCATTTTCATACCACGGTAAGAATAACGAACCCCTTCGATTGGGTTTCGTTGGCCGGGGATCTGCCACACAGAGATATCAAAGTCAATTTCATCCCATCGTGCAAAACGTAACTCACTAGAACGCACAAAAGTGAGTAAAGTCAGTACTACCGCTAAACGTGTAATTTTCCTGCCACGGTAACGATTTATACGTTCCAATAATTCAGGAAAGCAATTAGATGGCAATGCAGGATAATGTTTAGTTTTAGGCATGGTCAGCGCCCCGGCCATATCTATAGCCGGATTACTGTCGATAATGTCATTTTGTACAGCATAGCGCATGATAGCTGTTACCCGCTGCTGGAGCCGTTGAGCCACATCATGCTTTCCTGCATCATCAACCACTCGGATAGGAACTAATAGATGACTAGTCTTTAACTGACGAATATCAACTTTACCAATATGAGGAAAGATGTATTGTTCAAGGCTGCGCAGTACACGCGCCCGGTTATAGTCACCCCACCGCTTATTACTGGCGTGCCATTTCCTAGCAATAGTTTCAAAATTAAATTCGCCAGATACCTCAGCTTGTGCCTCTTTCTGTGTTGCTTTGGGATCTACACCACTGGCTATAAGTTTTTTAGCCTCATCACGTTTAGCTCTGGCATCAGCAAGAGAAATTACCGGGTAAACACCAAATGCTAACCTGTCTTCTTTTTTATCTGTTGGTCGGCGGTATTTCATACGCCAGTATTTTGAACCTCGCGGAGTAATTTCCAGATACAACCCTCCACCATCAGCGAGTTTATAAGCTTTATCTTTTGGCTTTGCTGTCTCTATTTGCCTAGCATTGAGTTTCATTTTGGGGGCACATTCTTAATCGAATCGGAAGATGCCCCTAATTATGCCCCCACAGATATGTGGATTGCAACGGACGATAATAGACCTTGATAGACTATTTTGTTTGATTTATAAGGAGTTTTCTTAGATAACTGGACTTTAATGAACTGCTATGAACATAGCAATGGTGCCGAAGGCCGGACTCGAACCGGCACACCCGAAGGCGGTTGATTTTGAATCAACTGCGTCTACCGATTTCGCCACTTCGGCACTGAAGTAGTATGCGGAGAACGGGGCTATTATACCTGTCAGTGATCTGTTAGCAATAGTTATCCTACTGATTTAGTTTAACCGCCGAAAAAAAGATCATTTCCATCCGTTCAATACAAATTCACGCTCAATTCTTAAACATAAAAACCCCAAGCGAGTATAAAGCATACTCAGCAATATCTTTTCAACCGGAAATTAATCTTCCTGCTCAGAACCAGCTCACAACCGAAAAAAAACCTAAAACAGTTTTATATCACTATAGTTGGCTGAAACACCTGACGCCGATAGACAACTTATAATCACCTTATATAATCTGGATGATAATTCACTATGAGGTAAATGGTTATGACGATTATTAGCTGGATTGGTGCCGGTATCTTTTTGGGCATTGTCATTGGCGCGTTGATGATGCTGTTTAAAAAGAATAAGTAACCGTATTTTGATATCTCTATCCTGTCCGTAAGTTCACTGGAAGTATGCCTGATTGGTTAATTCAAAATGAATAAACAGTTTTTTAAGATCTTCCCTGTTTCTGCCATGGTGTTGGCTCTCGCAGCCTGTTCTTCTTCCGATAAAACCTATTCGCCAAAGTTTCTGCAACCAAAGAAGCAACCATTGAAATGGGAGGTGTTTGAAGGAAACGCGAGAACTAAAAAGTTAGCTTCGCAATTGGTTGATCAGTACGCTCAGGATATTTTCAATGGCAGCAATGCCCAAGGCATGGCGATGGTGGTGATTGATAATAATCAGGTAGTTTACCGCAGTTTCGGTGAAACCCGTCCGGGAAACGGCATCCGTCCTAAGCCTGATGCCGTTATCCGCATCGCCTCGCTGACTAAGCTGATGACCAGTGAGATTATGATCAAGCTGGAAGAGGATAAGATTCTGCGTTCCACCGATCCATTGCAGGATTACAGCTATTATGGCGTGAAAGTGCCTCAATACAGCCCTCTTCAGCCTATCCGGTTGTTCCACCTGGCAAGCCATACCAGTGGTTTACCTCGTGAACAACCAGGGGGTCAATGGGCGCGCCCTGTTTTTGTCTGGCCTACACAAGCCAATCGCTGGACTTGGTTGAAAACAGCTCAATTAGATGTATCTCCAAGCACAACTGTATCCTATTCCAATCTGGCTTATGATTTATTAGCGGATGCGCTCTCTAAGGCCGCAGGTAAGCCATATACCCGCTTGTTGCACGATAAGATCACCGGCCCTTATTACATGAAAGACACCACACTGACACCAAGCCGCTCTCAGTGCGCCCGTCTGATGGAAAGTGATAAATCCAGCCCATGCCTTAACACTGTTGCAGCAGCGGGTAGTGGTGGAATTTATTCAACGCCAAGAGATATGCAACGCTGGATGCAGCAGTTTTTGTCATCAGACAGTCAGTTACGTAAGCAGACCGCCAGCCGCGAGCAGGGAGTTTATTTTAAGCGTTCCGATCTGGCTTCAATTAAAGGGATGGATGTTGCCGGTCAGGCAGATGGCGTCGGCCTTGGCTGGGTTTACATGAACGCCCGTGGTGATGTACCGGGCATTTATCAGAAAACCGGTGGTGGCGGTGGGTTCAATACGTATATGGCAATGATCCCCGAGCAGAATATCGGCGTATTTGTGGTGATTACCCGGAAGCAACGCAGTAAGTTCAGCAGTGTAACGACCGGGGTTAATCAACTGGTAACCGCGTTGTCAAGGAATCACAAACAAGTTTGAATCTGAGTTTTATAAATCGAGATACCTGGGATGGAGTTTCCCGCTTAGTTCTCCATCCCTGCTGCTCCTCTAATATCTGGTTCCCATCACCCACACCACAATTTCTAAAAGTTACTGTCTCTTAAGCAGTAAATAAACACTCACAGTAAGGAACAGAAAACTTGGTAGCAGCGCTGCCAAAACTGCCGGCATACTGTAAACCAGACTCAGAGGGCCAAAGATCTCGTTGAGGACATAAAATAAGAAGCCAAAACTAATCCCTGTTAATATCTTAATACCCATCGGTACGGTACGCAGCGGCCCGAAGATGAAAGAGAGCGCCATCAACATCATTACCGCAACTGAAAGTGGGGCAAATATCTTTTTCCACATATTCAGTTGATAACGCCCTGATTCCTGCTCACTCTGTTTGAGGTACTTGATGTACTGATACAAACCACTGATGGAAAGCGCTTCAGGGTCGAGCGCAACAACACCCAATTTTTGTGGTGTCAGCAGAGTTTTCCAGTCACCAGAGATACTCTGTGATCCCGTGATTTTTTTGTTGTCTGTCAGGTCAGATTCTTCCACCTGAGAAAGCTTCCACAAGTCACTATCTTCATCATAAACAGCACTGGCTGCATATCTTACAGAGAGTAGTTTTTTATCATCATCAAAATGATAGATATTGACACCTTTAATCTCTGTATCACTCGTTAACTGCTGGATGTAGATAAAATCGGCACCGTCTTTCGCCCACATACCTCTGGTTGTTGAAACCAAAGATCCACCAAATATCTTCTGAGCCCGGTAGTTACGTGCCATCTGTTCACCTTGTGGCGCAACCCATTCACCAATAACCATGGTCAGGATCACCAGCGGAATTGCCGTTTTCATGACTGAGCCAGCAACCTGCATACGGGTAAAACCAGAAGCCTGCATAACCACCAGCTCGCTGCGGGTTGCCAGCGTGCCAAGCCCCAATAAGGCCCCAAGTAAAGCGGCCATCGGGAAGAATATCTGAATATCTTTCGGCACACTTAGCAAAGCATAAAGACCAGCGGAAAGAGTGGTGTATTCCCCCCGCCCCACTCTTCTCAATTCGTCAACAAACTTAATAATGCCGGAGAGTGATACCAGCATAAAGAGTGTCATCAGAATAGTTTGTAGAATAGTTCGCCCAATATAACGATCCAATACACCAAACATCAGGCTACTCCTCTACCTTTGAAACGGGCCCGAATTCTGCGCATCGGTACGGTATCCCAGATATTGAGAATCAGCGCCAGCATCAGATAAGCCCCGTTAACCGCCCACATCCAGATCATCGGATCCAATTTGCCCTTGCTACCGTTAGAACGCAGGGAACTTTGCAGTAAGAAGAAGATTAGGTAAAGCAGCATCGCAGGCAACATACTGAGTACCCGGCCCTGACGTGGGTTCACCGCACTTAATGGTACAACCATCATGGTCATAATCAATACCGAGAGCACCAGGGTCAAGCGCCAATGGAACTCAGCGCGGGAATCTTTATCATCATTTTGCCATAATTGAGTCATGGACTTTTGTTCAATTTTATCACCATCTACAGTCGAAGCCTGATGCCCAATAACCGCTTGATAATCATTGAATTCGGTAATTCTGAAATCCCGCAGCATTGCAGTACCTTCGTAACGGGTACCGTGGTTAAGGACAACCATCTGTTTACCATCAGGCCGCTCCACCATATGACCGCCATCCGAGATCACAACTGAAGGGCGCTGGTTATCAGCCGGACGAAGCTGGGCAAGAAATACGTTTTCGAATTTGTCGCCGTGCACGTTGCCAATATAGAGCACCAAGTTACCGTCATTGGAAGGTTTGAATCTTCCTTCCATTATCGCCGCCAAGCTTGGGTTAGCCCTGGCGTCAGCCAGCACATGCTCCTGATATATTGAGGACCACGGCATTGCCCAAATGACATTCACCGCCGCCAGCGCGGAAGTCAACAATGCCAGAATAAGTGCTGAAACCACTAACACGCGTTTGCCCAAGCCACACGCATGCATAACAGTAATTTCACTTTCAGTATAGAGTTTGCTGAAAGTCATCAACACCCCGAGAAAAAGACTCAGGGGTAAAATAAGCTGCGCCATTTCAGGCACACCCAGTCCTAACAAGGATAAAACCAAATTTGCCGGGACTTTTCCTTCCACTGCTGCACCCAGAATTTCTACTAATTTTTGACAGAAAAAAATCAGTAAAAGGATAAAGAGTATCGCAACTTGGCTTTTCAGGGTTTCCCGTACCAGATATCTAATGATGATCACGCTTATTACGCCTGTGAAAACTTGTCTTTTTGCAGGAAAATGGCTAACTTCATTGTATATCTACTATTTATTATATGCATCAGTTTGGCTTCCCTATTGCTAAAATGTTCTCGAAGCATTTCATATTTATTTAGGTTCCCAATCAGAACATACTTAAATAGTTAGCTAAACAATTATTAAGTAGTGCGTTTAGCTTAACATAAAGAGTGAACTTTCTATGGGGTAGATTAATGCGGAACGCTATATTTTAACGATAGCGTCCGTCTTTGTCTTTAAGATTCAGGAGAACGCATGGAATTTAGTGTAAAAAGCGGTAGCCCGGAGAAACAGCGCAGTGCGTGTATCATTGTCGGCGTTTTCGAACCCCGCCGCCTTTCCCCTATTGCCGAACAGCTCGATAAAATAAGTGATGGTTATATCAGCGCCTTGCTGCGCCGTGGTGAACTGGAAGGCAAAGTTGGTCAATCTCTGCTGCTGCATCATGTTCCCAATGTGTTATCTGAACGTATTTTGCTCATCGGCTGCGGTAAAGAGCGCGAACTGGATGAGCGTCAGTATAAACAAATTGTCCAGAAAACGATCAATACCCTTAATGAAACAGGTTCAATGGAAGCGGTATGTTTCTTAACAGAGTTGCATGTTAAAGGCCGTAATAATTACTGGAAAGTGCGCCAGGCGGTAGAAACAGCCAAAGAGTCTCTCTATGTTTTTGACCAGCTTAAAAGTAATAAAAATGAGTTGCGCCGCCCACTGCGTAAAATGGTCTTCAATGTACCCACTCGCCGGGAGCTGACTAGCGGTGAACGTGCAATCCAACACGGTCTTGCTATTGCTGCCGGTATCAAAGCGGCCAAAGATCTTGGCAATATGCCGCCAAATATCTGTAACGCAGCTTACCTGGCCTCTCAGGCACGCCAACTCGCAGATTCTGCCAATAGTCATATTACAACCAAAGTCATTGGTGAAGAGCAGATGAAAGAGCTGGGAATGAACGCCTATTTGGCTGTTGGTCAGGGTTCTCAGAATGAATCTCTCATGTCAGTCATGGAATATAAAGGCAGTCCTGATAAAAATGCCAAACCCATTATCCTGGTTGGCAAGGGCCTGACTTTTGACTCTGGTGGTATTTCAATCAAACCTGCGGGTAGCATGGATGAGATGAAATACGATATGTGTGGTGCGGCAACAGTTTATGGTGTTATGCGTGTGGTTGCTGAGTTACAACTACCGCTCAATGTCATCGGTGTCATGGCAGGCTGTGAGAATATGCCAGGAGGTCGAGCTTACCGACCTGGAGATATTTTAACCACCCTATCTGGTCAGACTGTCGAAGTGCTCAATACGGATGCAGAAGGCCGATTGGTTCTGTGTGACACGTTAACTTACGTTGAACGTTTTGATCCGGAACTAGTCATTGATATCGCCACATTGACTGGTGCTTGCATCACTGCTCTTGGTAATCATTACAGTGGATTACTATCCAACCATAATCCACTGGCCCATGAACTACTAAATGCTTCTGAACAATCAGGTGATCGCGCATGGCGCCTGCCAATGACCGATGAGTTTTTTGAGCAAATCGATTCTAATTTCGCTGATCTGGCAAATACCGGTGGCAGTGGAGGTGGCGCAATTACCGCGGCCTGCTTCCTATCTCGCTTCGCCACAAAATATCACTGGGCACATCTGGATATCGCCGGTACTGCATGGCGTTCAGGTAAAGCAAAAGGTGCCACAGGCCGCCCGGTTGCATTACTGTCGCAATTCCTGTTAAATCGTGCAGGCAATGCCGGTATCAATAACGACGATTGATTTGATCTCCCCCGCTTATTAAAGGGCATTTACAATGCCCTTTTTTCGTAACAGAGACATTAATGAAAAGTGCCACGTTTTATTTACTGGAACAGCCATCACCTCAAGAGGATTTGCAGGCTCACGAATGGCTAGCATGTCAACTCACGGCTGACCAATGGCGAGCAGGAAAGCGGGTGCTGATTGCCTGTGAAGATCAACAACAGGCTGAAAAGTTAGATGAAGCTTTATGGCAACGGGAGCCTCATCAGTTCGTCCCGCATAACCTCGCGGGTGAAGGGCCAAGATATGGCGCCCCGGTTGAGTTATGTTGGCCACAAAAACGGGGAAACGCCCCCCGTGATATCCTGATAAATCTGCTGCCGCACTTTGCAGACTTTGCCACCGCTTTCCATGAAGTGATAGACTTTGTTCCTACAGATGAAAATTTGAAACAGTTGGCGCGTGAACGATATAAAACATATCGCAGCGTCGGCTTTAATTTGACCATGGCAACGCCGCCAACAGACTAAGTATCAAGATAAAATGGAAAAAACACCCGCTAACCAAACGCAATCCGAGCCATCTCTCGATAAAACTTACAATCCTAAAGAAATTGAGCAGCCTCTTTATACCCATTGGGAGAAAAGTGGTTATTTCAAACCTAATGGTGACACCAGCCGCGAAAGCTTCTGTATTGTTATCCCGCCACCAAATGTGACGGGCAGTCTGCATATGGGCCATGCGTTCCAGCAAACTATTATGGATACGATGATCCGTTATCAGCGGATGCAGGGTAAAAACACCTTATGGCAATCCGGTACTGACCATGCAGGTATTGCTACTCAAATGGTAGTTGAACGTAAGATCGCAGCAGAAGAAGGCAAAACCCGTCACGATTATGGCCGCGATGCTTTTATCGATAAAATCTGGCAGTGGAAAGCAGAGTCTGGCGGCACGATTACCAATCAGATGCGCCGTCTGGGTAACTCTGTTGACTGGGAGCGTGAACGTTTTACCATGGATGAAGGTCTGTCCAACGCCGTAAAAGAAGCTTTTGTCCGTTTATATAAAGAAAACCTGATTTACCGGGGCAAACGTCTGGTTAACTGGGACCCGAAACTGCACACTGCAATTTCTGATCTGGAAGTTGAGAACCGGGAAATTAAAGGTTCTATGTGGCATCTGCGTTATCCGCTGGCTGACGGCGTAACAACCGCAGAAGGTAAAGATTACCTGATCATTGCAACTACCCGGCCTGAAACTATGCTGGGCGATACCGGTGTAGCAGTTAACCCGGAAGATCCGCGTTATAAGGATTTAATCGGCAAACAGATCATTCTGCCATTAGTTAACCGCCGCATTCCTATTGTCGGTGATGAACACGCGGATATGGAAAAAGGCACCGGTTGCGTGAAAATCACGCCTGCCCATGACTTCAATGACTATGAAGTAGGTAAACGCCATGCTCTGCCAATGATCAATATCATGACACTTGATGGCAATATCCGTAATGAAGCAGAAGTTTTCGATACCAATGGCGAGATTTCTGATGCCTACTGTTCTGATATTCCAGCTGAATACCAAGGCATGGAGCGTTTTGCCGCCCGTAAAGCGATAGTTGCTGAGTTTGAAAGACTGGGTCTGCTGGCCGAAATCAAAGCTCATGATCTGACCGTTCCTTATGGCGATCGTGGTGGTGTGGTTATTGAGCCAATGCTGACTGATCAATGGTATGTCCGTACAGCGCCTCTGGCGAAAGTGGCTATCGAAGCCGTTGAAAATGGCGATATCCAGTTCGTACCTAAGCAGTATGAAAATATGTATTACTCCTGGATGCGCGATATTCAAGACTGGTGTATCTCCCGTCAATTGTGGTGGGGCCACCGTATCCCGGCGTGGTATGACGCTGAAGGTAATGTCTATGTAGGCCGCAACGAAGAAAAAGTTCGTCGTGAAAATAATCTGGGTGCAGATATCGCCCTAAACCAAGATGAAGATGTCCTGGATACTTGGTTCTCTTCCGGTCTGTGGACTTTTTCTACTCTTGGCTGGCCAGAACAAACTGAAGCACTGAAAACTTTCCATCCAACGGACGTGTTGGTGAGTGGCTTTGACATCATTTTCTTTTGGATTGCCCGTATGATCATGATGACCATGCATTTCATCAAAGATGAAAATGGCAAACCTCAGGTTCCATTTAAGACCGTCTACATGACCGGTCTTATCCGGGATGACGAAGGCCAAAAGATGTCCAAATCCAAAGGAAATGTCATTGACCCGCTGGATATGGTTGACGGTATTTCTCTGGAAGATCTGCTGGAAAAACGTACCGGCAATATGATGCAGCCACAATTGGCTGAAAAAATCCGCAAGCGTACAGAGAAGCAATTCCCGGCGGGTATTGAATCTCACGGTACCGATGCCCTGCGCTTTACACTGGCGGCATTGGCCTCTACGGGCCGTGATATCAACTGGGATATGAAGCGTCTGCAAGGTTATCGTAATTTCTGTAACAAACTGTGGAACGCCAGCCGTTTTGTTCTAATGAATACGGAAGGTCAGGATTGCGGCCAAAATGGCGGCGAAATGGCGCTGTCACTGGCTGATCGCTGGATCCTGGCTGAATTTAACCAGACAGTAAAAGCTTATCGTGAAGCACTGGATACCTATCGTTTTGATATGGCTGCCAATATTCTTTATGAATTCACCTGGAATCAGTTCTGTGACTGGTATCTGGAGCTGTCTAAACCGGCGATCAACAAAGGTTCAGAAGCAGAAGTTCGTGGTACCCGCCATACATTGATTGAAGTTCTGGAAGGGTTATTGCGTCTGGCTCATCCTATTATTCCATTTATCACCGAAACCATTTGGCAGCGGGTGAAAGTGGTTAAGGGGATTGAAGCAGATACCATTATGCTGCAACCGTTCCCAGAATTTGATCAGGCGAAAGCAGATGAACTCGCGCTAATCGATCTGGAATGGATTAAAGAAGCGATTATTGCGGTACGCAATATTCGTGCTGAAATGAACATCGCACCAGGTAAGCCGCTAGAAGTTCTGCTACGTAATGCTGATGCAGGCGCGCAACGTCGTGTAGCGGAAAACCTGAATTTTATTCAGGCAATGGGCCGCCTTTCTGCTGTCACTCTGCTGCCTGCTGGTGAAGAAGCTCCGGTCTCTGTAACCAAGCTGATTAATGGTGCAGAGGTGTTAATCCCAATGGCGGGCTTAGTCGATAAACAAGCCGAGTTGAGCCGTTTGGATAAAGAGATTGAGAAGCTGGATAAAGAGATTGGCAGCATTGAAGGTAAACTGTCGAATGAAGGCTTTGTCAGCCGTGCGCCCGAAGCCGTTGTCACTAAAGAGCGTGAACGCCTGGCAACCTGTAATGCATCAAAAGAGAAGCTGTTAGCTCAGAAGGAAACCATTGCTGCGCTATAATATTCTCAACAAGTAAATTTTCATCAAAGCCACTGCAATTCGTTGTCAGTGGCTTTTTAATTCAAAACGTAAACGATAAAATTTATAATAAAATGTAAATTCAGCCCATTCTATATAAACACCATCAAATATATTGAAAATAACAACAACTATTTCATTAATAAGGACACATATAATAAATATTTATTTTATTCATTTTTTCATATTTATATATCTGAAATTACAATATGATATAATTTTATTTTATATATAAATCATTAAATTTCTCATATTATATCTGGAATAAATTCACACAAATAAATATATTATTACCAGTAAAACATCAAATTATAATTTAATAGCTATAATAATCTGGAGAAATAAAATGAAAATAATTTTTACCCTGTTATTGGCAAGTACTGTGCAATTCGGTCTTGTACATCCTGCCAATGCAGAATCAACGTTTGATAAGATTCAATCCACCGGCATATTCAAAATTGCGACTGAAGGGGCTTATCCACCCTTTACCTATCGCGACGCTTCAGGCACTTTGACTGGTTTTGATGTCGATATCGGTCGTGAAATTGCCCATCGGCTGAATGTCAAACCGACATTTATTGAGGGAAAATGGGATGGGCTTATTGCCGGGTTGGATGCCGGGCGTTCTGATGCTGTCATTAATCAAATTGCGATTACTCCTGAGCGCCAGAAAAAATATGATTTTTCTATCCCATATATCACATCTCAAGCCGTACTTATCACCAATAAAGATAACAACAGCATAAAAACATTCAGCGATTTGCAAGGCAAAACCTCAGCACATACTCTGACCAACAACTTCGCTCAGATAGCAAGAAATAATGGCGCGGAAATCATCGGCACGAATGGATTTAGCCAGGAAATCGAACTGGTCAGTACCGGTAGAGCCGATGCCACTATCAACGATAGCCTCTCTTATCTGGACTATAAGAAGCACAAGCCAAATGCACCGGTGAAAATTGTTGCGTCGGATCCAAACGCAGGGCAAACAGCAATTTTACTCCGCCAAGGCGAGTCAGAACTAAAAACGGCTATTGATAAAGCAATCGTTGATATCAAAGCCGATGGTACCTATCAGCGCATCTGGGCTCAATACTTTGGCGACAATACTCCCGAATAAGTGAAACATACCTTACTCAAATAAACCAGTTCCCTCAACGTTAGATACAAACTCTAACCAGGGAACTTTATCGCTAATCCAGTTGAATTGAAGAATTAGGGAATATTTTCATCAAACATGAAATATATTGATTTATACAAACCCTTTTATATATCTAAAATGATCATATGATATAACTTTATTTTATATATATAAACTCCCAGCTTGCCATATGATATTTAAAACAATCTCATAAAAATAAATATATTTTTATATTACACAATAGGGAAAGTATATGGAGCCCTCCTGGTTTAATTTAGTACTCGATTCTTTCTGGCCTATGCTTTATGCGGGCTTTACTTTCACTATTCCGCTGACGCTTATTACCTTTACTCTTGGTATCATACTTGGGTTTATCGTTGCACTAATCCGGCTTTACGGGCCAAAACCGCTTATTGCTGTCGCCAAATTCTACGTATGGCTGATCCGTGGTACACCGTTACTTGTGCAACTGTTTCTTATTTTTTATGCCTTACCCAGCGTTGGTATTACGCTAGGCGCATTTACCTCAGCCGTTATTGGTTTCACACTGAATATTGGCGCCTATACCTCTGAGGTGATCCGCGCCACTTTATTATCTGTACCAAAAGGGCAGTGGGAAGCGGCTTATTCTATTGGTATGAGCTGGACACAATCATTACGCCGGATCATTCTGCCTCAAGCGGCGAGAATCGCTATTCCGCCACTCTCAAACACATTTATTTCTCTGGTGAAAGATACTTCATTAGCCTCAGTCATTACCGTACCGGAACTTTTCCTTGCTGCACAACGTATTGCGGCGGTGACTTATCAACCCCTCATTCTTTATACCGAGGCTGCAATACTTTATCTGATAATCAGTTCAGTATTGTCATCATTGCAAACCCGTCTGGAAAAGAAGTTCTCACAACAGAGTGATACAAAGGAATTAAAAGATGATTCAGCTCTCCGGCATTGAAAAAAGTTTTGACGGGCAAAAGGTCCTGAAAAATATTGATCTTAACATTGAGGAAGGCAGTCTTACCGCCCTGATCGGCCCATCAGGAAGTGGCAAAAGCACGCTGTTACGCTGCATCAACTTATTAGAAATTCCCCAAGCCGGGAAGCTGCAAATCGGCAGTGAAAGTATGACCTTCATCGGTAAAGAGCGCATTGCTCATAAGGATATACAACGGATCCGCCAGCAAACCGGCATGGTGTTTCAAAATTTTCAACTTTTCCCTCATCTGACGGTGATTGAAAACATTATGGAAGGGCTGATTTGGGTACAGAAATGGTCGCCAGAAAAAGCTAAAAAGCGGGCGCTTGAGCTGCTGGAAAAGGTTGGCATGTCACACAAAGTCGACGTCTTGCCTGCCACGCTATCCGGTGGTCAGCAACAACGTGTAGCAATTGCCAGAGCGCTGGCACCTTCTCCCAAAGTGTTATTGTGTGATGAGCCAACTTCCGCGCTTGATCCGGAATTATCGCTGGAAGTGGTTGCTGTATTGAAGCAGTTGGCTAAAGAAGGAACGACGATGTTGATGGCAACACACGATCTGCGTCTGGCAGCCAATCTTGCCTACAACGTCATATTTTTAGAATCTGGCGAAATTGTCGAATCGGGGACATCGAAAACGATTTTTACTCGTGCCCTCAAGCAGCGGACGGTTGAATTTGTTTCAACTTTAACGAATACCTTACCGGATTGGGAGATATAACCCACCGTTAAAAGCACCTTGCCGTAATTGTGCTTTGAATCCATCAAGTCAATTACGATTAAATAAATTTTCTGACAGGTTGGAGAAATAAAATGAAAGCATTCCTCACCGTATTATTGGCTGGCGTCATTCAATTTGGCATTGCATATTCTGCCAGTGCAGAGTCTGGTCTTGATAACATTAAATCAACCGGCGTATTTAAAATCGCTACCGAAGGAACCTATCCGCCATTTACCTATCACAATGCTTCAGGAGCCTTAACCGGTTTTGATGTTGATATTGGCCACGAAATCGCACGCCGTCTGAATGTCAAAGCGGAATTCACCGAAGGGAAGTGGGATGGGCTTATTGCCGGACTTGATGCCAAACGCTATGACGCAGTAATTAACCAAGTCGCTATTACACCAGAGCGTAAAAAGAAATATGACTTTTCCGCTCCGTATATCATATCTAAAGCCGTACTTATCACCCGCAAAAATAATGACAGTATTAAAACGTTCAGCGATCTAAAAGGTAAAACTTCAAGTCATTCCTTAACCAGTAATTACGCTCAATTAGCAAAACGTCACGGCGCAGAAATCGTCCCCACTGAAGGATTTAATCAGTCAATTGATTTGGTTGCTACAGGCAGAGCCGATGCTACTATCAACGATAATCTCTCCTATCTGGATTTTAAGAAACACAAACCCAATGCACCGGTAAAAATTGTCGCAACTGAACCCAATGGTGATCAGGTCGGTATTCTAATCCGGAAAGGCGAACCAGAATTACAAGCTGCTATCGATAAAGCGTTAGCCGATATCAAAGCGGATGGCACTTATCTGCGTATTTCTACTCAATATTTTGGCACCGACGTTTCTAAATAAGAAAATAACCGCTTCTTTTTGCAAGAAGCGGTTCTCTCTTAATTAAATTATTTTGAATTTCAATATCTGATTATTATCTATATAGAAACGCAAAGTTTTATTCCCTCCTCCTGAACTTGGCCCTTCTATATTCTTTGCATTGGCATAGCTAAAATCCTCTCCTTTATAATATTTCATTTGATCCTTATGAGGTGGATTCCAATAATCTTGAAAAACCCAAATAATCGCGGTGCTTGGTTCACCCACTATCGTTATACGGATAGCCTTATTACTCTCCTCTTGATTCCCAATCCATGGCACCTTAATGTTAGTTATCAATCCAGAGTTAGCATTAATAATATGAGTCCTGCCATTATTTTGACCTTCCACAATATAGATTTTTCTGGGAGTATCATTAATAACTTTCCTAATATGAGTTACGCTAGCCATTTGAAACACCTTTTTTAAGTTAATGTTATTTTCCTAAGGTAATTAATGTTAATATATATGACATTACTATTAACTTACTAATACAGAGTAAAATCATAATCAATAATATCAATGCGTTAGAAAAAAATTATAAAACTGAATTATTTTCTTCTGTTAATAAATTGGAATTATTCAAATACTTTACCAACACATATATTATAGACAATGGCAATAATTATTCTTAATTTATTTTACATCAAAGAGTTAATAGAAAAACCACCAAACTTTCTTATATATTTCATTTCAATATCCGCAAACAAATCTTTAATATCAAAAACAAATTAAACGATAAAAGACATTTTCAAAAAAATTTAAAATCAATCCAATTCAATATTATTGGTTTTTATATAAAAACATAATATAAATAAAAATCTTTATTTATATTATTAATCCAAAAAATAATATAATATTTATCGTCCATAAAAAATTTCAATGAAAATAATTTCTCTGCTCTTATACCATTCTATTTCTATCTATTGAAATATTAATTCCCATACTGTAAATTTCAAAAATTATCACACTATTCTGTTAAAGATTTATTCATTCCATAGTAAAGTCTCAGGTTGTTACTACCAAGTTGCCTAAACGAATTGAAACATCACAAGGAGCTAAAATATGATTGGTTACAATTCTGCAATTAACCGAAATACCCCATCTGTCAATGTACTGGATAACCGAGGGCTGAATGTACGTACTCTGGAATATCTGCGTACTCAAGCTGATGAAGAAAACAGTAGCGAATTAATCACTCGCTATGAGTTCAATACTCAGGGATTTCAAGTAAAAAGTACTGATCCACGGAGGTATAAAAACCAAAATGGTTCGAACTTTACTCGTGTCTTTAATCTGGCTGGCAATACACTGCGTGAAGAAAGTATTGATGCTGGCCGAACCATTACATTGAACGATATCGAAGGACGCCCAGTACTGAGCATCAATGCAATAGGTGTTCGTCAAACCAATCACTATGAAGATAACACTCTACCCGGCCGCTTACTCACCGTCACCGAGTTGGTGCAAGAAAACGAGAAAATCACAGAACGCCTTATCTGGGCAAGTCATTCAGATGCGGAGAAAAACCAAAATCTCGCCGGACAATGTGTACGCCATTATGACACTGCGGGGCTGGTACAACTGGAAAGCCTTTCCCTGACAGGAACCATTTTGTCGCAATCCCGTCAACTGATAGCCGACGATCAGGAAGCTGACTGGCGCAGTGACGATGAAAATAATTGGCGTACAAAACTGAATGACAACATATTCACGACTCAAAATAAAACCGATGCCATTGGTGCTCTGCTAACCCAGATCGATGCGAAGGGAAATGTACAACGGCTGTCTTATGACGTGGCAGGTCAATTGAAAGGGAGTTGGTTAACACTAAAAGGCCAGTCTGAAAAAGTTATTGTGCGGTCTCTTACCTGGTCAGCAGCCGGACAAAAATTACGTGAAGAACACGGTAACGGCGTTATTACGGAATATACCTATGAACCAGAAACCCTGCGATTAATCAACATCACAACCCGCCGAACTCAGGATAGCGCAAAACCACTACAGGACTTACGTTATGAATATGATCCGGTTGGCAATGTGATCAGTATTCGTAATGACGCAGAAGCAACCCGATTCTGGCGTAATCAGAAAGTGGTACCGGAAAATGCTTATGCCTATGATTCTTTGTACCAGCTAATCAAAGCAACCGGCCGCGAAATAGCTAACATTGGTCAACAAGGAAACCAACTTCCTTCCCCAGTTACCCCACTTCCTACTGATGACAACACCTATACCAACTATACCCGAACCTATTCCTACGACGATAGCGGCAACCTGACGCAGATCCGACATAGCGCTCCGGCAAGTAACAATAGCTACACCACGGATATGACTATCTCAAACCGCAATAACCGTGGCGTCTTAAGCACCCTGACCAAAGATCCCAATCTCGTTGATACATTCTTTGATGCAGGTGGTCATCAAACCAGCCTGTTATCAGGGCAATCTCTAAACTGGACATCACGGGGAGAACTACAGCAAGTCAGCCAGAATGGAAACACCGGAAGCGAGTGGTATCGTTATGGCAGTGATGGAATGCGGGTACTGAAAGTAAATGAGCAGCAAACAGCGAATGCCATGCAGCGGCGAGTCACTTACCTGCCCGGCCTGGAACTGCGTACCACACAAAACGGCGCCAATATAACGGAAGACCTGCAAGTTATTACTGTTGGAAAAGCGGGGCGGGCACAAGTACGGGTACTACACTGGGAAAAAGGCCAGCCAGCGAGCATAGATAACAATCAAGTCAGATACAGCTACGATAATCTGACAGACAGCAGCGAACTGGAACTGGATATGCACGGGGAAATTATCAGTTGGGAAGAATATTACCCCTACGGTGGGACCGCAGTATGGGCGGCAAGAAACCAGATTGAAGCCGGTTATAAAACTATTCGTTATTCAGGTAAAGAACGTGATGCAACGGGACTGTACTATTATGGCTACCGCTATTATCAACCTTGGGCAGGTAGATGGTTAAGCGCAGACCCAGCAGGAACAGTGGATGGTTTAAATCTGTACCGTATGGTAAGAAACAATCCAATGACAGGGATAGATGAAGATGGGCGCATATTTAAAACAGTAGCAACAGGCGCATTAGGTGTTGGAGGTGTAGCATATGAACTTTACAAGCATAGAAATCAACAAGCTGAAAGGCCGCAAATATCATCTCCCACATCTGAATCCTATGGTGATCAACAAATAAGTAAAATCACACAAAAAGCGAGCACTTTAAAAGCAAACTATGACCCGATTAAGCAGATGGCACATAACATAACGGGACGCAAAGAAGCGGCAGAACATCTCGCACACGGACAAGTCCCTGGTGTTCAAGCAATAAAAGAGGGAGCAAGTTTAGTCGCGACTGCCGGAGAATTTGCCGCAGCCGGCAATGTAGGTGAGTTAAACAAAACAGAGCTGACAAAAGCCGCAGGAACCGATGCAATTAATAATTTTAGCCTCACTTTTGCAGGGATAAAAAAAGTATTCAAAGCAGGTACCGCCACTGCTACCGTCACCCCAGAGAAACTGGAAGAATTGCAAAAAGCCTCCGATGATTTAAAGGAGGTTGCAACGGATACGTTAATTACAGGAGCATCACTGGGCGCGACTGTCGGCGCTACGCTAGATACAGCAGCAGCGATTGCACCACATCCAGCGGCTAAAATAGCATTAAAAGGCCTGTCTCTGGCATGGAAAGTGACCGGCGTTGTTCATACCGCAGAAGAGTTAGGAGAACTCGCAGAAAAACATAAGGATCTGGTTTCTAATGAGCTGGGACAAGAATTAAAACGGGAAATCACCGAAGCAAACCAAATCAGGAAAGGGACGATTCTTTCAAAGGTCAGAGAACATGGTTTGATAAGATAATCCAATAAAATACAATAGTCCTTATTCGCAAAAGCATATAAGGACTATTTTGCTTTAAATCACATGCATCAGCCACGACCAGGGCTAACACAAGATTTATAACGAACTGATTTTATTAATGAAGTCTGGTCTCACCCTGCTCTGGCAAATCATCTTCGCCGTCTTCATCTTGCTCATCAGGATCTTCGAAATAAGTGCCCCAGCCGTCATAATTGACGCCCATCTTCTGAGCCAGATTTACCAATTGTTCAACCTGAGCATCGATCAATTCAGCATTCAACCCACATTCGCTGATGACATCACAACACATCAGAATAGAACCATCTTCGATTTCCAATTCTTCCGCATCAGTCACTTCATAACCCAGCTTAAAGGCTTCAACTGCCGCCTTTTCCAACAGATTAAAATCTTCCGCAGAAAAGTGGTGTTCAATGGCATAAAGCGCATCTGGATCACTACCATCTTCCAGTAATTCTTCAATAATAAGGCGCGTTTCTTCGCGTTGTTCTTCTAAGTCTTTTTGATTTGCCATACCCAATACCCTCAATCAGTTGGCCGTCCCAACGTTCATTCTCCCACACCACAAGCAGGCTAACCACTGTTTACATCAAAGAAATCTAATGCGGAGTTGAAATTGAATTTTTATAGATATAAATTGAATTTAAATGCAAGAAATAACTGTGGAGATATCCAACAATGAATCCATTCTATCAACGTAATTTCCTAAGGTTGCTTGATTTTTCCTCAGCAGAAATCCATGTCTTCCTAAAACTGGCGGCTGAATTAAAATCGACTAAAAAATCCGGCACAGAAAAAGCCTGGCTAACAGGTAAAAATATTGTGCTGATTTTTGAAAAAGACTCCACCCGCACTCGCTGTTCATTTGAAGTAGCCGCTTACGATCAGGGGGCAAATATCACCTACCTTGGCTCCAGTGGCAGCCAGATTGGTCATAAAGAATCAATTAAGGATACCGCCCGTATACTTGGCCGCATGTATGACGGTATTCAATATCGCGGCTATGCTCAGAAAGTGGTTGAAGCCCTGGCAAAATATGCAGATGTTCCTGTATGGAATGGGCTGACGGATGAATTTCACCCTACTCAGTTACTGGCAGATTTGCTGACTATTCAGGAGCATCAACCAAAGAAACCGCTGTCAGAAATCAAATTCGCCTACTTGGGGGATGCCCGTAACAATATGGGTAATACTATGTTGGAAGCCGCGGCATTGACAGGCATGGATGTTCGGTTAATTGCTCCTGAACAGTACTGGCCAGATGCAACACTGGTTGCTGAATGTCAGAAACTGGCCGAAAAAACAGGCGGGAAAATTACGCTAACCGAAAATGTCCCTGAGGGGGTTAAAGACGCTGATTTTCTTTATACCGATGTCTGGGTTTCTATGGGAGAGCCAAAAGAAGTTTGGCAACAACGGGTTAACCTATTGAAACCTTATCAGGTGAATATGGATGTGGTGAACATGACAGGCAATCCACAGGTAAAATTCCTGCACTGCCTGCCCGCATTCCATGATGAAGAAACGACGTTAGGCAAGCAACTCGCCGCTGAATTTAATATGTATGGGGGGCTGGAAGTCACCAATGAAGTTTTTGAGTCAGAGCATAGCATTGTGTTTGATCAGGCAGAAAATCGTCTGCATACCATTAAAGCGATAATGGTAGCGACACTGGCAAGTGATCTTAAAATCTAATTAGTTATGATGTCCGCAGGGCTATGTCTGCAAAGAAGAGGTCCTGCGAATATCATTTTTCTTCGGGCAAACGCTTGCTGTGAGATTTTTCGCGAGTATAATGCGCCACAATTTGCCGGGAGAAATCATGAAAAACAGCACTTCTTTTCATCAAGCTAAAGTGCGGGTGCAACTGCCTAAAGGCGGCCAGCAATCATTGTTTTTCCCGTTGCTAAACCAATCATTTAATGCCCCTCATTGAGGGGCTTTTTTTTGCCCGGTAATCAATTGATGATCACCACCCCGGATGTCAGCATTAGAGGAGAGTGAAAAATGGCTAATCCGTTATATCGCAAACATATCATCTCAATAAATGATTTGAGCCGCGAAGATCTGGAATTGGTGTTGCGAACCGCTGCCACACTGAAAGCCAGACCACAGCCTGAATTGCTGAAACACAAGGTTATCGCCAGCTGTTTCTTTGAAGCCTCTACCCGTACCCGGCTCTCTTTTGAAACCGCAATCCACCGCCTTGGCGCTTCCGTGGTTGGCTTTTCAGACAGCAGCAACACCTCCTTGGGTAAGAAAGGCGAAACACTGGCAGATACTATTTCCGTTATCAGCCAATATGTTGACGCTATCGTGATGCGCCACCCGCAGGAAGGTGCTCCGCGCCTGGCGTCCGAATTTTCCGGTCATACTCCGATTATCAATGCTGGTGATGGTGCTAACCAACATCCAACACAAACCTTACTGGATCTGTTCACTATTCAAGAAACTCAGCAACGGCTGGATAGTCTGAATATCGCTATGGTTGGTGACCTGAAATATGGCCGCACGGTTCATTCACTGTCACAAGCGTTGGCGAAATTTAATGGCAACCATTTTTATTTTATCGCCCCGGAAGCATTGGCAATGCCAAATCATATTCTTCATATGCTGAATGAAAAAGGCGCCACCTACAGCCTGCATACCAATATAGAAGAAGTGTTGCCGGAACTAGATATTCTTTATATGACTCGCGTGCAAAAAGAGCGCCTTGATCCATCCGAATACGCCAATGTAAAAGCGCAATTTGTTCTGCATACTGCCGATCTGACGGGAGCGAAAGAGAACCTCAAAATTTTGCATCCATTGCCACGTATTGATGAGATTTCTGTTGATGTAGATAAAACCCCCCATGCCTATTATTTCCAACAGGCAGAAAATGGTATTTATGCCCGTCAGGCACTATTGTCTCTAGTTTTAAATGAGTGATTAAAGAAAATATTGAATGTCCTCAAATGGAATCGTTATCATTTACTTTTGAAATGACGTTCTACTTCTGTATATAATTGAATAGCAAGTCTATTTATTCACCTTCAAAATTAAAAGTGAACTCAGATAATACACTGGCAGACTTAGAGGTACAATTAACGCATATTTTATGCCTCCTGATGGAGGCATATCATTAACGTTCAAACGTCAATCAATTAAGGACATTAAAATGAGTAATGATTTTTTTGGGCTAATTGGAATGTATTTTATTAGCTATTATGCACTTAGATTTTTAAAACGTTATTCAGAAAAAACAGGTATCAAATGGAATAATCCCAGGAGGAATACATTAGGATTGATAATATTATCAGCGATTGCTTTTCTGACCGGTTATTGTATAGGACATACCGATGCATACACTAATTTATATAATTACTCTCATCTCTTAGCCAGGCTAGAATACCTATGGGTTACTTCTGCTTTATTATTAAGTGTTATTTTAAGCAAAGAGTATTATAAAGAATATTTTACGAATTTCTCAATACTATTTACATCATCACTAATATTCTTATTCGGCTTCCAAGGTTTTTATATAACCATTTAATAGAGATGATAACTAAACCCTATAAATACATCATAAGAATTCAATATATTCACAATTAATTTTAAAAGCACTAAATTTTTAACATCGATAAAAACTTAGTGCTTGAGAATATCATACAATTTCTGTAACAATAAAATAAACAATTGCGCCAACATAGTTACCAATCACATATCCTACTGTGCCAATAACCATAATAGGCCCAACTAAATTTACCCAACCTTTACTGATAGCTAACGCCGCAGCCGTTGTTGGACCACCAATATTTGCATTACACGCTAATATAATTTCCTCAAGATTAAATTTAAATAATTTCCCTACACCAAGAGTCAATAATAAATTAATCATTGCAACAATAAATACAAATAAAAACAACAAAGGCGCATTGATAATAATTAATTTTATAGAAGCAGGGATACCTATTACAACGAAGAACATATAAATCGCATAAGTTCCTAATTCCTGACTACCATTTAGATTATTAAAAGCCTTTTTGAATATCGAAACCATAGTGAAAGTTATTGTTGTTAAAATAAGATATTTATCTGATATCAAACTAAAAAATAACTCTTGATAGATATTTTCAGGTTGTCCTGAAAACGCTTTTAACCAAGCCGATAATTTAAACGAAATAACGACTATAAAGATAGACCATGCTAAAGATAATGAAATATCCTTCAGTGAGATATTCTTAGGTTGCCAATAGGATCCTGCCAAAGATTTCGATCTATCTGAATTGGGATCACTTTCTATCGCCTCAGAATAAGAACTTCGCCAAAACTTTCTTGCAAATGACCAGCCTGCCAAGGCTATTAATACTATGAAAAAACAAGCTACCACGAGATTATCAGCAACGATAGTTGATGCCGTCATATTTTGAGTGGGTTCCAGCTTGGCTGCCATTGCCGCAAAATTGACTCCACCACCAGTATATGACGCGGAAATCATAGCACTGATTTTATCCAATTCAGGGATATAATTCCTGAGAAGTTTAAATGCTAAAACCGCACCAATTATAGTCGCGACAGAAGACATTAAGAATAATATAAGCAGCCTCCCGCTTTCTTTAATAATACTCTGTAAATCAACCTTAAATAATAATAAAGGTATTGCCAGCGGCACTATATATTGCCAAACAGCATCGTATACTACCGATTCGGTCGGTATTATATATAAATTGGATGCAAAAATAGCAATAATCAATGCCATAATGGCACCGGGTACTTTCGATGCCCACTTATATCTCTGTTCCATTACAATCGCCAGTGTCGCGGCAATCATCACAAAGGCCCAAAGGAATAAAGTATCATTAGGATCAATCAGAGTATTATTCATTATTTTTCCTATCACCTCGTTTATCATCTCATAATAAAAACACACTCAGAAAAATAAATCATTAGAGTGGAGAAAATTTTAAATGGAAACCCTATTCTAAAGCAAAAAGATCAATATCCCTTAGAAGGGAATGTACCAAGATGTTAGGACTTTTAGGAGAATACACCAACTCATGAATCAGGCATTACCTTCATACTTTTATCAACAGCAGAATCAGCAATCTAACGTTAAAAGTACGCTAGAAGTTGCCCATCAGTTTAATTTATATGATATTTGTGGCCTCTTTTCCTTCAATTGTCGGCGGTTACGTTGTTTCCAACACATAGCTGGCAGTAGATACGAATATCTTCTTATCTGGATAAACAAGATGGCACCACCTAAAATGGAAGATGTGTCGATTCTTAACAATATCTCCGGAGGATGAATACAGAAATAGTTGTCACTAAGATGTATTCATACAGAACACTATGACCCAAGATCATCAACTACAAGTCGAAGCCATTAAATGCGGTACGGTGATTGACCATATCCCAGCTCATGTAGGTTTCAAGTTACTCTCTCTATTTAAGCTGACTGAAACCGATCAACGCATTACCATCGGCCTGAACCTGCCTTCCAATCAGCTAGGTAAAAAAGATCTCATCAAAATCGAAAACACATTTCTGACAGAACAACAGGCTAATCAGCTTGCTATGTATGCGCCAAATGCAACAGTGAACTGTATTGAAGACTATGAGGTTGTGAAGAAACTGCCAATTAACCTGCCTGAGCGTATTGATAGCGTGTTAGTCTGTCCTAATAGCAATTGCATCAGCCACAATGAGCCGGTAGAAAGCAGTTTTCGGGTCAAAGTCACATTTGAAGATGTGGTATTGACCTGCAAATACTGCGAGAAAGAGTTTGATCGCAATGTGGTGATACTCAGCAAGTAAAAACAATCTATGCCGGTTGCTGAGGCAGGTACGGGCACTATAATAGTCCCTTTGTTGAAATATTTATTCAGTTATTACATTAACAGGAGAACCTATGTCATACGAGATTAATACCGAGAAAGCCCCTGCTGCAATTGGCCCATATGTTCAGGGTGTTGATTTGGGCAGTATGGTAATCACTTCTGGTCAGATTCCAGTCAATCCAGAAACAGGTGATGTCGCAGAAGATATCGCTGCCCAGGCTCGTCAATCACTGGAAAACGTTAAAGCTATCGTTGAGAAAGCAGGTCTGACTGTCGGTGACATTGTTAAAACAACTGTTTTCGTTAAAGATCTGAATGACTTCGGCACGGTTAACGCGACTTATGAAGCATTCTTCAAAGAACACAATGCCGCTTTCCCAGCACGTTCCTGTGTTGAAGTAGCCCGTCTGCCAAAAGACGTTAAAATCGAAATCGAAGCGATTGCCGTTCGTAAATAATCCCTATCCATTTCCCATAAACCCTTGGTCAGTTCACCCATTGACCAAGGGTTTTTTACTTTTTCCCATCTCCCAGACATAGTTTTCTGTTCTTTGTTTTAGATCAAATCAGGTCGTTATTATTTTACTTTCACTTACTACATATTGTGCTTAAATATAAAAATACAAACCATATATAGCATCACCTCTATTTAAGCTGAATATTAGAACGAGAATGACTTATACCTTTGGATAACATTCTCAAGGAGTTATATTGTGAAAACTGTTGTGATAAAACGAGATGGTCGTCAGGTACCATTTAATGAAATCCGTATCAGAGATGCCGTCAAACAGGCCGCCTCTGCCGCTGGAGTCACAGATGATGAGTACTGTGCTCAAGTTGCATCCGCAGTAACGCAATTAATGGCTGACCATAGTCAAGTTGATATACGAAACATTCAGCACGCGGTAGAAAACCAATTGATGGCGGGCAACTACAAGCACCTTGCCCGTCTCTATATTGAATATCGTCATGACAGGGATCCTGCCCGGGAATCACGCAGCCGCCTTAATCAGGAAATCCGTGGTTTGGTCGAACAGAGCAATATTTCCCTGCTCAATGAGAACGCAAATAAAGACAGTAAAGTTATTCCAACCCAACGCGATCTACTGGCAGGAATTGTTGCCAAGCATTATGCCAAACAGCACATGCTACCGCGTGACGTGGTACTGGCTCATGAAAGAGGTGAAATCCACTATCACGATTTGGACTATTCACCCTTTTTCCCGATGTTCAACTGTATGCTGATCGACCTGAAAGGCATGTTAACTAACGGGTTCAAGATGGGTAATGCCGAAATAGAGCCCCCCAAATCCATTGCAACCGCAACAGCGGTAACTGCTCAAATTATTGCCCAGGTTGCCAGCCATATTTATGGCGGTACCACGATTAACCGTATAGATGAAGTATTGGCACCATTCGTTAAAGCCAGCTATGACAAACATTTGGCCATTGCTGAAGAGTGGGATATTGCCGATAAAAAATCTTACGCTGAAACACAGACAGAAAAAGAGTGTTACGACGCTTTCCAGTCACTGGAATATGAAGTTAATACACTGCATACCGCCAACGGACAGACACCTTTTGTCACTTTTGGCTTTGGTCTGGGGACTTCAAAAGAATGCCGTCTAATCCAGCAATCTATTCTGCGTAACCGTATTGCCGGGTTGGGCAGGAACCACAAAACAGCCGTATTCCCCAAACTGGTATTTGCTATCCGTGATGGCTTGAATCATAAGCTTGGTGACCCTAACTACGATATCAAACAACTGGCTCTAAAATGTGCCAGCAAGCGAATGTATCCCGATATTCTTAACTACGATCAGGTTGTTAAAGTCACTGGATCCTTTAAAACCCCAATGGGCTGCCGCAGTTTCCTCGGTGTTTATGAAGAAAATGGTGAGCAAATTCATGAAGGTCGCAATAATTTGGGAGTTATCAGTTTAAACCTGCCTCGGATTGCTATCGAAGCCAAACGAGATGAAAAATATTTCTGGCGATTGCTGGATAAGCGTCTGGCACTGGCAAAACAAGCATTGATGACCCGTATTGCCCGTCTGGAAGGTGTCAAAGCACGAGTTGCTCCAACCCTTTATATGGAAGGTGCTTGCGGTATTCGCCTGAAAGCCGATGATAATATCGCTGAAATCTTTAAACATGGCAGAGCTTCTATCTCTCTGGGCTATATTGGCATTCATGAAACCATTAACGCATTGTATGGCAATCAGATTCATCTATTTGATGACCAGCAATTACGAGTAAAGGCTCTCGCAATTGTTAACCATCTGCGAAAAGCAACTGATCAATGGAAAAAAGAGACGGGTTATGGTTTTAGCCTGTACAGCACACCAAGTGAAAACCTGTGTGATCGTTTCTGCCGCCTTGATGCCGCTGAATTTGGTGTTATCGAAGGAGTGACGGACAAAGGCTATTACACCAACAGTTTCCATCTTGATGTTGAAAAGAAGTCCAATCCTTACGACAAACTGGATTTTGAGGCATCTTATCCACCACTGGCAAACGGCGGTTTTATCTGTTACGGCGAATATCCCAATCTGCAACATAATTTGAAAGCACTGGAAGATATCTGGGATTACAGCTACTTACACACTCCTTATTACGGAACCAATACCCCCATTGACGAATGCTATGACTGCGGATTTACTGGTGAATTCTCCTGTACCAGTAAAGGGTTTCTCTGCCCCCGTTGCGGCAATCATGAACCCGCCAGAGTATCAGTAACCCGCCGTGTCTGCGGTTATCTGGGAAGCCCTGACGCCCGCCCATTCAATTCAGGTAAGCAAGAAGAGGTGAAACGCAGAGTAAAACATCTGACAAACGGACAATTAGATTCATTCAGGCAAGCTAAAAAATGAATTACCACCAATATTACCCTGTTGATGTAGTTAACGGTCCCGGAACCCGCTGTACGCTGTTTGTTGCAGGATGCGAGCACCAATGCCCCGGTTGCTATAACAAAAGCACCTGGCGAACAAATTCCGGCCAACTATTTACCCAGGAAATGGCAAACCATATTGTCGCTGATTTACAGGATAGCCGCATTAAACGGCAAGGGCTGTCTTTGTCTGGCGGCGATCCTCTTCATCCGCACAACATATCCGTGATCCTGAAACTGGTAAAACGAATCACGGCAGAGTGCCCTGAAAAGGATATCTGGCTGTGGACTGGCTATCTGCTAAGTGAACTCAGCAAAGCCCAACAGGAAGTTGTTAGCTATATTAATGTGCTGGTAGATGGCAAGTTCATACAGAATCTTTATGATCCCGGCTTATTATGGCGCGGCAGCCGCAACCAGATTATTCATCGACTTAGATAATTTTATCGCTGCCAACAGATTTTCTTACCAAATCCCAGCGTGTTATCAGTCATTTTTATTTCACTGAGATCCAGTTGCCAAATAGGTGTTTTGGCCGCTATTGCCACAGGAAAACGGCGGCAATAGCGCGCTCTGGCAACTTTATCCTCTTCTCCTTCCAGACGAATGGCTTCCCCTCTGAACTGAATACCTTTTATCTGTGCAATATTACGAATCTGCCCGGCAACAGTCCCTGCCACCTGTGAATTTATCTGCATCATTTCACCATGACGGGTATGAGGCTCAGTCATAAACCACAAGGCTATTTTATCGGCATCAAAAACATAGAAACAACTTGCACACCAGATATCATTTTCTGCTGTTGTACAAAGCGTGAAAACGTGCTGTCTTGCGAAGTATTGGCGGATAATCTGAAAGTTTTCAGTGGTATTCACACTCCCTCCATTGACATCCTCCCCCACCTTCGCACTTCGTGACTCAGGAGGGGGATCCCCATTATTTGTAGGCTTTCAGGATGAGCATGAGTATTCAGTGTGGAGTCAATTGACTCACTATCTTACTGTCTATTGGGTTAATTTCAATGCAAAAATACAAAATCAACCGTTCAAGACATGCCGCTTTTCTTTAGCATGTACATCTTGTTTTCGTCACCAAATACAGGCGGAAAATACGCAGTGATTGACACTCCGCAGCCTTTCATCAGTATGCAGGCGAGGTCTGCCACGATTTTGGTACTGAAGCCACGGCGCATCTGCTCATGTCCACATGCTGATTGAATACCCACCCACAATTAAACTCTCACCGGTGCGGTGGTCACGTTCTTATTTTGCGGGTTCGTGCGGAGGTGCTCCGTTGGAAGTCGTAAAGCAATACATTCAGCATCAACATGGCTGAGGGTTTTTCGGGCTTTTCAAGCCCGTCCAAATTCCCCTCCCGCCTTGTATCGGCGGGAGTACCCTTTGGAGGATTTTTTATTGGCCTGGAAACCCAGAACCACGCCGGGATAAACATCATCCTACGGCGTGTTCTGACATCTCCCGACAGAGTCAGGGTTCAGTGTGTTCTACTATAAATTAGTTATAGATTTCAGCAACACCTGACAGTTGGTTCTTACCACTGGTAGATATAATACGGAAAGAAGATGCACCAGCTTCGTCAGCTTTTTTGGACAATTCAGCACTCAAGCTTTCCAAGGTATCAGCACCGGTTACAGAAACCACGCCAACCTTGGTAGATGAAGTAGTTTGCACCTCTGTTGCTGCCATACTACCGAAAGAGATAGCACTTAAAGCCAAAGCAACAGCGATATATTTTACGTTTTTCATAACATGATCCTTGATCAATTTTTAATGGAATGAGTTACTCTCTGTGATGTGGATCATAGTATGCTCTAACGACCGGAATAAAAATTAGCAATTATTGCTATTTTATTTCAAATTTTTTGAATAAAAACAGTTAATATAGGAATTTGATATGTAACTAATTTTGATAAAATTGTTATATTATAATGACTTAAACTAAGTTATTCAGAAAAATAATATAGAAAAAACGTCTTACTAAAATACAAAAATAAAAAATTAAGAAAAATTATATGGCTAAAAATCAATGGGTTCTTTACTTACTGAAAACAAAAGCAGGAATGCTGTACACAGGGATAACGACAGATATCAACCGCCGTTTTGCGCAACATGCAAATGGTAAAGGAGCAAAAGCACTGAGAGGGAAAGGACCATTACAGCTGGTTTTCAGCAGTCACGCCGGAGACAGATCCCGTGCCTCACAACTGGAATATCAGGTAAAGCAATTGAGTAAACAACAAAAAGAGAGGCTGGTTATTTGCCAGCCCATCTGTATAGCAAAATATTTGGCATCAATCAGAAACGGTCAAAATGGGGAGAATAAGTAACCAGCCCAGTATAATCAGCCAAGGAACTGTCAGCTAATTCATATACCTGAAAATAGGGTTCACACTTTGACCACTGGCAATGTAACTGGTGCTCACTGGCAAGCGTAAAACCAAACCGGCGATAATAGTGCGGATCACCTAAAACAACGACTACGCCGTAACCAAATTCATTCAGGCTATCCAGACCTTCATAAACCAATTTTTCACCAATTCCCTGCCGACGATATTCTTCAGCAACCGCTAACGGCGCTAAACCAACCCATTGGTGATCCTCTCCATTAATATCTACCGGACTGAATGCCACGTAACCAATGACCTGACCTTCTTCATCCGTAGCAACCATACCCAACGTAAGTAATCCATCTTCCCGCAATTGTTGTACCAATTCCGCTTCCGCCGGGGTGTCAAAAGATTTCCGCAGTAATTGATCTATTCCCGCTGCATCTACTGGAATTTCTACCCTGATCAACATGATAATCGCGCATGTTCTGCGCCCTCCGGTAAACTGACTTTAATAAGCTCAACCAATCGCAATAAACCGGTACGAAGAACAGCAGGCATAGGCTTCAGTGCTATCGCATCTACCCAATTTCTAACATACAACCCTGATTCTGCATTCCCTGCAATACACAAACGACAACGACACAGGAAAAACAAAATATCCAGTTCTTCTTTGCGGATAGCTATTAAAATCAGATTATTGGCTTCGCCGATGAAATTAACCCCTTTCTGCTTATGCTGGCTGACAACTAAATGATTATCACGGACAGTAGTAAACCAGCGCAGATTAAGATCGCGGATTTTTCCTAACACAGCTCAAACTCCTTACTTGATAAAGTAGCATAGCTATTCAACCAGAATATATCGGTATTTCTCCGATCCTACATCAAGAATCCAATACAGAACCAGTTGTAAATTTTACCTTTCAACTATTGGGGTAATATCCGCCTATAAACTGCTCTAAATCAAAACATCTCACCATTCAGTTAATTACAATTGTTAATTATTATTACTTTATTCCAGTATTTCATATAGAACAGACTTGCCCCACAAAAAGCTTATTTATGTGGAGCATAGTTGTTGTAGATAACGGGGTGGATGTCATTTATATCGGACCGAAACATGACATCAAGGCCCATTACTTTTCAATCAAAAACATCAGACAAACATACAGTTATGAAAGAAAATGTAAACATAAGTTGCATACTGATATTTAAATTTACACATCCTGATTATAGCGGATTGCAAATTTTTGGCTTAACGTATGGCGCTGGTCGATACGTATTTCTTACGGCTACCTGCTAAAAAGCACGTATAGACTTTATTAAGATTTACTTTTGGATTTATTATCCTTGGATTGGATTGTTACAAACGCATATTAGTTTAATCTTTATACAATAAATAGGAATGACGTATGGAAGGCCAAGATATCTATTCAAAATTCATTGGTAAGAGGATAAAGCTATGGATGGATGAGCGTTTCCCGCTACAAAATGCACCGCTTTTCTTTATTTTTTATATCATCAGCTATTCCGTAGCTTTTTATTCAATAGGGGAAAAGCCTGTTTTGTCATGGGAAATCCTGCTCGGTTGCCTGATGGCCTTCTCCTATTTTTTACTATTACGGATATTCGATGAGCATAAGGATTATCAACTGGATTGTGAACACCACCCACAGCGGATCTTACAGCGCGGTATTATTACGCTGAAAAATCTACGGGTACTCGGTATCTGTTGTATCGCATTGCAATTGGGTGGAAGTCTATTTTTAGATCAAGGCGTTGGTTCAGTCACTTTTGCCTGGCTATTAGTCTTTATCTGGACCTGCCTTATGGGGAAAGAGTTCTTTATCGGTGAATGGTTAAACCAACACCTCACTTGGTACGCCATTTCCCATATGCTGGTAATGCCGCTCATTATCTGGTGGTTGGGCAATATCGCCAGCCCTAACGTTGCACTCACTTTCCCAATATGGGTTTTGATGGGATTGTGCTTTTTCTCTGGATTCAGTTTTGAAATTACACGCAAATGTAAAGGTCCGGATGAAGAGCGTCTGGAAATACCGACTTATTCATCTATTTTCGGCAGAAAAATAGCCGTCGCTATTATCGCATCATTACTCACCGTAATGTTGGCGTTACAGATTTGGCTAATCAATATCACCACTGATGGTATAGCGTTATGGGCGTTAATTATCTTGGTCGTTTGTTATGCATTATGTCTATGGCAATTAGGCAAATTCCTTCATCGCCCCACTATCCAGAATCGCAAACGCGATGAGGCTGTAGTGGGAATATTTATGGTACTGGGTTACTCAGTTTGCACTGCCAGCATCTTAATAAAGCTTGGGTTTGCTTAGGTATTAAAGGAAATATAGTTATGTTGCAAAAAGAAATCCAATCATGCGTATTTGATGTCTCAGATAATACCACTGCTCACATAAAAAACTGTGCGCGAGATTCTATTCTCGAATTATCACGTGACATATTCAGCATTAAACACCAAGAAGCATCTGCCGTCCGCACAGAAGCAACCCAAGTAGAATTATTGCCCCGCCGCCACCTCTATACATATACCGAGGAAGCCCGGCAAAAGCGCCTGGATTATCTGATAAAACATACTGGGCATCCACTGGAACACGTAGCCGCTACCCATCTGGATGCGACAAAACTAACAAAAACCATTGAAGGATTTATTGGTTCAATAGAAATCCCTGTGGGGATCGCTGGCCCTCTCTTGATAAAGGGACAATACGCTCAAGGGGTATATTATGCACCGCTCGCCACCACAGAAGGCGCTTTAATTGCGTCAATATCCCGTGGCTCCTCCGCCATTATGCAATCAGGTGGCACCACTACCCGTGTGCTCGGCCAACGCATGATACGAGCACCCCGTTTTGAATTTCATAGCGTAACACACAGCGTCATGTTCAGTGATTGGATTAACGAGCATCTCAGCGAAATACGGCATGAAATTGGCCGCCACTCCAAACACGCGCAATTGCTGGAAATAAAGCCTCAAATCATTGGGCGCAGCGTCCATTTGCAGTTCATCTACAATACAGCGGCAGCAGCAGGCCAAAATATGACTACCGTCTGCACCTGGCATGCATGCCAATGGATCCAACAACAACTCGCCAAAATGGCGTTTATACCCCTGCGCCACTTTATGATAGATGGTAATACTTCTGGCGATAAAAAAGTCTCTTATAAAACGTTTATTGAAGGACGTGGGACACGTGTCGTTGCCGAAGTTTATCTCAGTGCTGAATCCTGTCAGCAAATCCTGAGAGTCACTCCGCAGCAACTTGTTACGGCTTATCATCATATCAGCGAGGGGGCTATCGCCTCAGGGATGGTCGGCGTAAATATTAATGCAGCAAATGTTATCGCCGGTATGTTTACTGCCCTCGGTCAAGACATCGCCTGTGTGCATGAATCATCAGTCGCGCATTTACACATGACATTAACTGCCGATAACCGAGTCTATTGCAGTGTCACACTGCCCTCGCTAATCGTAGGAACAGTCGGTGGCGGGACCTATTTACCACACCAACGTGAATGTCTGAACATGCTGGGCTGCACCGATGAAAACGGCACTGCCCGCCTGGCTGAAATCATCACCAGTTATTGCCTGGCTCTTGATATTTCAACACTGTCAGCTGTTGCAGCGGATGAGTTTGCTCAATCACATGAAAGACTTGGCCGCAACCGCCCAACCCACACTAGCGATATTATTCCGCACACCCTACAGGAGCTTGATCTGTCATTTTTCCAGCAAGCAAACTTTAATCCTGTGTTACAGGGAACTCACCTAACCACGATCAACCCTGAATTTTCTAGCAATGATGAGCACAGCCTGCTGACACATCTGAGCTCGAATTATGCAGAACGCTTAATTGGTTTATTTCCCTTTGCGATGACGACATCCGCACAACGTACTCTGCCAGTGATGCTGAAACTGAAACCGTTGGGGAGTGAGATCGTTAAAATGGTCCTGGATATTGCCAAGCACTGTTCCCCTGAATTGTTTGCTGTTTTCCAGGATTTTGCCCACCATCTTGAATTTAACCAAAGTCATAGCCGTGAGCTGGCTATTATGAATCAGCAAAATCCACAGTTGATGCGCTATATACCCGTTATCTATGGTGTGATTGAAAATGAGGCAACCGGAACTTATGCCCTGATTGAAGAATTACTCCAGGATATGGTGCTAATGAACAATATTAACCTGGAAACACCGTGGGAACAGCACCATCTTGAAACCGCTATCAGAGGGGTAGCCGATATTCATTCCATCTGGTTAGGGCGGGAAGGCGAGCTTATGTGGAAATTCCCACAACTGCAAATTCCTGATGCCGATACCGTTTCACAGATGAATCCCCTGTGGCAAAAACTAGGCAATTTTATTCACCAGACATTCCCTGAGTTGTTCACCGCCGAAGAACAACAAGATTTTCAGCACTGGGTAGATAACACCGCCACCTGGTGGCAAGAAATCGAACAAATGCCCAGGACATTGATCCATGGCGATTTCAACCCTAGGAATATTGCCTTCCGGCAGCAGGAAGAAGGATTGCGTTTATGCGCCTGGGATTGGGAGTTGTCTACTTTGCATCTACCACAGCGCGACCTTGCCGAATTACTGGCCTTTAGTTTAGACCAGCATAGCGATGCGGACAGTGTGGCCTATTGTATTGAACTGCACCGGGTTGAACTTGAACAAAAATCGGGACTCTCTCTCGATCCAATAAGTTGGCAACGTGGCTATGAGCTCGCATTACGTGATTTATGGATGAGAAGAATACCGCTTTATATGATGGCGCATAAGGTTGTTGGCTATCCATTTATGGAACGCACAATGAAAACTATCCGCTGGCTTATTTCATTAACGCGGAACTAATAGTAACCCAAATAAATTATTTAATTTACTCTTCCTCTAAAATAAGGGTGCGGCAATAGTTTGTAATACATTCGTGTCTTATTGATTGACCTACGCCAATATTATTACGCGCAGATAGGGCCATGATGTAAGCAAGGTGTACTATTGCTGCATTGGTGGAACAACATGAAATATCTCTATACTCAAGATAGCGCTATTGAATTAGCAGAACATTCCTTAGGCGGTAAAGCGGCTAATTTATTATGGCTTACGCAAAACGGTTTCCCTGTACCTGATTATTGGGTCATCAGCAGCGAGGTACTGAACCGTTTATTAATCAACGATACGTTTGCGATTAACATTGTGGAACAATTAGCTGCCGTGCCACATGATATTAGCCAGGAAAAACTCGACGCCATCGCCGCTCCTCTGCGCCAATGGCTACAGTCGATTCCGTTGCCTACTGAGTTAGAAGAAGAATTAGCTCTTTTGTCAGAGAATTACCCGGATGCGTTTTTTGCTGTTCGCTCATCAGCTATTGGTGAAGATGCAGCCAACGCGTCCTTCGCCGGACAGATGGACAGCTATCTGTTTCAGCGTGGCAAATCCGCCCTTGCCGACAGCTTACGCGCCGTGATGGCCTCAGCTTTTAATACCCGCGCGTTACAATATCGTTTACACAAACAGCTGCCGATGGGCAATATCCGTAGCGCTGTCATCATTCAGAACATGGTTGCCGGCGAGGTTTCTGGTGTCATGTTTACTGCACATCCAGTGACCGGCAGCAGACAACATTGCCTAATCTCATCCGCCTGGGGCACAGGAGAAGGTGTGGTTTCCGGCGAATGTGATACCGATGAATTTTCCGTTCACCTCACCACACCTGAAATCGAACGCCATATCACGCAAAAAGGGACAGCAAGTGTTTTCGATACCACCAGCGGCAGCGGTACGGTAACAATGCCCGTCGCGGAAGAAAAACAGTGGAAACCGACTTTACCCGATAGAGAAATCTATGCATTGCGGGATATTGGCAAAAAAATCGCCGCGGCACGGGGATGTCCACAAGATATTGAATGGACAATTCAAAACCACCAAATCTTTATTCTACAGACTCGGCCAATCACTCGGTTACCCCGTCTGAATGATAAAAGCGAACGCCATATTATTTTCGATAACTCCAATATTCAGGAATCTTATTGTGGAATAACAACGCCGCTGACTTTCTCTTTTGCCCGCGCAGGTTATGCCACTGTTTATGAACAGACAATACGTGCCTTAGGCTGTTCGGATAAACAAATTAATCAGCATCGTTCCATGTTGGAAAACATGCTCGGTTTAACTAAAGGCAGGATCTATTACAACATCAATAATTGGTACAAAGGACTATTATTACTGCCCTCTTTCCAAACCAATAAAAAAGATATGGAAAGAATGATGGGGCTGGAAGACCCCGTTGATTTTATTGAAGATAAAACACCTTCACTGAGCGATAAAATAAAAAAACTCCCACAGATGGGGTGGGCACTCCTGCGCCTGTTATATGCTTTCAGAACAATGGATCAGCGGGTAGAACTTTTCTTAGAACAGTTTAAACAGCATGCTGCCGCCATAAGGCGAACTGAATTGCACATCTGCAACAGCAGCCAACTGATCGAGAAATTGAAATATCTGGATGAACATCTGCTACAACGCTGGACGACGCCTATCCTGAATGACTTCTATGTGATGATGTTCAATGGCCGGGTACACCGGGGACTGACCGCTGCGGGTATTGAAAACTCGTCCGCATTATTAGGCGATCTTCTTTCCGGGGATGAAGATATAGAAAGCACCCAGCCGACTAAAGTGTTGTTGAAAATGTGCCAGTACGCACGCCAGAATTCAGCATTATGCACCCTGCTAACACATGGAGATGCACGTACCCTGTTAACTCAGGTACGCAAACTCGATACATCATTCCACCAACAGTGCATTGATTATATTGAAAAATATGGCGATCGTACTATGGGTGAGCTAAAGCTGGAGACCATTACGCTAAAACAAGATCCCAGTTTTCTATTTCTGATAATAAAAAACTACCTTGCGATCGATACCCTCACACCAGAAACCTTGTCCAGCCGAGAAAGAAAGTTGCGTACTCAAGCTGAAAACACGGCATTTCAGCAAATACGCGAGCAACTTGGTTCCAAGCGTATGGAAGCCTTCAAAAAAAATCTGCGTAAATTACGTCAGGCGATACGCCACCGGGAAAATATGCGCTTCACCCGAACCCGTATGTTTGGGCTATACCGGGATATTTTCATACAGCTCGGCCAGGCATATGCATTAGAAGGACTCCTCGCAGAACCCCGCGATATTTTCTATCTGACGTTAGAGGAGATCTACAGCGGTTACGAAGGAACAGCAGTACAGACCCAGCTTAAGCCTTTAGTCGCTATACGCAAACAGGAATACGCCAGCTACGAAACAGAGGATGAGCCTGCTCACCACTTCTTTATCAGAGGCTCACTGTATCAACAGCAAGATTACAGCTATCCCTATCAGGAGCGACAGACCCCAACCGATAGCGGCATGCTACAGGGCATAGGCTGTTATCCAGGGGTGGTTGAAACAACCATCCGCTTAATTAAAAACCCACAGGATGAGATGTCATTGGCAGGGCAGATCCTTTGTACCGTCCGTACCGATCCCGGTTGGGCACCACTATTCCCTACCGCAGGCGGGTTATTGATCGAACGCGGTTCCACCCTCTCGCATTCTGCCGTCGTTGCTCGTGAACTGGGGATCCCCGCCATTGTCGGCATTCCGGCGATCACCCAAATTTTAAAAGATGGCGATCGGGTACGCATGGATGGCGCAACCGGGAGTGTTATCCGCTTGCACGACACCACGACAGAAGAATTACCTTCAAGGAACGAACATGTCTGATATCTTCATGGGTGAATGGTCCCCGGCCACCCCATTACCTGAAAGTTTTCTCGATCTTCCGGCAACAATCTACCGTGACTGGCCGCTCTGGCCTGGCGAAGACCGGGAGAAAGTACAACAACAGTTCAGTCTGGAGAATCCTTGGTTTAATCACAGCAAAGCCTGGATTGGCTGTATTACGGGGAAAACCCGTCTTGCCGGTTTTTTAGTGCCCCACGCCGTTGATGGTCAATCCGCCGCATTTTTCGGTTTTTGGGAAACCGATAATGATATGGCAAGCAACACCATGCTGTTTAACGCCCTGGAACAATGGGCCAAGAAAAATGGCGCACACAATCTCTACGGGCCGATTAACTTCTCAACCTTCGGGCATTACCGCGTCCGGCTTGATCATTTTGATGTTCCCCCCTTTGAGCATGAACCTTACAACCCGCCTTATTACTCCCTATTGTTAGAAGGATTAGGGTTCGATACTCGTTACCGCTACACCTCGATATTCGATGATACTCAGGCAGTAGCAAACAATTTTCGGCTGGACTATCAGCGTGGGCAAAAGCTCCCTGATACTCAGGCGACGTTACTGCCGCTAACGCCGGAATTATGGATACAGGAACAAGTTAGATTATATTCCTTTATTGATTCAGTCTTCGGCGAAAATTTCGCTTACACCACACCGTCATGGGCAACATTTCAACAGTATTGCGGTGAGGCGTTTATTAAACCTTTTTGCCATTATCCTGCATCATTCCTGGCTAAAACCGACAGTGGTGAGATTGCCGGGTTAATTCTTAGCTTATCCGTGAGCCAAAACGGTCAGCCCGCTATAGGCTTGTTGAAAACCGTAGCAGTCGCGCCGCAATACCGGGGAAGTCGGCTATATCACGCGCTGTATCACTCATATCAGCAGAGTGCCAGCCGTATTCATCCCCGTCTGGGGGGTGCCCTGATGCGCGAAGATAATAAATCATTAAAGACCGCACAACGGCTTTTCAATACACCTGCCTCCACCAGACATCAATACGCGCTTTATTACAGGAGGCTCGCATGACAAATATTTGTCAGCCAATTGTCGATGCGGCCCAAAAATACCCTGAGCATTTAGCCCTGCAAGCACCACACGGCAGTAGTTTAAGTTTTCGGGAATTTTTTTCTCATGCATCCCACTTCCAGCATCTGTTAACTCAGGCCGGATTCGTGGCCGGCGATCGCTTGTTAGTGATCGTTCAGCCAGGCTTAGTTCTTTACCCATTGCTTATCGCCATTCTGGGATTGGGGCTGGTTCCGGTGATGCTTGAACGGGGGCTTTCCAGAAAACAGCTCCGGGAGACACTACGACACAGCAAATTATCGGCGGTTATCACCCAACCTGCGTTAGGAAAATTCTGGTTTCTGATCCCCGAACTGTGGCGACTGCGCCGTTTTGTTATCGGACAGCCAATCTGGGGCATGAAAGTGTTGAAAGCCCCCAGCCAACATTCATCAATGAATAGCTTTATCTGTCAGGATTTACCGCCGGATACGACTGGATTAATTACTTTTACCTCAGGTTCTACCGGTATGCCTAAAGGTGCAAACCGTACTCATGACAGCCTGTTAGCACAACTTTATGCCATAAAAGCGATTTTTCCCGGGGAAAAGAGCGAGATCGACCTGCACAGTTTCCCCGTTATGGTGCTGCATTCATTGTGCTGCGGCAACAGCAGTATTCTGCCTGATTTTGACTTTGCCCATCCTGCAACTGTTGATGCGCAGAAGATTGTCGGGCAGTTGCAAGATGAGGGCATCACCTGCCTCAGCGGTGCCCCCGCCTATATGAGCAAAGTCACTGATTACGCCAGAAACAAGAGATTGTCATTCCCTAACGTGCGGACTGTCATCGTAGGCGGTGCACCTGCCAATAAGGAACTGCTTGAAAACTGCCAGGCAGTCTTCCCACATGCTCTGCGTCTGGTGGTCTATGGTTCCACCGAGGTTGAACCGATCAGTACGGTCGAAATGACAACGCAATTAAATCACTGGGTAACCCATGATGGTTATCTGGCCGGGAAACCCGTCACACAAGCGGAAATATGTATCAGAGAGATAACCGCTGATCCCCAGCAAATTACTCCGCTGGCTACCGGTGATATAGGTGAAATTCTGGTTGCCGGACCTCATGTGCTCAAAGACTATATTGATAATCCACAAGCAACAAAAGAAAACAAACTCCCGCGTAAACAGGGAGGGATATGGCACTGTACCGGTGATGTTGGCCGCCTGGATACCACAGGACAGCTCTGGTTGCTTGGACGGGTAAAAGACCAGGTGCTGTTAGATGATGGGCGCATTATCCATCCCTATGTGGTGGAAAAAAGGATCAATGAACTGCCAAACGTCGCACGGAGCGCATTCGTATTGCATCCTTTGGGTGGAGCCGCGTTGATATTGGAAAGTACCACCCTGCTGACAGGTTTATCCACCATTTTAGACGAACTGGATCTCACTCTGGTTACCCGAATTTATTATGTCAATCCTATTCCCGTCGACATTCGCCATAACAGCAAAATAAACCGCATAGCACTGATAAATATGCTCAGGAAAGGCCAATTATCCTCCTTTCCATACAAGGAAAAATTATGAACAGTAACCATTTCATCATCCAGCTAAACAGAGCGGACTATATCACTATTGGTGGAGCAGTATTTAGCGCTCTCTCCGTGGCAGCCGCATTACAGCATTGGTATTATCTTGCCATTGCGTTCTTATATCTTGCCATGCTTGGCGATGCACTCGATGGCATCATAGCCAGAAATTTACACATTGACCGTTCCTTTGGTCGCTATCTCGATGGCTTTATGGATCAACTGATTTACTTGGTTTCACCAGCCATTATCCTATACCTTTCCGGTTATCAATCTTGGTATTCCCTGTTTATTATCTTAATGATAATCAGTGGTTGTCTGCGATTATCTGTCTTCAATGAAGTTGGGAATATTAAGAATGAAAGTAAGCTCTCCTATCTTGGTATGCCCGTATTCTGGAGTTTATTTATTATTAGCGGTTACGCTTTGGTCGGCTTAGTGGCAACGCCGAAGCTGGCTCAGCTTTTACTAACGCTAGCGCTTCTTGCATTCAGTATCGCCATGCTATGGGATCGTCCGTTTTATAAGTTCAAACATCTCAGTACTATCGTCAGTACAACACTTGCGGGGTTTGTTTTATTTACAGGTCTTCATTTCTGGAGTCTCTATGTTCAATAGTTTTTATCACGCGGGGATTTTACTTATCCCCGTTATCCTTGGTGGTTGTTTACACATGGTGATTGTTACAAAAAACTATTTTTCCTACTGGGCTATCCCGGTACATCAACGTTATTTCGGCTACAACAAGACCTGGCGTGGTTTTATTGCTGTACCGATTATTACCGCGCTATTTTCACCGCTGTGGTTAATACTCTGTACCGAAACACAGGACACCATTATTCCACGGACCATTGCCTCCTGTTTATTTACCGGGTTCCTGGCGGGTTTAGGTTACGTTCTTTTCGAGTTGCCAAACTCCTGGTTGAAAAGGAGACTCGGCGCACCACCGGGACAACATCCGAAGCAAAATAAGCAGCTGTTTATTTTATTCGATCAGCTTGATTCCGCCATTGGTATTACAATGGCCTATTTCATTTGTCTTAATCTTACTTATATTGATACGTTTTTCATTTTCCTCTGGTTTTTAATCAGCGCTTTTATCGTTAAAAATATGCTGTTTTTATTTTCGCTGAAAAAGACGAGATTCTAGGTGGGAATACCACAGCAAAATGGCTTCCCAATAAGGAAGCCATTTTAGATTATTAACAAAGCTCTGTTTTTTTATCCGTCACTCTATTTTAATCAAAAAACAGGTAGAAACTTTAATCATCAAAGGCAAAAAACCGTGATTAAAGATTTTTTAAAGTGGGTAAAAGATTCGATGTTATACTGACATTGGAAGAGAAAACAGGCTTTAATTTTAATACTATTGATATCTCTTTTACCCTCTCTGGTTTTAAACCTGAAAAATCAAATACAGAAAAAGTAAAAACGAGAAAACCTGAATATCAATTTAATGAAAATGGGAAAGTTTAAATACGTGACGTGAAACGGAAAAAATACTAACTTGCCATAACTATTTAAAAACACAAATAGAGAGATTAAAGCTCTTATATAAAAGTCAGATTTAACTCAATAAACGTGCTTTTCAACAGGATAGTGAATTGCGTTTAATCGAAGTCCATTAAACATCAACAGAAAGTTGAAAACAAATCAGCATATAAAAGAATATTATCTAAACAGACTGATATTCAGGTGCTTTATCACCATCATTTAACGAAGCAAGCCATAAAAATAACGCAATAAAAAAGGGATAACATGGTTAAATAACTATATGGACACCGATTCAATTCAAGTGGGTGTCCATATAGTTATTTAGGTTGTTATTATTAAGCATAGGATAGATTTACTGGCTTAAATAGAGGGGTTAATCTTGAAACATCAACCACTTTTTCTGCCTTATCAAGGCCATACGCAATTTCACCAGGGTGAGGGGGGGTTAAACATCTTCTTCATTAATAATAATCCTCATAGTTAACGATATATGCATCACCATCAATAAACTCGAATGTCACGCGCCAACTGGGTTTTTGTGAGCAACTCTTCATTCGGGCTAAATGTTGGCATAGCATACCTGTCATGAACTTAGTTGCTGGACGCTGCAAGCATGACGTTATATCGGAAAGTAACAGCTCAACGCAGTTACTTTCCGAACATGCATAAAAAGCAGCAATATTTACCTAAATGTTTCAGACAATTAGCATGCTTTTCTTGCTCAAATAGATCTTAACGTGTCTACGATATTCGGATTTTTCTCTATTAAAAATAGCATTTTCAATGCGATCCCTGATGGTGTTCGCTGGTTTTGTTCCCAGCTTTGCACCAGTCTAATGCTCACCCCTACCATTTCCGCAAACTTGGATTGTTTCATACCGAAATTTTTGCGGATTAATTTAACATTAGGGATAGCATGACGATGAACATGTTCAGGCTTAGGCTGAAATTCACCGTTTTCTATAGCGACCATCTCATTTACACTACTCAAAAGCTCTTTAAACATGTTTTCTTCCATAATTTATCCTCAATACGTTAGATCATTCCCTGAAAATTTAGATATAAAACTGGAGAAGTTAACCGCCCAAGGGCGGCATTTTATTTCATATGTTGAACAGAATTTTTCAATTGTGCTTTCTGATCTTGTGTCAGGTCTTCTTGTACATTTTTCGGATAAACAAACAACAAATACAATCGACCGCTTAACGTCCTAACATAGTAAATAACTCGTACCCCACCGCTCTTACCCATCCTTTTGCGGCCCCAGCGAATCTTTTTACACCCACCAGTTTGACTAATCGTGTCGCCATGTTCGTGATACTTCAACAAGTAAATTTGAAGCTCTGAAACTCATCATCTTCTATGAGTTCTGCTCTAACCTTACTGAAAGCGGTAGTTTCGATAAACTCCAAGTAATCCATCGTAACTTCTCCATGTTATCTATGATGATATTACACTAACACACCGTGTTACTTTTCAAGTGAAAAATGACACAGTGTGTTATTTTGGCTAAATTTAAATCTTTTCAATATATAATATGTATGGCTTATATTAGACCTTCATTAATTAACTTCTTTTGGGTGTTTCTCCCTTTTTAACTTTTACCAGGCGCAAGAATCACTGCGCTGAACAGCCGCTAAATAGCTTTCCATAATACCGATACACCTATGCATTTTGTTTTTTCTTGAACAATATTGGTTTTATAGCCTATCTCATTATTTCCACGGGTCGCTTGGATGAAAAGGCTGTATGTCTTGGTACACAAGGGCTGGTTGAAAGTAGAGCGTAATTATGAAAACTTATTTAATCCGGCAGGATTTAAACCCTGAATAAAGAGTTGATTATCCGAAAAAACATAAAAGGGTATCTTTACATTATCAAGTTAATTTACTGTCTGAAAACACGATATCCCATGATGATTAAACTTACAAAAAACAGACGTTAAAAATGGTAAAAACAACCGTTAAAAGAGACTGTAATTTAAACAGGTTAATCAGGCAATATATTTTCCAAAAGGAACAGAATTTAATAACGTTTTCAACCGGGAATAAACTTTTTCATAAACCAATTAAATCATCGAAAATAAAAATTTCCATGAAAAACCACGATACCTTAAATATGCCAATTTAAACTTGCTTTACCCTGTTTTAACCCGTCCAGTCGCATTGCTTTTCTACGGTTTGATTTAACGCGACAGATTAGTTCCCATCCGATTACGCACCATCCCGATCAGAATCCCCAGCAGCGTATAAACCACGCCAAGGATCAGCATCATGGCGATATCGCCCAGTACATTCTGTAATGGCAGCCCCATCTGGTTAACACCTGCAATCGCTTTTGTCGCCCAAGTGGATGGTAAGGCAGAAGAGATTGCCCTCACCCAATCAGGCATCGCCTGTACTGGCCAGATTGTGCCGGAAATATAGAACACAGGCGTTGTGCTAAGGGCGAGCGTCAGATAGATCATTTCCACACTGCGCATGCATTCTGTCACCAGCTTTCCTAATCCGAACACCGCCAGCATAAACAGGAAAGTCAGCATTAATAACAGAGGAATAGACGCTTCCTGCCGGTATCCCAATACCCACGGCCAAAGAACAAAAAATAGAGTGGAGAGGAAAAGCCAGATTGGTAATAACGCCGATAATGCACCTAAATAGACGGGTAATGGTGGTTTACCTTTCGGCGTACTGCGCATCGTAATACTGACCCGCACACAAGATATTAGCAAAGAGTGTTGCAACAACATCACCAACAAACCAGGGAAGGTAATTGCAGCAAAGCTAACTCCTGGGTTGAACAGCCCAACAGTTTCACTACGAATTGGCATCAGTAGTAGCTTTACCTGTTCAGGACTGAAACCATATTTCAAGAGTAATTTGCTGTTATATTCACTCAGCAATTGCCGGTGGGCAGAGGTCAACTCTTGCTGAATTTGCCCATTGGCAAGACGACTCGTTGCATCTCCATAAATCGGGAAGGTGATATTTTTTCCATTAAGGATATTTTTCTCCAGATCCGCCGGTATGATAATAATCGCAAAAATTTCACGTAACAGCAGATCGTGACGAGCATCAGCCAGATTGTCATAGCTGTGGACAGCAATTTTAGCCGTGGAATTAAGCTGACGTATCAGAGCACGACTGGCGAAGCTGTGATCCTGATCGATCACGGCAACGGGCAGATCCCATACTGTTGGCCGGACATACACCAAACTCATCAGACACAGGGAAGCCAGCATCAACATCCACATGGGTTTTTCCAGCATTCCCATTAACACCCGGCGAAAAGTCTGCCAATACATCTGCATCATTCACCGCCTTGTGGCAGACTAAGCCGTTTCAATAACCGGTTACGCACCAGCAGGGAACAAACGACCGGATAAGTCAGTAACGAAGCACAAACAGATAAAATACCCAGTAAAGAAACCTCACGCAGAAAAATATCAAACATCGCATTCAAGGCATGGGTCAAAGGCTCAAGATTGGCAATTATCCTCTCCGGCAATATCATTGATAATTCGGGTACTGACATACCTGAAAAGGTCATCGCAATACTCACCAACACCCCGATAAGGCTATACGCTGTCAATGCGCTATTGGTGAAAGTAAATAGCAACAGGCCAACACTTTGGGCGGCAATCACATAGAAGAAACCGACTACCACCATATATATTGGATTACCATTCACTTTTGCATCAAATACCCCAATCAGCGCCGCCAACTCCACGATCAACAACAGAGTAAAAAACAAGGTATAAGGCATCAATTTTCCCAACAGGGCGAAGGTAAACGGTTTCATTGTCATCAGCGTACTGCCACGGGCCATACTGTAAATCGTGCAAGTCACAACAAAAAGCTGCAACAAATGGATAGTGGCCGCAAACTGCTGATAATAAATGTAACTACCACTGGCATTGAAAAGACTGTCATAAGCGAGTGTGACACTGGCTAACGGAGGTAACTGGCGCTCCATCTCCGTTGCCAATATGGAACGGTATTTGGCATTGATTTCCGCCATGACTCCACTGAAGTCCTGAATAGAATAACTTCCGGCACCATAAAACAATGCGTTGTAATACATACGAACGGTTGGCTGGTCCCCCCGGAGAGCATCAGCCTCAAAATCATTCGGGATATAAAGCAGAGAGTAATCCTTAGCGTTGCCAAGCCGTTCAAGAGATTCATGCAATCCACCATCGTAGGATTTAATATGCGCATGAGAAGCGCCATCCAGATTACGGATCAGACTACGTGACAACGAGCTATGATCATTATCCACTACCGAGACCGGCAGATTGAGCAACGTCCCTTCTGAAAAGTTAGCGCTGATTAGCACAAACAGCATCAAAGGGAATAACCAACTTAGCCAGTGAAAAACCGGACTACGGATCGTAGCCCGAATCTCTTGACTAAAAGCGCGTTCGAACCCACGCCATGCAACCTTGCTCCTCATCAGCAAATCACCTATTTATCCCAACGCCACAAGGCGCTCATACCAGGGCGTAAACCTTCAACCGGCTGTAAGGGAAATAAACGAACTTCAAAGGTTCTCAGGTCAAAATCACCGGTCGCACGCGTCGCGCGTTTGGTTGCGTAATCTCCCATCGGGGCGATATAACGTATTTCTGCTTCGATCTCTTTATCACCCAGCGCAGGAACACGAAGGTTGACTTTATCCCCTTTACGCACTTTCGCCAGAATGTCTTCCCGCAAGTTATAAATAAAATAGGCTTCCGGTACACGAACTAATGTCACCAGCGGGCTGTTGGCATTAAATAGTTCACCAACCTCTGCCGGAATCGGCCCAACTTCACCCTCGACTGGCGCTTTAACCTGTAAATCATCCTTCTGGGTTTGTAACTCAATGAGTTGCTGTTCAGCCTGACGCAGAGCCGCCGCATATTTCTGGCGTAGCTCAATCCTGTCACCATGCACACCTTCATCTAACGCAGCTTTTGCTCCCTGCATTTTTTGATAGGAAACATCCCTGCTCCTGCGGGCGTTATCCAGTTCATTTCGTGAAACATAGCCTTTAGACGCGATGTTCTGAATACGGTTATATTCACGTACCGCATTATCATATTCAGCCTGAGCCTGTGCTAAACCCGCTTCCAGATTCCGGATACTTTCTTCACGCGTACCATGCAGAGATTGCTCTAACTGAGCTTTAGCCTGATCACGGACAGCTTCCAATGAAGCGACTTGAGCTAGTAATTCAGGGCTTTCAAGTGTGATCAGGAGCTGACCTGTTTTGACATCATCTCCCCGCTCGACGTGGCGCGCGATCACCCGGCCTTTGGCTTTAGATGCCACAATCACTTCCGGCGCATCAACTTCACCCTGTAACAATAAATATTGGTTATGAGAACGAAATAACACAGCCATTGCTGTGAGCAGGATAACCAGTAAGATCGTAAAAAGTGTTGTTTTTTTCATTATGTCTTACACACTCAAAATTGCTCAACCTGAAACTAATAGCATCTTCGCATTATTTCACGGAAAATTTCTTATATATTTGTACGTATAATCACTGACGGAAAGAATAAGTCTTTATAATAGTGTAGTGGTTTATGATTCTTGTCAAATATTGAACTACTTGAAATAAACTTTTGATAATCTTATTTAACTATTTCTGTAAACTAGCAACATTCGCCATCCTTCCGGAAAACCCATGTACGAATTTAACCTTGTGTTGTTATTACTACAGCAGATGTGCGTCTATTTGGTAATCGCCTGGCTGCTAAGTAAAACACCTCTGTTTATTCCACTGTTACAAGTTACAATACGTTTACCTCATAAATTGCTGTGCTACGTCATTTTCTCTATTTTCTGCATTATGGGGACTTATTTTGGTCTGCATATCGGTGATTCCATTGCCAATACCCGTGCTATTGGCGCTGTACTTGGCGGGCTTCTGGGCGGGCCAGGCGTCGGAGCTTTAGTTGGCTTAACAGGGGGGCTGCACCGCTATTTTCTGGGAGGGATGACTGCTTTCAGTTGTATGATATCAACCATTGTTGAAGGTTTAATCGGTGGCATTATTCACCGCTATCTGATGAAACGTGGTCAAATAAACCGACTGATTAATCCCTGGACAGCCGCTATCGTCACGTTTTGTGCTGAAATGATACAGATGGGCATTTTACTGCTACTTGCCCGCCCATACAGTGAAGCATTAGCGTTGGTAAAAAATATTGCCTCCCCGATGATTGTCACCAATAGTATTGGTTCAGCCATGTTCATGCGTATCTTACTTGACCGGCGTGCTATATTTGAAAAATACACCAGTGCATTTTCTGCTCAGGCACTGAAAATCGCTGTCTATACCGAAGGTATTTTGCGAAAAGGATTTAATGAAAATAACAGTATGCGGGTAGCAAAAGTTATTTATCAGCAACTGGAAATTGGTGCCGTCGCCATTACAGACAGGGAAAAACTGCTGGCATTTATCGGTATCGGTTCAGATCATCACCTTCCTGGAACACCTATTTCCTCGGAGCACTCCCGCCGGGCAATTGAAAATAATGAAGTGGTTTATGCCGATGGCAATGAAATACCTTACCGTTGCTCAATCAATCCAACTTGCAAACTAGGCTCCACCCTGGTCATTCCACTACGGGGAGAAAATCAGCAAGTTATCGGAGCAATTAAACTTTACGAAGCCAAAAACCGTCTGTTTAGCTCAATCAATCGCACCCTGGGGGAAAGTATTGCCAGCCTGTTATCTGCCCAAATCCTTGCCGGACAATATGAACGTAACAAACAATCACTGCTCCAGTCAGAAATTAAGCTGCTTCACGCGCAAGTGAATCCTCACTTTTTATTTAATGCCTTAAATACCCTGCAAGCAGTGATACGGCGAGACAGTCATCAGGCTGGTCAATTAGTACAATATCTCTCAACCTTCTTCCGTAAAAACTTGAAACGGTCAGAAGAGATCGTCACTCTGTCTGATGAAATAGAGCATGTGAATGCTTACTTACAAATTGAGAAGGCCCGTTTCCGTGATCACCTGCAAATAACTATTGAACTGCCGGAATCTCTGCTTCACGCCAAACTGCCTGCTTTTTCTCTCCAACCAATAGTAGAAAATGCGATCAAACACGGCACATCACAATTACTGGAAACCGGTAGGATTACCATCCGAGCTCATCAACAGGATCGATTGCTGATACTGGAAGTGGAAGATAATGCGGGTCTTTATAAGTCAGTTTCTATGGGAGATGGACTAGGAATGAGCCTAGTGGATAAACGGCTGCGACTTCGCTATGGTGAAAATTATGGTGTGCAAATAGATTGCCAGCCAGAACAATTTACCCGCGTAATTTTATGTTTACCATTAAATAAAGAGGCTGATAAAACTGTGTGAGCATGAATATATTAATTGTTGATGACGAACCGCTGGCACGGGAAAACCTGCGTTGTTTGCTGGAAGAAGAACGGGATATCCAAATTATTGGCGAATGTGCCAACGCCGTTGAGGCTATTGGGGCCATACATCGCCTGAAACCGGATGTTGTATTTTTGGATATCCAGATGCCACGTATCACCGGATTAGAAATGGTAGGTATGCTCGATCCAGAGCACCGCCCCTATATCGTTTTCCTGACTGCATTTGATGAATATGCAATACAAGCATTTGAAGAAAGCGCATTTGATTATTTATTAAAACCACTGGAAAAAAACCGTCTGACCAAAACCTTACAACGATTACGACAAGGGCATCATAAACAGGATATTTCCATACTGAAAGCAGAAGAGCCGCTGAAATATATCCCATGCACAGGCCACAGCCGGATCTGGCTGGTTCAACAGGATGAGGTTCTTTATGTCACCTCCCGCCCAAGCGGAGTCTATGTTATGTGTACCAATGGGCAGGAAGGATTTACTGAACTGACTCTTCGCACACTGGAAACCCGTACACCACTGATGAGAAATCATCGTCAATATTTGGTCAATATGACCCATCTGCGCGAAATCCTGTTTGGTGATAACGGACAAGCCGAATTGGTTTTACGTAATGGTCAAACTATTCCTGTCAGCCGCCGCTATCTGAAACCGCTGAAAGAGGCATTAGGGCTGAAATAATGCGTGATATTCATCACATCTTCAGCAGGTTAGTAAATTTCGACTCACCGCTTACCTGCTGAATCTAACCACTTAACCCGCCATACAACCACTCACTCAGACACTTCCTGATAGCTTCCTTTAGCTGTGACAAGATAGGAGTAAAAAATTATAGCCCTCAGGAGAAGAGAAATGCAGCACGCTCTCACATTTGTTATTGCGACGTTGTGTATTCTGGTTATCTGCTACCGTTTTTACGGCGTATTCTTCGTTAAGAAAGTATTGAAAGCTGATGACAGTGAAGTGACACCTTCGCATTTACTGGAAGACGGTAAAGATTATGTACCTACGAAAAAATGGGTGAATTTCGGTAGCCACTTCGCGGCAATCGCAGCCGCAGGACCGCTGGTTGGCCCAGTATTAGCCGCTCAATACGGTTATCTGCCCAGTATGTTATGGCTGTTAATCGGCTGTGTTATCGGCGGTGCTGTACACGATACAGTTGTTTTATTCGCCTCAATGAAACATCGTGGTAAATCGCTGTCAGAAGTTGCCAAAGCAGAACTTGGCCCAGTTGCAGGCTGGTGTACCGGCCTTGCAATGTTGTTCATCATCACGATTACCATGGCAGGTCTGTCTATGGTGGTAGTTCACGCATTAGAACGTAACCCCTGGGGAACGTTTGCAGTATTTATGACCATCCCGGTAGCCATCGGTGTCGGCCTGTGGGAACGCTTTACCGGCAATATGCGCGGAGCAACCTGGGTAGGTATTATCACCATTATGGCCTGTGTGCTCATCGGCCCTTATATCCAGGAATCGGCTTTCGGTGAGTGGCTGAGTCTGCGTACATCCACCGTCAGCATGGCACTGCCAATCTATGCATTTTTCGCAACCGCCCTGCCTGTCTGGATGCTGCTGACTCCACGTGGCTATCTCTCCAGCTTTATGAAAATTGGTGTATTCGGTGCGCTGGTTGTGGGTGTGATCTTTATTAACCCAGAGATCCAATTCCCGGCAGTGACTGAATTTATTCATGGTAATGGCCCTGTGCTGGCGGGTCCGGTATGGCCGTTTATCTCTATCACTATCGCTTGTGGTGCAATTTCTGGCTTCCACGCATTTATCGGTTCTGGTACGACACCTAAACAGATCGATAAGTGGAGTGATATTTTGCCCGTTGGCTTCGGCGCAATGTTGGCAGAATGCGTTGTTGGCGTAATGGCGCTGATTGCAGCCACTTCCCTGTATCCTGCTGACTATTTCGCTATTAACTCCGCCCCGGAAGTCTTCGCCACACTGGGTATGGATGTTGTCCACCTGCCAACACTCAGTCAGGAAATTGGCTTGGATCTGTATGGCCGTACTGGTGGTGCAGTCACCCTGGCAGTGGGTATGGCGGATATCTTCACCCGTATCCCCTGGTTCAGCCAATTGGCATCCTATTTCTTCCAGTTCGTCGTCATGTTCGAAGCGGTGTTTATCCTGACAGCAGTTGATTCTGGTACGCGTGTTGCCCGCTACCTGCTGCAAGATTTTCTAGGCGATATCTGGGCACCTCTGAAACGCCTCGACTGGTTACCGGGTTCGGTCGGTTGTAGTGTCATTGCCTGTTTATTGTGGGGTTATCTGTTGAATTCCGGTGATATCAATTCAGTTTGGGCACTATTCGGTGTATCCAATCAACTGATGGCATCTATCGGCCTGATGATTGGTGCAACAATTATCCTGCGTTTGTCTGAAAAACGCTGGTATATGCTGACCTGCCTGATCCCACTGGCTTACCTGTATGTTACGGTGAACTACGCTGCCTATTGGATGGTGAAAAATGTCTATTTCAACTCCGCAGCAAAAGGTTTCAACATCTTCAACGGAACTATCTCCATTGTGATGGTTATCCTCGGCGTAGTGATTATGGTTTCTTCTATTATGCAATGGCTGAAACTATGGCGCGCACGCAGTGCAAACAATCCGGTTGAAGTATTGAGTAACTGATTCTTCTTAGTATTAAAGATCAAAGCTGCCTCTTTATGGGGGCAGCTTTTTTGCTATAAAAATAAATGCATATTTAATCCATTATATAAGGGACTCTATACTCCACTTATTTTACATTTACCTAACCTGCCATAATTATTTAAAAACGCGAATACAGAAGCATTAAAGACTTTATATAAAGGGTGGATTTACTCAATAAATACAACTTTTCAAAAGAGAGTTAATTACATTTAATCGAAAATTATTAACCATTAATAGAGAGTTGAAAAGAAATCTGCGCGTAAAAAATATTATCCGAACAGATGAGTATTAAAGCGCTTTTTCGCCAGTCATTTTACGAAAAAAAACTAAAAATAACGCAATAAAAAAATGGATAAAACGATTAATTTGACAGGATTTAAGCCCTGAAAAAGGGGTTGATTATCCAAAAAAACAGAAAGGGGTATTCTTATCTCATCAGGCTATTTACTTACCGATTTACCAGACCGGGATTCCATTTTGTGCAAGAATAAACCAATAAGCGAATATTGATAATCTTGTCCATTCAATACGGCTTTATCAATAGTCTTATAGATATTCAGTATATTCTTAAAGTTAAATGAGATTTATTTTCAAACAAAAAAACCATTCTAAAAATATAAGATCTCGCTCTGATATTCATTCTTTTAAATAGTTATTACACATTAGGGAAATGTAAAACAAATGGGGGGTAATATCGCTAACAAATACATTAAACTGATAATTAAGTTTTCTCGTTTTTCTGTATTTGATTTTTTTATATTTAAAACCAGAGAGAGTAACAGACATATTAAGGGTATTAAAAACAACACTCGTTTCTTTAATGCTTTTAAACTTTTCCATGCTTTTTCGCTGATAATTTTATTAATCCTGTTAAATGTTTCAATATAATCTTATGTTTTTGCTATTGGATTAATGTTGTCATTTTGCCACCTGATTAATCAATTTAAAACCCGTTTTTCCTGCTGCTTTCTCTTTCTATGTCAGCAAAGCATCGAATCTTTGACCCATCTTAAAAAATCCTCAATCACTGTTTTTTACTTTTCATGATTAAAGTTTTTACCTGTTTTTTCATGATGAGCTTGTTCTTTTTTTCCAGACTTTAAAACCAGATTGACGGGTGAAAAATGGCTTTTTTTAACCGCTGTTTTATCACATTTAGATAAAGCGTGTGAAATACCGCCCTGGTTCATCATAAAACCCAGAGCATTAATGTCGAGGCATCTAAAAAAACTCATAAGTATCTCGGTTTTAAATTCACTATTATCACTGATAAGCGATAAAATAATTATCATTCTTGGTTATATCCTATGAGGATTATGGTTTTTCCTCAATGAATCTATTCTCATTCTCATCACTTTATTGATAATTATTCTCTTTTTTACCCGCGTCTTAACGTGGTGTTTTTATTATCTACCTGTTTGAAAAATAATATAAATTATAGAATAACGGCAATGTTATATATAGTTGAATTACTCTATCTATTATAGAATAATAGATAAGTCGCTATCATTTTATAAAAACAAATACAATCTTCTTGTACAAAAAACGTTGAATCGTTTAGGTTTGGTTTATATATTATGTGATTTTTCTATCATATTCCAGACTTTATGACTCATTAGTCTTAAACAAAAAGTGCTATTTGATAAAAAATGTCTTGACCTTATATAAAACTGTTTACAAAATCGCCTTGGCTAGGAAATGGTCTGTCTGGTAAATGTGTTTATTTATTATGGCAGGCGTTGTCGGTGTTCTCTTATTTTCTGCTCGGTTAACTGCCTGTCCTGAAATACCTGAATCCGGTTTTGCATTCCTGAAATTTATTATGGCATGGCTCATGTTATTGAGTTCTTTCTTATTGTTGAGGAGCCGCTTGTGGCCCAGCGTTTTCAAAACGAGATCCCCAAAGCGGGGGGAAATATTAAATTGAATTTGTGTACCAGTGGTGCACAGAAAAACGTTGAACTCCCGCTGAAATTATTGGTGATGAGGAATCACCTTCATGGCTGGGATAATCGTCCACTGCCCCTAGGCATTTTCACGCCGAATTGCCTCGAATGACATTGAAGAAAATGACCTGCAACTTTAATTGATGATCCATAAGAAACCCATTACGGAGATTTTATTGTGATAAACCCTGGCTGTAGTTTTTGTACCCGTAAGGGACTGCCTGTTTTACTTGTCCGCCCTGCCATCAAGGCGCAGGGTGATGGTGTACCGAATTTGCCTGCGAGCATTCAGATGCCGCCGGTAGAGAAAAAAGGCGAAACCGGCTATACCACTCGTCTGCTGCGTGAAGGCTTTCTGTATATCTGGGATGAGTTGGTCAATGGCTGGATCAATTATTACATCACGGAAGAGGGGTACTACTATCCCTTGCCTGAACATGACAAAGTTCCGCCCCGTTTAGCCAGTGGTGAAATGAAACCTTGCATTAATAAGCCCGATGAATTGGCGCGTGCTTCGCTGGTGACGTTGCCGGTGTTGCCGCCAGGCTTTACAAACCGTGCCTTTTGGTTTGCCTGGTCTGGGGTGGAGTGGACGGAAGCGGTCCGTAAAAAGCACGAAGATCCGGCCTACCGTGCGCGATATATGCAACGTTTTGATATGGAAAAATGGCTCAACCGTGGAGAGGAGGAGAATGCACTGCCGTTCTCGTCACTGACGGACACCGTAGCGGAATATCACACGAGAATAGACACCAACCGGCGTATCGCAGATTACACCAGCTCTCATTGGAATGGGAAATTTCTATTTGATCAGAATGACCTATGGTGGGCAGCTAAAGAATTAATGCCCGACAAAGGGGTCATCCTGTTCCTGCCTGATCCGGTTGCGATGGTGCAGGACATTACCGCCCTGGCTAATTACCGGTTAAAGACTCAGTTTCATGAAAATCCGCACTATACCCGGGGGATTGCACTTTCGACTTCTCTGAGCACGTTGAAAGAGGCGTTGTGCCGACAGTTTGAGCGTGATCAGTTAACTAAAGATGAAACGGAAGAGAATGAAGCCCGGTACGGCAGTTTTGATAGCGAATATTACATTCCTGGCTCTGAAAAACGAGCGGACACCGCGCATTACTTAAATGATGCGGCATTAAAGCCGCTGGTACAAAAACATTGGGCGGATTACGAGAAATACATCGACCGTGATAAAGAAAAAGCGTTTATGGATCGATTTACTACTGACCTGACGCGGTATGACAATACCATTATCTCCCCGATGACCGAGATGTATCTGGACTGGCTGAAAAGCCAGACCCTGCTGGACTATTTTGACCATAACTTTGATAGTACGGACGATTACAGCGGCGCTCTGTTTACCCAGTCAGTCCATGATTGTATTTACGGGATGCAGGACAAACTGGGGGCCTCGCATTATTTTCAAGAGCAGATGATGTGCGCCACCATCACGCCGGATAATCTGCTCTTACGTGCGCTGATGATGAACCGCGATAAAAAAATCGCGCAAATTCACGCCGTACTGGAGACCGGCAGAGACTACGGCGAGATTGCCTGGGATAAAATACCCGATGGGCTGAAAGACATTGCTGAACACTTCGATGAACCCGTTTCCATCACGATAGAAAAATACCTGAATGAACTGAGCAGTACCTTGTTTGCGGTGGTCAATAAAGCGGTGGAGAAAGCGCCGCTTCCCGCACTGGTCATGCTAGCTAAACTGCATGGCAAGGAATTAAAAGTCATCAAGTTTGTCGGAAAACGTAAACATTTTCTCAGTGCGGTGGTCACGCAAATGAGCTTGATGGCGGATCTGACACAGCCTGCGTCCTCAGATAAGCTGCGTCACCATGTTGACATTGAAATGCGTCGTTTGGAGATTAACGGCCTGCCGATGGAGGGCGAGCAGGAGTTCCAATTTATTACCCTGGCAAACGCAGGTGAAGCGGAAAAGACCCGAGCGTTACCGGAGGCGGAACGGACTCGGCCGTTGGTGAAAACCTTGCATTCTGTCGATGAGATCCGTGCGGAGCTGTTTCCGGGGATGTTACGCACCAAACTGGTTCAGTTACAGGGTAGTTCTGCTAAAAGCCTTGCCAATTCGTTAACAAAAGGGCTGCCTTTTTTCGGCTGTACCTTCTCTCTGGTGTGGCAGATCTCCGCACTGCGCAGTGCTGGGTGGCCTAAGGAAAAGACCGAAGCGTGTACCCGGTTTGCGGCGGATCTGGTCTCCGCAATGGGGGCTCTCGCTGAAACCTGTGAGCGGTTGCTGAATAATTTTCAGGTACTCAGGTTAAAGCCTCTGGTGCGTTTAATATTGGGGCGAGAAGGATTAGTCAAGTTAGTTAAATGGATTCGGATAGTAAAATTCCTTGGCGTCCGAGCCGGGATCATTGGAGTGGTCTGGGATAGCTATCATGCGATAGATGAGCTCAGGAAAGGCGATATAGGCTTAGGATTGGGTTATTTGGTTTCAGCGGTGAGTGGGTTTTTACTGATTTTTGGTGCCTTAGGTCCGTTAGGGATGTTTGTTGCTTTGGTGCTGTACTTTGGTGCCAATATCTATCTGGCGATGAAAAAGAAAAATGAGATCCAAAAATGGCTGGCCTCCTGCCTGTGGCGCAAGATCCCGGCAGGTGAAGAGGATATTCCCGCTATTTGGCCCGATAGCAGGATGGAAGTGGATGCGTTTAATAAATTAATGACTGCGGAGGGAGCATGACTATGAAATTTAGTCAATTTTATATGCCCTATAAACTGAATCGCCCTTTGACTCAGCAAGAGAAAGATTATCAACTTTATCAGGGGAAACCAACCCGGTTAACGGGTAAAACAGGCGAATATATGATTGAGTACGATACGGTGATCCGTATGAATTCGACTTATATGGAGACTGTGGATAAATATTACCGAAATAAAGGATTTGTGAGTTCACTATTTGCGACGTCATTTTTTTGTTGCTTAGGAATGGACTTATTTTTTATGGTTGATACGATTCTCCGGTGTTTCAATGGAGATTATAAGAGTTTACTTGGTTTTTTTATTTTTCAACCGGGTGGCATGGTTATCTTATATTTCAGTGGTAAACTTATTCTAAAAGAGTGGTTTGCTACGACACACTACCCAATTCGTTTTAACCGTAAAACCCAGATGATCCATGTTTACCGTTTTAATGGCACGGTATTATCGGTTCCCTGGAAGGATGTGTTTTTTACCCTGACCGAGAGCAGGGGCAGGATGAAGGAATGGTGTATTGACGGTCATATTCTAGCAGACGATCAAACGGTATTGGATACGTTTAGTCTGGGGTTTTCTGAAGTATTTCGGGAGCTGATGCCGGGTTACTGGGAATTTATCCGTTGCTATATGGAGGAAGACGGTTTACAGGAACAGGCTGATATTATCTTATTGTGTCCACCTATTGAGCAGAAGAAAGAAGGTTATATTTTTGGATTACAGTATCTAATGCGGATGAATTCTCGCTTGGACTGGTTTGTTGAACTGATAAATTTTCCATTTGATCTAATTACAAGTATTGCCCGTTATATTGCGATGCAGACCAGCAAAATACCGAAATGGCCTCAGGAAGTGGAAGATGCCTGTCAGGTTGATCCTAATGACCTAATTAACGTTAGTGCCGCTAATAATCCCGTGCATTTATGGCGCCATATTCTGGCAAACCAGACGCTGGAGGAATATCAGGCGATAAATGATCGTCTGTCATTAGCACATGCGCGTTTGAAAGAGAAAATCGCAATGGCTCACTCTACGGATAAATAAAGGCAAGTATATGAACGAAATTATTGTTCCCAACTTTATTTCCTGTGTGGCTATTCGTCCTGATAAAATTCCGGCTGAGGCATAAGTTAAAACAATGACTTTTAATAACAGTTTAAAGCCATATATGAAAGGGTACTTAGAACAGTTGAATAACGAGATTCAATAAACAACCTGAAAACCAAATGTCACTAATGTATACAGAAAAACAACGAAAAGGGAGAAAGGCTATTTCTCAACTTCTTATAGAAATCCACCCTCAGGAAATCAAAGTACTGAATCAATCAGTCACCTTATGGTACGAAACTCCAGCGGTTGGTAATGAATACAATGATAACTAATAGGGAAAAAATCCCCAAGAAGACTGAGCACACCACGATTGAAACACTCGGTAGATTGAAGTGTACTGGCAACAAAAACGGCCCCTGTAAAAAGGAGCCGTTTTATCATTCAAATATCAGTTAATTACTGCGCGTTGCTGTTGTTATAACGACGGCGTGGGGCAGATGAACCATTCTCATCGCTACGACCACGGAAATTGCTACGGTTTTGGCCTTCACCGCGACTTTCACCACCGCGACCTTCTCCACTACGGCGTTCACCGCTGAAACGACGGCCACCACCGTTGAAATTCTCACGATCACGGCGAGGAGCATTACCATTACTATTACCGTTACGTGGGCCACCACGGCGTTCACGACGTTCAAATGGTTGCGCATCACCCATTAACTGCATATTCATTGGCTTATTCAGAATACGAGTACGGGTAAAATGAGACAATATTTCGCCTGGCATACCTTTTGGCAGCTCAATTGTTGAATGAGTTGCAAACAGTTTGATGTTACCAATATAACGGCTGCTAATATCGCCTTCGTTAGCAATCGCACCAACGATATGACGAACTTCAACACCATCGTCACGACCCACTTCAATACGGTACAGCTCCATGTCACCAACATCACGGCGCTCACGGCGAGGACGATCACCACGTTGTTCACCCCGCTCACCACGATCATCGGAACCATTGCGACGACGATCATCACGCTCGTTGAACTCACGACGAGGACGGCGAACCGGATCGGGTGGCAGAATCAACGGACGCTCACCTTGTGCCATTTTCAACAACGCCGCTGCCAGAGTTTCTATATCCAAATCTTCCGCAGGTTGCAATTTGGACAACAGAGCACGGTACTGCTCCAAATCGCTGCTTTCCAGTTGTTGTTGCACATTGGCTGCGAATTTTTCCAGACGGCGCTGACTCAGCAACTCGGCATTCGGCAGTTCAACTTCAGGGATAGTCAACTTCATTGTACGTTCAACGTTACGTAACAGGCGGCGCTCACGGTTTTCTACAAACAGTAATGCACGTCCCGCACGTCCCGCACGACCTGTACGACCAATACGGTGAACATAAGATTCCGCATCCATTGGAATATCATAGTTAACAACCAAACTGATACGTTCAACATCCAGACCACGCGCTGCAACATCCGTTGCGATCAGAATATCCAAACGACCATCTTTCAGACGTTCCAGTGTCTGCTCACGCAGTGCCTGGTTCATATCACCGTTCAGGGCCGCACTATTGTAACCACTACGCTCCAGTGCTTCTGCCACTTCCAGTGTTGCATTTTTGGTGCGCACGAAAATAATCGCAGCATCAAAATCTTCAGCTTCCAGGAAACGCACCAGCGCTTCATTTTTACGCATACCGTAAACAGACCAGTAACTCTGGCTGATGTCAGGACGGGTAGTTACACTCGCCTGGATACGTACTTCCTGGGGATCATTCATGAAACGACGAGTGATGCGGCGGATAGCTTCCGGCATCGTTGCAGAGAACAGCGCAGTTTGGTGCTCTGCTGGGATCTGGCTCATAATGTTTTCAACATCTTCGATGAAGCCCATGCGCAGCATTTCGTCTGCTTCATCCAAAACCAAACCGCTCAGGTTAGAAAGATCCAAAGTACCACGCTTCAGGTGATCCAGAAGACGCCCAGGTGTACCTACAACAATTTGTGGACCTTGGCGCAAAGCACGTAACTGAACGTCATAACGTTGCCCACCGTACAGTGCAACAACATTCACGTTACGCATATGTTTAGAAAAATCCGCGCACGCTTCGGCTACCTGTACCGCCAGTTCACGGGTCGGTGCCAACACAAGGATCTGCGGAGCTTTCAGCTCAGCATTGATGTTATGCAATAAAGGCAGGCTGAATGCCGCCGTTTTACCACTGCCGGTCTGTGCCATACCCAGCACATCACGACCATTTAATAAATGGGGGATACATTGTTGCTGGATTGGAGATGGCTTTTCATAGCCAAGATCTTCCAGTGCAGAAAGAATAGGTGCTGATAAACCCAGATCAGCAAAGGAGATTTCAGTTTCAGTGGTCATGTAATGGTGCCTCATTAGTTATGGCGGCCAGTCTACATAACGCATTGAAAAAAATTTCGGTCATTTTCATTTAAAATGTGAACTGGCTCAAAGTATATAATTAAACGAACAAACAAGCCCTCATCGGTCAAGATGATGGACTTTGCAAATCGATCTCGAAATGTTCGTCAGCTATTGCTGGTCCGATTCTGATAGGTCGTCTTGTTCCTGGCCTAACAGCGCCAATTCCAACAATGCATAGCGGTGCTCAACAAAGTTATGTGCATTGTTAGCCACCGTCAGCTTGAATAACGCAGATGCGCTATCCTTGTCCCCCAGACTTAGGTAATGTTTACCTAAATAGAAGTCAGTTTCACTGAGATGCTCAGCGAGCGAAGTGTTATCCGTTGCATTCTCTTTCAGGCGATCCATCAATGTATATTCACTGATTTTGCCTAAATAGAATTCAACTATATTCCAGCCCCATTGCCCCCGGTTCGCTCTTTCGTAATGTTGCGACAAGTTTACCATCGCTCCTTTAGGATAAAATTCTTTTTCCACCAGGTATAACCACAACGAACGGAAGGGATCATTTGGATCGTCTTGATAAAACGCCTGCAGATCATCCTGCGCTAACTTATACCGGCCACCGTAATACAACGCGATGCCGCGGTTCAGACGCGCGTAATTGTAAGTTGGATCAAGCTCTAATACAGAATCAAACGCTTCATAGGCGGCATCAAAATTGCCAGCCTGCGTAAAGTAAATTCCCAGATAATTAAAAATCTCTGGAATATTAGGCCGAATAGACAAGGCAATAGAAAAATCATTCCGTGCCAAGGCTCTCAGCCCGAGACTATCATACAGCACACCCCTCTCATATAAAAGCTGTGCGTACTCATCTTCTGTCAATGATCGACTCGCAAGAATCTGTTCCATACGGGCCAGAATAACTTCCTGCTGCAATGAAGGTTGTAATGGAATAGCAAAGACTTCGTTTTTACGCCAATCCTTGCTGCTGCATCCTGCCAAGATAAGTATTGCTACAGCATAACACCAGCGCAGAAAAAAATTCATTTCCTACTCCCAAAGTCAGACATTGATTAAGAATGCCCTATCACCTATTGCATTTATTGGGCCTCCTGCCCTGAGTCTGTTAAACGGCGCTTTTTTACAAGACACCGTTTATGACATCAAATTTATTCTACTGATTGTGGTGCTGGTGGTGCTTCCTCAACAGCTGTGCCGGCTGTCGCTTCTTTGATGCTCAGGCGAACACGACCCTGGCGATCAATTTCTAGTACTTTAACTGGTACTTCCTGACCAACCTGCAAATAGTCAGCCACTTTCTCAACGCGCTTATCAGCAATCTGCGAAATATGTACCAGACCTTCTTTACCACCACCGATAGCAACAAATGCGCCGAAATCAACGATACGGGTTACCTTACCGGCGTAAATACGGCCAACTTCGATCTCGGCGGTAATTTCTTCAATACGCCTGATTGCATGTTTTGCTTTTTCGCCATCAGTTGCAGCAATTTTCACTGTGCCATCATCTTCGATCTCAATGGTAGTGCCGGTCTCTTCAGTCAGTGCACGGATAACCGAACCACCTTTACCGATAACATCTTTGATCTTGTCCGGGTTGATCTTGATAGTATGAATGCGTGGTGCAAATTGAGAAATATCATCACGTGGAGTGGTAATTGCCTGCTCCATCACGCTCAGAATATGCAAACGCGCACCTTTTGCCTGATTCAACGCAACTTGCATAATTTCACGGGTGATACCTTCAATTTTGATATCCATTTGCAGCGCACTGATACCTTCACAGCTACCCGCTACTTTAAAGTCCATGTCACCCAGATGATCTTCGTCACCCAGAATATCAGACAGAACAACAAAGTTATCACCTTCTTTCACCAGACCCATTGCAATACCAGCAACAGCGGCCTTAATTGGCACACCTGCATCCATCAACGCAAGAGATGCTCCACAGACAGATGCCATTGAAGATGAACCGTTAGATTCTGTAATTTCAGAAACTACACGAACTGTGTATGGGAACTCGTTAGCTTTTGGCATAACTGCCAATACACCACGTTTAGCCAAACGGCCATGACCAATTTCACGACGCTTTGGTGAACCCATCATACCTGTTTCGCCAACAGAATATGGAGGGAAATTATAGTGCAGCAAGAAGCGATCTGTACGCTCGCCCATCAGCTCATCAATGATCTGTGCATCACGTTCTGTACCCAGAGTCGCAGTAACCAGAGCCTGAGTTTCACCGCGGGTAAACAGTGCAGAACCGTGAGTACGGGGCAGAACACCAGTACGTACGTCCAACGCACGAACCATATCTTTTTCGCGGCCATCAATACGTGGTTCACCGCGCAGGACACGGCTACGAACAACATTTTTCTCTAAGCTACCCAGAATTTCATAGATTTCCGCTTCTTCCAAAGTTTCATCCTGTCCCAACAGCGCAGCTGTAACTTCATCTTTGATAGCATCAACCTGAGCATAACGCTCCTGTTTCTCAGTGATACGGTAAGCATCACCCAGACGGCTTTCTGCCAATTCAGCTACATGATCATGCAACGCCTGGTTAACAGGTTCTGGCACCCAATCCCATTTCTCTTTGCCTGCTTCCGCAGCCAACGCATTAATGTTATCAATAACCACTTGTTGTTGATCATGGCCGAACACTACCGCACCCAGCATTTGCTCTTCAGTCAGCAGATCTGCTTCAGATTCCACCATCAAAACAGCACCGGCAGTACCTGAAACCACCAGATCCAAACTGCTGTTTTTCAGTTCATCGCTGGTTGGGTTCAGCACGTATTGATCATTAATATAACCAACGCGGGCAGCGCCAATCGGGCCATTGAATGGAATACCAGACAATGCCAGCGCAGCAGAAGCGCCAATCATTGCAACGATATCCGGGTTAATTTGTGGATTGACAGAAACCACAGTCGCTACAATCTGAACTTCGTTCAGGAAACCTTCCGGAAACAGAGGACGCAGAGGGCGATCAATCAAACGTGCTACCAATGTTTCGCCTTCTCCTGGGCGACCTTCACGACGGAAGAAGCTGCCTGGGATACGGCCTGCGGCGTAAGTACGCTCCTGATAGTTAACAGTCAGCGGGAAGAAATCCTGACCAGCTTTTACTTTTTTCTGACCAACAACAGTTACGAATACAGCAGTGTCATCCATATTGACCATGACAGCAGCCGTGGCCTGACGAGCCATCATACCCGTTTCGATAGTAACGGTATGTTGACCATATTGAAATTTACGAACAATCGGATTCAGCAAAATAATATCCTTTCGTTAACGTTGTCTTTTATATTCAGCAGACAACAATGAATGATCTCTTCATGCCACATCCTCGCGACTAATGACAGCTCTCACTCCTTTAAGCACTCTCATTAGCCGCGCGAACCTCTGTAACCGAAGAGCCTTACCCAAAAATCATCATCAGCATTCTTATGCTGTTACGTATGATGACTTCTCAGAAGAAAAGGGGCCATATATGGCCCCTTTCCACTGAAACTTGCTTGATTAGCGACGTAAGCCAAGACGCCCAATCAGCCCAGTGTAACTTGTTACATTTTTACGCTTCAGATAGTCCAGCAATTTACGACGCTGAGAAACCATGCGCAGCAGACCACGACGGCTATGGTGATCTTTTTTGTGCTCTGAAAAATGGCCTTGCAGGTGGTTAATCTGTGCGGTCAGCAAAGCAATCTGCACTTCACTAGAACCACTGTCATTCGCATCACGACCAAATTCAGCAATAATTTGCGCTTTTGCTTCAGTACTTAGAGACATATTACAACTCCAAAAATACATAAATTAAAATTACGGGTGCCAATCTCTAATTCAGCCACCCAACATATAGCTGCGCCATTCTACGCTGCAAATAAGTTAAGCGCAAGATAGCCCCAAATACCCTAATCCCGGCTTTCAACAACTAAACGGCGAGGAGCAACAAGCCCATCGTCATTGATAACAGCAATGCCAATGAATTTTCGTTCATTACCTTCAGTTACGCGCACCATACTCTCAACCAGAGCCAGAGATTTGGCACTTCGTACCGCCTGACCTTGTTTAAAATAAGCCGCAACTACCGGAAGTAAATTAACCTCTGGGAAATGAGCAACTGCACTATCCATTGGTAATAACAACGGATCAATTAATTTGTCCACAGGTATTTCCCGATCTTCGGCCTGCTTTTGCAATTCATATAATTGCTCAAGCGTAACCATTCGATCATTTGGATAATTCGCTACCTGTAAACGACGTAAATAAATAACGTGAGCACCACAACCTAATAATTCGCCTAAATCATCAATAATAGTGCGAATATAAGTTCCTTTCGAACAGTGTATTTCCAACTCCAGTTCATCATCTTCCCAACGGATAAACTGTAATTCATAGACTGTGATTAGCCGTGCTTCCCGTTCTACTTCAATACCTTGACGGGCATATTCATACAGTGGTTTCCCCTGATGTTTCAGTGCAGAATACATGGAAGGGATTTGCATAGTATTACCACGGAATTTAGCCAAAGCTTCATTAAGCTGAGCCTGATTTATCCGGATTGCTCTTTCACTGATGATCTGCCCGTGTGAATCAGATGTGTCAGTACGCTGACCAAGACGGGCTATCACCCGATAACGCTTATCAGAATCAAGTAAGAACTGGGAAAACTTCGTAGCTTCACCGAGACAAACCGGCAGCATACCCGTTGCCAGCGGATCCAACGCACCAGTGTGACCAGCTTTGTTGGCGTTGAAAATACGTTTTACTTTTTGCAACGCATCATTAGAAGAAATATCCTGCGGCTTATCCAGTAACAACACGCCATGTATATCACGACCGCGACGACGACGCCCCATTACTTCTCCTCTTTGTGATCCACAGAAGCCCGTCGCTGCTCATCATTCTTCACGACATTAGTGACCAGATTGGACATCCGCATCCCCTCGACCAGGGAATTATCATAGGAGAAAGTCAGTTCTGGTACGACACGCAAACGCATTGCTTTACCCAGCAGAGAACGAATAAAACCAGAAGCTTCATTCAATGCCTTAATACCTTTTTTCACCACATCGGAATCATGTTCTTCAGTCAACACATTCAGAAAGGTAACAAATACTTTGGCATAAGCCAAATCACGGGAAACTTCAACACCAGAAACAGTTGCCATACCAATCCGAGGATCTTTTACTTCTCTCTGTAAAATGATGGCAATCTCTTTTTGCATTTCCTGTGCAACGCGCTGAGTACGGCTGAATTCTCTTGCCATTGCTATATCTCCTGACATTTGGGGGGCATAAGCCCCCCAACAATGAAATTAACCAGCGGTAGGAATTAAGCGATAGAACGTTTAATTTCAATAATTTCAAATACTTCTATCATATCTCCGACGCGAACATCGTTGTAGTTCTTAACGCCGATACCACATTCCATACCATTACGGACTTCGTTAACGTCATCTTTAAAGCGGCGCAGGGATTCCAGCTCACCTTCGTAAATCACTACGTTATCACGCAGTACACGGATTGGGTTATTTCGCTTAATGGTCCCTTCAGTCACCATACAACCTGCAATCGCACCGAATTTCGGTGACTTAAACACATCACGAACTTCTGCAAGGCCCATGATCTGCTGTTTATATTCAGGTGCCAGCATACCACTCATTGCCTGTTTAACTTCATCAATCAGGCTATAGATAACGGAGTAATAACGCAGATCCAGGCTTTCATTTTCAACGACACGGCGTGCAGAAGCATCGGCACGAACGTTGAAACCCAGAATAATTGCATTAGAAGCAGCAGCCAATGTAGCGTCAGTTTCAGTAATACCACCTACACCAGAGCCAATGATTTTCACCTTCACTTCATTGGTAGACAGTTGTTCCAGTGCTTCACGGATTGCTTCACATGACCCTTGAACGTCAGATTTCAGAACGATATTCAGTTCAGAAACTTCACCTTCTTCCATATTAGCAAACATGTTTTCCAGTTTAGATTTCTGCTGACGAGCCAGTTTGACTTCACGGAATTTACCCTGACGATACAGAGCCACTTCACGGGCTTTCTTCTCGTCACGTACAACCGTTGCTTCATCACCCGCTGCCGGCACGTTGGACAGGCCAAGGATTTCCACTGGAATAGATGGGCCTGCGGAAAACACTTCACGACCCAGTTCGTCACGCATCGCACGAACGCGGCCATATTCAAAGCCACAAAGTACGATATCGCCTTTGTTCAAAGTACCTTCCTGAACCAGTACTGTCGCAACCGGACCACGACCTTTATCTAGGAACGATTCGATAACAACGCCGCTTGCCATACCAGAATAGACAGCATTCAGTTCAAGGACTTCAGCCTGTAGCAAGATTGCGTCCAGTAGTTCATCAATTCCGATACCAGCTTTAGCAGACACATTGATAAACTGAGTTTCACCACCCCACTCTTCAGGCTGAACGCCGTGCTGCGAAAGCTCAGTTTTCACGCGATCCGGATCGGCTTCTGGTTTATCGATTTTGTTAACTGCAACAACCACAGGAACATTCGCTGCTTTTGCGTGCTGGATAGCTTCGATAGTCTGGGGCATTACGCCATCATCGGCAGCAACAACCAGAACCACGATGTCAGTAGCTTTCGCCCCACGCGCACGCATTGAAGTAAATGCAGCGTGTCCTGGAGTATCCAGGAAGGTAATCATGCCACTTTCAGTTTCAACATGGTAAGCACCGATATGCTGGGTAATACCACCCGCCTCACCAGAAGCCACCTTAGTAGAACGAATGTAATCCAGCAGAGAAGTTTTACCGTGGTCAACGTGACCCATGATAGTAACAACCGGCGCACGAGATTCGGCTACAGCTTCACCGGTATCGCGGTCACTCATCAGCGCTTCTTCCAGTTCGTTCTCACGACGCAGGATGACTTTATGACCCATTTCTTCAGCAACCAGCTGTGCAGTTTCCTGATCAATCACCTGGTTGATGGTTGCCATTGCGCCCATTTTCATCATGGCCTTAATGACTTGGGAGCCTTTAACCGCCATCTTATTAGCCAGCTCAGCAACAGTAATAGTTTCACCAATTACAACATCACGGTTAACTGCGGCTACAGGCTTATTGAAGCTCTGTTGCAATGTACTGGTTTTACGTTGTTTACCTTTTGTACGGCCAACTGCACGGGCTTCTTCACGATCCGCTTTGGATTCAGAATGTTTATTATTTTTCTTCTGACGAGTAGTTTTACCACTGCGGCTACGAGCACGGCGATCACCTTCAACTTTAGCATCATTTTCGTCTTCCGCAGCACGGGCGTGGCGAGAGGTAGTGACATGATAATCTTCATTATTATCGCTGGAATCTGAATCATTTGACCATTTATCCTGATTCTCCTCAGCCATACGGCGAGCCTCTTCAGCAACGCGTTTAGCTTCCTCTTCTACCTTACGGCGCATTTCTTCTTCGGCTTTGCGCTTAAGATCAGCAGCTTCTGCTTCTCGACGCGCTTTCTCATTTTGAGCTGGTTTTTGTTTATGTTCGGTATGTTGATTGGTCACTTTTTCATTTTCCGCTGCCTGGCGCTTAGCTTTTTCAGCTGCCTCACGTTTGGCTATTTCTTCTGCCTCACGTTTAGCCTGCTCTTCAGCGAGTTTCTTCGCTGCTGCTTCGGCTTCGCGTTGCGTTTTTTCTTCTGCTTCGCGCCGTGCTTGCTCTTCCGCTTCACGCTTCGCCTGTTCTTCCGCTTTAACCTGTTCAACGGCATCGCGGTTTACATATGTGCGCTTTTTGCGGACCTCGACGGCTACCGGTTTGCTTTTTCCATCGGTGCCTGAAACACTCAATGTACTACGTGTTTTACGCTGTAATGTTAATTTATCTGGTTTACCAGCTGAACCGCCTTGTTCACGGTTCAAATGCGCCAGTAAAGCTTCTTTTTCTTTCTGGGAGACAAAATCAGCTTCGGTTTTTTTAATCCCTGCATCAGCAAATTGCTGTACCAGGCGATCAACCGAAGTCTGGATCTCTTCTGCCAGTGATTTTACGGTTACATCTGTCATGCTGTTCCTTCCTGCTACAGTTTATTACGCATCATCACCAAACCAACAGATATTGCGAGCCGCCATGATGAACTCTCCTGCTTGCTCATCACTCAAACCTTCAATATCCGATAGGTCGTCGATACCCTGCTCGGCAAGATCTTCCAGCGTACAGATGCCACGGGCAGCCAGGTCAAATGCCAGAGTGCGGTTCATACCAGTCAGATTTAACAACTCTTCAGTTGGTTGCTTATCACTGAGACTCTCTTTCTGAGCCAGTTCCAAAGTAGTTAAAGCAGCTTTTGCACGTTCACGCAGGACTTCGATAGTTTCCTCATCAAGGCCGTCAATTTCCAGCAGCTCCTTAATTGGCACATAAGCCAGTTCTTCCAGAGTTGAGAAACCTTCTTCGACCAGAACAGTAGCAAACCCTTCATCAATATCGAGATGCTTAGTGAATGTATCAATAGAAGCGTGAGCTTCCGCCTGATGTTTTGCTTGCAGCTCCTCAGCAGTCATGACATTTAATTCCCATTTGTCATCACCACGGTGTTTTTTCAGCAACTGCGCAGCCAGACGAACATTTTGACCATTACGGCCGATAGCCTGAGCCAAGTTGTTGCTTTCAACGGCAACATCCATCGTGCATTTGTCTTCGTCAACAACAATGGATGCAACATCAGCCGGAGCCATAGCATTAATTACGAATTGAGCTGGGTTATCATCCCACAATACGATATCAATTCGTTCACCGCCCAGTTCACTGGAAACGGCCTGTACTCGCGCGCCACGCATACCAACACAAGCACCAACCGGATCGATACGCTTATCATTAGTTTTTACTGCGATTTTAGCGCGGGACCCCGGATCACGGGCAGCAGCTTTAATCTCGATAAGCTCCTCACCAATTTCCGGAACCTCAATACGGAACAGTTCAACCAGCATTTCCGGACGGGAACGGCTGACAAACAGTTGCGCACCTCGTGCTTCAGGGCGAACATCATACAGTACACCACGCACGCGGTCACCTGGGCGGAAATTTTCCCTCGGTAACATGTCTTCGCGAAGGATAACTGCTTCAGCATTATTGCCCAGATCAAGAGTGATATTTTCACGATTTACTTTTTTAACAACACTGGTGATGATCTCACCTTGTTGTTCGCGAAACTGGTCAACAACCATGGCGCGTTCAGCTTCACGTACTTTCTGTACGATAACCTGTTTAGCAGTCTGCGTTGTAATCCGGTCAAATGTGACTGATTCAATTTGATCTTCGGTATAACCACCCAAATCAATTTCAGGCTCTTCGAATCTCGCCGCTTCCAACGTAATTTCACGAGTCGGCTGAGTCACTTCTTCAACAACTAACCAACGGCGAAAGGTGTCAAAATCGCCAGATTTACGATCTATACTGACACGAACATCAATATCTTGTTCATATTTTTTCTTGGTGGCTGTGGCCAGTGCTGTTTCCAGCGCCTCGAAGATCTTTTCGCGTGGAAGGGATTTTTCATTAGAAACCGCTTCCACAACAGCCAGAATTTCTTTATTCATCCTAGTTGCCTCATCCGAACTTTAAAAGTGGGGTACCAGGTTCGCTTTCTGGATGTTGCTCAGTGCGAACACTTCATCTTTTCCATCCACCGTAACCGTGATCATTTCGCCGTCGACAGTTTTGATAATACCCAGCCATTTCCGACGGTTTTGCATTGCTATACGTAAAACCAGACTGACTTCTTCACCAATAAAACGCTGGTAATGTTCAGCAGTGAACAATGGACGTTCTAGGCCAGGTGAAGAAATTTCCAGGTTATAAAGTACCGAGATAGGATCTTCGACATCCAATACCGCACTGACCTGGTGGCTAACATCAGCACAATCATCAACAGTGATACCATTCTCACTATCAATATAGATCCGCAGTGTAGAAACACGCGCACGAATAAACTCCAGGCCGACTAATTCAAAGCCTAACGCTTCAACTGGTGCTGAAATCATCGCTGTTAATTTTTGTTCTAATGTGGACAAACCCACCCCCAAGACATAAAAAAAGGGCTCATTAGCCCAGTAGTTCTGTTGTCAAATAACAAAAAACCCCGAAATTCGGGGCTTCATGCAACTGGACCCTATTTGCTGCCAGTGACTTAAACCACTCACTTCGCGCACCTTTCAAATCAGGATCAATACGTTAAATATTGCTGAATTATTTCATTCGAAAAAGGTACATCTTATTAAGAAGTGGTTGCGGGAGCCGGATTTGAACCGACGACCTTCGGGTTATGAGCCCGACGAGCTACCATGCTGCTCCATCCCGCGTTCGAAAACGTGGCAAATATTACGCTGATAACTGCCAAAACGCAAGCTATCTAAATAATGGTACCGAGGACGGGACTTGAACCCGTAAGCCCTAGTGTGGGCACTACCACCTCAAGGTAGCGTGTCTACCAATTTCACCACCTCGGCACTGACATAAGGCTATCTACTTAACCAATAACCTTATCTTAATTCTTTTTCGTGACGATTATTGCGGAATGTCACTATTCGGTGCTGCTGGCATTGCCGGGATTTCTGTGGACTTCTCGACTTTAGCCGGTTCACCAATATTCTCCCACTTACTGCCTATACCCGTTTGGTTACTGGTCATGTTCCCAAGCACCAAACTAATAATAAAAAACAGAGTGGCAAAAAGCGCAGTCATACGGGTCATAAAGTTACCAGAACCCGATGAACCAAATAGTGTTGCAGACGCACCCGCACCAAAGGAAGCACCCATATCAGCACCTTTACCCTGCTGTAGCATAACCAAGGCAATCAGCCCGATAGCGACCAGCAAGAAAACAACTAAAAGAGCTTCATACATATGTTGTACCTGTATCCTCGTGGGGTTTACCACGATTTACGTGGTTACCTTATACCGCATCACCCACCCAAACAGATTAATCGCCTGTTGAGTGGGTGTGAATACTAACCAAACAACATCTGATACGCAAGGTTAATTTCAATAATCAGAATCACTTGAGGAAAAAAACAACAAATTAACCAGCGTGTTTCACTGCATCAGCAATGCGATGCGCCAAAGCCGTTACCTGAACATTATCTTCACCTTCCACCATGACACGAATCAATGGCTCAGTGCCTGATTTGCGTAACAATACCCGTCCACGGCCATTTAATTCAGCTTCAACAGATTTGGCGACACTGATTACATTTTCTGATTGAAGTGGATCGTGTGAACCAGAAAAACGAACATTTACCAGCACCTGCGGCAAAAGTTTCATACCACTGCATAAATCATGCAGGCTCATATGGTTACGCACCATTGCACTCAGTATCTGAAGGCCAGCAACAATACCATCACCTGTAGTTGTTTTATCAAGCAGGATAACATGACCGGAATTTTCAGCACCTAAACGCCAGCCCTCTTCCTGCAATTTTTCCAGCACATAACGGTCACCCACCTTAGCACGCAAGAATGGGATACCAAGCTGCTTCAATGCCAACTCCAATCCCATATTACTCATCAGCGTACCCACAACACCACCACGCAGTTGCCCCTGTCTCAAGGCTTCGCGGGCAATAATATAAAGGATCTGATCGCCATCAACTTTCTGCCCCAAGTGGTCAACCATAATCACGCGGTCACCATCACCATCGAATGCCAAGCCAACATCGGCTTTCTCTTCTACAACACGTTGCTGCAACAACCGAACATCGGTAGCACCACATTTTTCGTTGATATTAATCCCGTTCGGCTCACAGCCAATCGTCACAACATTAGCCCCTAGCTCTCTGAGTACATTTGGAGCAATGTGATAAGTCGCACCGTTAGCGCAGTCAAGAACAATTTTCAACCCATTGAGACTTTGTTCGCTTGGAAATGTACCTTTACAGAACTCAATATAACGACCAGCCGCATCAACAATACGGTTTGCACGTCCTAACTCTGCGGATTCCACGCAAGTCAGTGGTTTTTCCATTTCAGCTTCAATCGCTTCTTCCACATCATCCGGCAATTTCTTCCCGTCAATAGAGAAGAATTTAATACCATTATCATAATAAGGATTATGAGAAGCAGAAATAACAATTCCAGCTTCAGCACGGAAAGTACGGGTCAGATAAGCAACAGCTGGTGTTGGCATAGGACCAGTAAATGAAGCAGACAAACCAGCCGCTGCCAAACCTGCTTCTAAAGAAGACTCCAGCATATAGCCAGAAATGCGAGTATCCTTACCGATAATTATCTTACGAGAACCATGACGGGCCAGTACCTTACCCGCAGCCCAACCGAGCTTTAACACAAAATCCGGCGTGATTGGGCTATCGCCCACTTTGCCACGGATGCCATCAGTACCAAAGTATTTGCGGTTACTCATAATTTCTTTTCTTCCTTTACTGAAAGTGTTTCTTCAACAATTCGCATTGCCTGAACGGTCTCTTTAACGTCATGTACCCGGATAATTTGTGCTCCTTGCATAGCGGCAATAACAGCGCAGGCCACACTACCGGCAACCCTTTCTTGTGGTGGGACATAAAGCAGTTGACCTATCATGGACTTACGTGACATTCCTGCCAACACAGGCAAACCAAATTGATGAAGTTCGTTTAAATGCGCCAGTAACTGATAATTATGCGTCAAATCTTTGCCAAAACCGAAGCCCGGATCAAGAATAAGTTTATCTTTTGCTATCCCTGCAGCCATACAACGTTCAATTTGCTCAGTAAAAAATTGTTTCATTTCACCCAACAAATTTTCATAATATGGAGCATCCTGCATAGTCCTCGGCTGACCTTTCATATGCATCAAACAAACAGGCAAGCCAGATTGAGCAGCACTTTCCAAAGCACCAGACTCTTGCAATGAACGAATATCGTTAATCAAATGAGCACCAGCTTTTGCCGATTCACTCATAACCAATGCTTTTGAGGTATCAACAGAAATCCAAATATTAAATCGTTGAACTAAAGCTTCAATAACCGGAACAACCCGATCTACTTCTTCCTGTTCACTGACCTCATCGGCACCGGGACGGGTAGATTCTCCACCGACATCAATGATTGCAGCGCCTTCAATAACCATTTTTTCAGCATGCCGTAAGGCCATATCCAGAGTATTATGAATGCCGCCATCTGAAAATGAATCTGGAGTAACATTCAAAATACCCATTACTTGCGGGCGGGAGAGATCGAGAACATTATCTCTAACTATGAGTTTCATGTTGGTCTACCTTTAATATCAAAACCCCAGGGCTTGCCTGGGGTTTAATACATATATCTATCGGGCTAAGGAACAATTACTGATCTTTATTTCCTGATTGTTCACCATCTTGTACCGACGTATTGATATCATCAGTTGGTTTTGCAGGCTGTGGAGGTGACGTATTACTTGCTGGTCGGCTGTTATTGTTGCTACCGTTACCATTTTCCCATCCTGCCGGCGGGCGCACATTCGTACGATTCATTAAGTCATCGATCTGAGGTGCATCAATAGTTTCGTACTTCATCAATGCATCTTTCATCGAATGCAGGATATCAAGGTTATCCATCAGAATATGACGGGTACGTTGATAGTTATGGTCAATAATTGCCTTAACTTCCTGATCGATAAGACGAGCAGTTTCATCAGACATATGTTTAGCTTTCGCAACTGAACGCCCGAGGAACACTTCCCCTTCTTCCTCCGCATAAAGCAATGGGCCGAGTTTTTCCGAGAAACCCCACTGCGTTACCATGTTACGAGCAATCGATGTTGCAACCTTGATATCGTTAGATGCACCAGTAGAAACACTGTCTGGACCATAAATAATCTCTTCTGCCAGACGGCCTCCATATAAGGTTGAAATCTGGCTTTCCAGCTTCTGGCGGCTAGCACTGATCTGATCCCCTTCCGGCAGGAAGAAAGTCACACCCAAAGCGCGACCACGAGGAATAATGGTAACTTTATGAACAGGATCATGCTCAGGAACCAAACGACCAATAATGGCATGGCCTGCTTCATGATAAGCAGTTGATTCTTTTTGCTCTTCCGTCATCACCATGGAACGGCGCTCCGCACCCATCATGATTTTGTCTTTCGCTTTTTCGAATTCAACCATAGAAACCACACGTCTGTTGCCACGGGCAGCAAACAAAGCAGCTTCATTCACCAAATTCGCCAGATCAGCACCAGAGAATCCCGGAGTACCGCGCGCAATGACAGAAGCATCGACATCAGTATCCAGAGGAACCCGGCGCATATGAACTTTCAGAATCTGCTCACGACCACGTACGTCTGGCAGACCGACAACAACCTGGCGGTCAAAACGCCCAGGGCGCAGTAACGCCGGATCAAGTACGTCAGGGCGGTTAGTTGCGGCAATGACGATAATACCTTCGTTACCTTCAAAGCCATCCATCTCAACCAGCATCTGGTTCAAAGTCTGCTCACGTTCATCGTGACCACCACCCAAACCGGCACCACGCTGACGGCCTACTGCATCAATCTCATCAATAAAAATGATACAAGGTGCCGCTTTCTTCGCCTGTTCGAACATATCACGAACACGGGATGCACCAACGCCGACAAACATTTCAACAAAGTCAGAGCCGGAAATAGTAAAGAATGGCACTTTTGCCTCACCGGCAATTGCTTTTGCCAGCAAAGTCTTACCAGTACCTGGAGGCCCGACCATCAGAATGCCTTTTGGGATTTTTCCACCCAATTTCTGGAAACGGCCTGGCTCACGCAGATATTCCACCAGTTCACCGACTTCTTCTTTCGCTTCGTCACAACCAGCAACATCAGCAAAAGTGGTTTTAATCTGATCTTCTGTCAGCATACGAGCTTTGCTTTTACCAAAAGACATTGCCCCTTTACCGCCACCGCCCTGCATCTGGCGCATAAAGAAAATCCAGACTCCGATAAGCAATAACATCGGGAACCAGGAAATGAAAATAGAAGTTAGCAGGCTGGGTTCTTCCGGCGGTTCACCAACCACTTTCACGTTCTTATTCAGTAACGTATCAAGTAGTTTTTCATCCTGTATTGGTAGGTAAGTGGTGTATCTGCTGTTATCTTTCTTACTAACATTAATTTCACGACCTGTGATACGAACTTCGCGCACCTGATCCTGGGCTAACTCATTGATGAAGGTAGAGTAATCCACCCTACGACTATTGGAATCGCTGGGACCAAAACTCTGGAATAACGACATCAGCACAACTGCGATAACTAACCAGAGAATCAGGTTTTTCGCCATGTCACTCAAGGGATTAACCTCATATTACAACTGTGTTAACAAATAGCATTCAGGGTACTATAGTTTCCGCCCTGTCGCTACAATGTATACTTCACGCGATCGTGCCCGCGAAGCGTCTGGCTTACGAATTTTCACGTTCGTAAACAGGGAGCGAATTTCCCTCAGGTATTCATCAAAGCCCTCTCCCTGAAACACTTTGACAATGAAACTCCCCCCGGGGGCCAGCACATCACGACACATATCCAACGCCAATTCAACCAGATACATGGATCGAGGAATATCGACCGCAGGTGTTCCGCTCATATTGGGTGCCATATCCGACATGACAACCTGGACTTTGTTATCACCAACTCGCTCAAGCAATGTTTTCAATACAAGTTCATCACGAAAATCGCCCTGAAGGAAATCGACTCCGACAATTGGATCCATCGGTAAAAGATCACAGGCAATCACCCGCCCATTCTCATTAATTTGACTCACTGCATACTGAGACCATCCACCAGGGGCGGCGCCTAAATCGACAACGGTCATGCCGGGCTTAAAAATTTTGTCACTTTGTTGAATTTCATCAAGTTTAAACCAAGCGCGAGAGCGAAGCCCTTTTTTCTGTGCCTGAAGAACATATTTATCACTAAAGTGTTCTTGTAACCAGCGGCTGGAGCTTGCCGAACGTTTTTTATTGGCCATTGTCCTTTCCAACTATACTAATAAAGAGCCAGATATCTATTGCTCCGCACACCAAAACCACAACACACTATTTATGGTGATAGATATGAGATGGCGGTAGAATGTCCCGTTTTCAATCCTAACTAAGCAAAAAAACAATGACTCTTAACAAAAAACAAGTGCAACACCTGAAAAGTTTAGCTCATCCGTTAAAACCTGTCGTCATGATTGGTAACAACGGTTTGACTGAGGGCGTGTTGGCTGAAATTGAACAAACGCTGGCACACCATGAGCTTATCAAAGTCAAAATCGCAGGCGAAGATCGTGAAATCAAAAATTTGATCGCCGATGCAATTGTCCGCGAAACTGGTGCATATAATGTGCAAATTATCGGAAAAATACTGGTTCTTTACCGCCAATCGGAAGAACGCAGAATTATTTTACCTAAATAATCAAACCACATTTATATAAAAATGCCATGCGCATGATTATGGTAAAAAAGGCCATATCCGGCCTTTTTTACCTTCTCTAGGTTTTTTATGTAGCTTTACCTAATAGGAATCAATAGCAACAGGCTGATTCTGAAGTTTACATATATTCAACTTTCAGGATTTCATATTCAACTTCACCGCCTGGTGTTTTGATAATAACAACGTCATCAGCTTCTTTACCAATCAGACCACGGGCAATCGGTGAATTCACTGAGATTAAATTTTCTTTAATATCAGCTTCATCATCACCCACAATCCGGTAAGTCTGCTCTTCATCCGTATTTATATTCAAAGCTGTCACTGTAGCGCCAAAAATAACGCGCCCAGTTTTGGGCATTTTTGTGACATCAATCACTTGTGCATTAGAAAGCTTAGCTTCGATTTCCTGAATACGGCCTTCGCAGAAACCTTGCTGTTCACGGGCTGCATGATACTCAGCGTTTTCTTTCAGATCACCATGTTCACGCGCTTCAGCAATGTCTGAAATAATTTTTGGACGGCGTACGTTCTTTAGATAATCTAACTCTTCGCGCAACTTATCCGCGCCACGTACCGTCATTGGAATCTGTTTCATTTATTAATCCTCTAAATCTTTCCTGAGCAAAAAACAAGCATCATCCTGATGTTTTCAGATAACAGCACAATGAGCACGCCTTGTCGGGCGGGCTTCCAGACAATAAACAATAATGTGAACCACCGGGCTACCCAGAGTTCACAGTCATATTCTACATATTAATATATCATTCTAACGTAGACTTGATGATGGGTCATCGTTTACTTTCCCCCACGTTGCGCCTTAGTATTGTGGCATGTCCACATCCATATGCGAAATTTATGTCCTTCTTTAAAATTGCCAGCAAATTAGTTTGCGTTGTCTGTCTGTACTTGACTACCCCCAACGCAAACGCCACATCTGTTGAGGAATATACGCAATATCTGCCTGATGGCACTAATCTTGCGTTAATCGCTCAGAAAGTTGGTGCCAATACCCCGTTAATTGATTATCACGGGCAGCAAATGGCTCTGCCAGCAAGCACTCTGAAAGTTGTCACCGCGCTTGCAGCATTATTACAACTGGGAAAAGACTATCGCTTTATCACCACATTGGAAAGTAATGGCAAAATTTCAAACGGTATTTTAAAAGGGAATTTGATCGCTCGTTTTGTCGGAGATCCAACGCTGACCCGCCAACAACTTCGCAATATGGTTACAGTTTTGAATCAAGCCGGCGTGAAAAAAATTGACGGTGATCTTTTAATAGATGTTTCCGCTTTTTCCAGCCACGATAAGGCTCCCGGTTGGGTATGGAATGATATGACCCAATGTTTTAGTGCGCCGCCTGCTGCCGCAATCGTGGATCGAAATTGTTTTTCCGTTTCACTATATAGCGCAGAACGTCCCGGTGATACTGCATTCATCCGTGTCGCATCCTTTTATCCAGTGAATATGTTCAGTGAAGTCAAAACATTGGCAAAAGGCGCTCCTGAAAGCCAATACTGTGAATTAGATGTCGTTCCAGGAGAACTCAACCGTTTTACACTTACCGGATGCCTTACTCAGCGCAGTGAACCGTTGCCACTGGCTTTCGCTATTCAGAACGGAACCAGCTATGCGGGGGCAATTCTCAAAAACGAACTGCAAATTGCTGGAATTGAAATCACAGGTAACCTCAAACGCCAAAGCTTACCAACTGAGCCGAGTAAAATTTTGGTTCAGAATCAATCCGCACCATTACATGATCTGCTGAAAGTCATGCTGAAAAAATCTGACAATATGATCGCGGATACCGTATTCAGGACAATAGGCCGACAGCTCTTTGATATACCAGGAACCTGGCGTTCAGGCTCTGATGCGGTACGGCAAGTATTGAAACAAAAAGCAGGTATCGATCTGGGAAATACCGTGATGGTAGATGGCTCAGGATTATCCCGCCATAATCTGATTGCCCCAGCAACCATGATGGAAGTATTACAATTTATTGCTCAACATGATCAAGAATTAGATTTCATTTCCATGCTGCCATTAGCTGGTCATGACGGTACTCTAAGATACCGGGGAGGATTGGATGAAGCAGGAGTAAACGGGAAAGTTTCGGCTAAAACCGGTGCCCTGCAAGGAGTGTATAATCTGGCTGGCTTTATAACCACTGCTAGCGGTCAGCGAGTTGCCTTCGTGCAGTTTATTTCTGCTTATGCCGTACCGCCAAAAGAGCACCGCAGCCGGCGGGTTCCTCTGGTGCGATTCGAAAGTCGGCTATATAAAGATTTATATCAACAAAACTAATAAAATCGGCGCCACAAATAGGTGGCGCCCTTAACTGCAATGAAAGAGACAGAAGAATCAGCGTTTATAAATTACTTCAATACCTTCGTCGTCATCTTCATCCCAATCGTCATCCCAGTCATCGTCTGCTTCCGAAACCTGTTCTAGTTGCTCTTTATGGTAATCATCCCACATGAATTCAACTTTCTCAGGTTGAGCGCCATCTTCTGTTGTACTCATATTACGAGGTTTGGTTTTCATAAACTCCATAATATCCCAACAAAGCTCTTTAACACCCAGACGATTTATCGCTGAGATCATGTAAAAATCGCCTTCCCAACCTAATTCATCAGCAATAGCTTGTGCACGCTGTTTGGCTTCTTCTGGCTCTAACAGATCAACTTTATTGAATACCAACCAACGTGGTTTTTCTGCCAATTTTTCGCTGTATTGCTGTAACTCATTGACAATAATCCGGGCATTTTCGACAGGATCTGATTCATCAACAGGACAGATATCAATTAAATGCAGCAGCACCCGACAACGTTCCAAATGTTTCAAGAAACGAATACCCAAGCCAGCACCGTCGGAAGCACCTTCAATAAGACCCGGAATATCAGCGACCACGAAACTCTGCTCGTTATCCATCCTTACAACACCCAAGCTGGGTACCAGAGTTGTGAATGGATAATCTGCAACTTTTGGTTTAGCAGCAGAAACAGCACGGATAAATGTAGATTTCCCTGCATTTGGCATCCCCAGCATACCAACATCTGCCAACAACATCAGTTCCAGCATCAATTCGCGGGTTTCACCTGAAGTCCCCATTGTTTTTTGACGAGGAGCCCGGTTAACAGAAGATTTAAAGCGGGTATTACCCAGTCCATGAAATCCACCTTTCGCTACCATCAGACGCTGTTCATGACGAGTCATGTCGCCCAGAATTTCACCGGTTGCCACATCACGGACACGCGTACCAACAGGCACTTTAATCGTAATATCCTGACCACGCTTACCTGTACAATCACGGCTCTGACCATTTTGTCCACGTTCCGCCCGAAAAGACTTTTCAAAACGATAGTCAATCAGTGTGTTGAGATTTTCATCTGCCAGCAGATAAACATCTCCACCGTCTCCACCGTCCCCACCGTCTGGCCCACCTTTCGGAATATATTTTTCACGACGGAAGCTGACACAACCATTGCCACCATCCCCCGCAACAACCAGTATTCTGGCTTCATCTACAAATTTCATATTTTTTCTCCGTATGATAGCCATTACAGTGCTGGACGGCTGTTTTACCCAGAGATGGCGTATTCAGAATAATAAAAAGCCCCGCAACACATTGCGGGGCTTCTGATTCGGTTTGTAACTCGAAAAACTTATTCAGCTTCGATGCTGATAAATTTGCGGTTTTTCGGGCCTTTAACTTCGAACTTAACTTTCCCGTCAGCTAATGCGAACAGGGTGTGGTCACGACCACAACCAACGTTGCTGCCAGCGTGGAATTTAGTACCACGTTGACGGACAATGATGCTGCCTGCTAATACAGACTCGCCACCAAAACGTTTTACACCCAGACGTTTACTTTCAGAATCGCGGCCATTACGAGTTGAGCCGCCAGCCTTTTTGTGTGCCATTAATCTGCTCTCCTAAATCTTAAGCGATGCCAGTGATTTTAACATCAGTGAACCACTGACGGTGGCCTTGCTGCTTACGGCTGTGTTTACGACGACGAAACTTAACGATTTTAATTTTCTCGCCGCGACCATGAGCAACCACTTCAGCTTTGACTTTAACGCCTTCAACTACAGGAGCGCCGATTTTGATGTCATCACCATTAGCGACCATCAGAACCTGGTCAAACTCAACAGTTTCACCTGTTGCGATGTCCAGCTTTTCCAGGCGAATTGTTTGACCTTCGCTGACTCGGTGTTGTTTACCACCACTTTGGAAAACCGCGTACATATAAACTCCGCTTTCCGCACGCCCCCTAAATATCATTCCAGAGCGCGCTATAAATATTCATAATAGGGCGCGAATTCTACGCAAAAAAGCCTAAGAAGACAAGAGCAGAATTAGAGCAGATGATAAAAAAACATAGTTTCTGAATTGTCATTTATTTGAACTGTTTTTCGAGTACAATCAAGACACAGCGATAACTATTATAATGTTAATATGAACACTGCTCTGCATTAGAACCTATAGCCGAAAAAACATGAATTTAGAATCTATTATCAAGCTAACCGCTGATGATATGGCAGCGGTAAATGAAGCCATTCTTAGTCAGTTGAATTCTGACGTTACTCTTATAAATCAACTGGGCTACTACATAATCAGTGGCGGTGGAAAACGCATCCGCCCAATCATTGCCATTCTCGCTGGCAGAGCATTAGGTTGTCAGGGTGATAAGCATATTACTGTTGCTGCTTTAATTGAATTTATCCACACAGCGACCTTGCTACATGATGATGTTGTGGATGAATCGGATATGCGACGTGGCAAAGCCACCGCCAATGCCACTTTTGGTAATGCAGCCAGTGTACTGGTTGGTGATTTTATATACACCCGATCGTTTCAGATGATGACTACACTTAACTCTATGCAGGTTCTTAAACTGATGTCAGAAGCAACTAATGTTATCGCTGAAGGCGAGGTTTTACAGTTAATGAACTGCAATGACCCAGATATCTCTGAAGACGATTATATGCGTGTGATTTACAGTAAAACAGCACGGCTGTTTGAAGTCGCCGCCCACTCTTCTGCGATTCTTTCCAACGCGACACAAGAACAAGAAGCTGCTTTACAAGATTACGGACGTTATTTAGGCACTGCATTCCAGCTAATTGATGATTTGCTGGACTATGATGCTGATAGCGACACTCTGGGCAAAAACACCGGTGATGACCTCAATGAAGGTAAACCAACATTACCACTGCTGCACGCTATGAATCATGGTAGTCCAGAACAATCAGCACTTATCCGTGAAGCAATTGAAAAAGGTAATGGCCGCCATTTACTCGAAACCGTACTGACAACAATGAAACAGTGCGGCTCGCTGGAATATACCCGTAAGCGAGCAGAAGAAGAAGCAGATAAAGCCATTGCTGCTTTACAGGTGCTGGGAAGCTCCCCATACAAGCAAGCACTTGTGGGGTTAGCACATATCGCCGTACAACGTATCTCTTAATTAATAGCAGCAAAACCTGGGGTTAATCTGCCTCCAGGTTTTTCTCTACGTCTTCAACACCAACATCAATATAACCAATAAGTTTTGCCAACCCTTCCCGAAGAATGAATTTCACAATTTTTTCCCGCTCAACTTTAGTCAGTTGATAGTAAGCTTCAACCCAGATTAAGAATGGGTCCTGCCGTTTGTTCGCGTAATCAACCGTGTTTTCCCCTACGGATAACATATTAAGTACATCTTCAGGCAAACTGTTTATATGGTATTCAAGAGCCTTGCCCTGAACACCCAGTTTACGTCTATATTCCCATTCTTCCCGCCTTGCCATCAGATTTATTCCCTGTGGCGAAGAAGGAAGTCCGGCAATACCAACCAGCTCTTTAGCTGAGTACCATTCTTTTTTCATACTTTTCTTCTCACTTTGCACCGGGATAATGAAGAAGAAGCCAAGTTAATTGGCATTTTTAATTTCCAAAAAAGAGTCAAATAACAGAAATATTTTCCAAAAAACTTCTGATACCGTCTCGTAAAATCATGGCTGTCACAGCCTGTTTCTCAGATTCTGACAACTGGTGGAAAGCTCCAACCCAAATCGATAAAGGATCTTGTTTCTGCACCTGATACTCAGAAGATGATTCATGAAGCTCCAGCGCTGCAATGGTCGTCTCTGGAAAACAGGAATAGTGATATTCGACTGCTTTGCCTTGTACCCCTTGCTTTTTCTGACATAACCACTCCTCACGTTTTGCTCTGGCATTAACCCCTTGTGGTGATCCAGGTAACTCACCCACGCCAACCAATTCCTTGGCCGAAAACCACTCTTTTTTCATCACGTTTCTCTATTTTTGTAACCAAGTTCAAAAAAGAAGTTTTTAAGAAAAAATTTGGAAATATTTTTAGAAAAATAATGCTATTTTATTTCTCAATAACAGGTTTCAGTTCGTTATTGCTCTCATGCAGACCTGTTATTTATACCACTAACATAGCATCAAATTTAACAAAAAAAGGATTAAAAATGATTTCAAGGAAATCTGATTGGCATCCAGCCGACATAATTGCAGCTTTACGCAAGCGGGGAACAACCTTAGCTGAGGTATCACGCAAAGCGGGACTGAGCTCATCTACACTCGCTAATGCACTGTCTCGCCCATGGCCAAAGGGAGAATGGATAATTGCGAATTATCTGGAAATACACCCTTCAGAGATTTGGCCTAGTCGTTATTTTGATCCAAATACTGGAGAATTATTAGAAAGGAAAGTACGCGAACAAATAAATAATTAGCTAACGAATTATTTTCATTAAATAAAAACCGCCGGTAATTCGTTATACCAGCGGTTTTTATTGTTTCATAAGTATATATTTTATATTTATAAAATATACCAATTAGTTATTAATGAATTTTTCACCTAATTCTATATCTTTTCTCAATACGTCCAACATGCCTTCCAATGATTTCTGTTCAAAATCACTCAACTTGCCGATATCCAGACGCTCTTCTACGCCATTTTTACCCAAACGAATCGGTTGAGCGAAAAAACGCGCATATTTGCCATCACCTTCAACATAGGCACATTCCACAACATTGCTTTCACCTTGTAAACCACGGACCAAAGAAAGGCCCAGACGAGCCGCAGCTTGTCCCATAGACAGAGTTGCAGATCCACCACCAGCTTTAGCTTCAACGACTTCAGTACCTGCATTCTGAATACGTTTAGTTAAGGCAGCTAACTCTTCATCAGTAAAACTCACATCAGGGATTTGGGACAACAGAGGCAGGATAGTCACACCAGAGTGACCACCGATAACCGGCACTTCGATTTCCTGCGGTTTTTTACCTTTCAATTCAGCAACAAAAGTATTGGAGCGGATAATATCCAGGGTTGTTACACCAAACAGGCGGTTTTTATCATATACACCCGCTTTTTTCAGCACTTCGGCCGCAATAGCTACAGTTGTGTTGACTGGGTTAGTAATAATCCCAATCAGTGCCTTCGGACACGTTTTAGCCACTTGTTCTACCAGGTTACGAACGATACCCGCGTTAACATTAAACAGATCTGAACGATCCATACCTGGTTTACGGGCAACACCCGCAGAAATCAATACAACGTCCGCTCCTTCCAACGCTGGCGTTGCATCTTCACCAGCAAAGCCCTTAATTCTCACATCCGTTGGGATGTGGCTCAAATCAGCAGCCACCCCAGGTGTCACTGGAGCGATATCATATAAAGAGAGTTCTGAACCTGAAGGAAGCTGGGTTTTTAGTAGAAGAGCAAGCGCCTGACCAATACCACCGGCTGCACCGAGAACTGCAACTTTCATCCTGATACTCCTTAAATCGTTTATACTTTAAAATGCTGTGAATTCATCTGGTTATAAACCATAGATTACTACGTTCTTGAAAACAATCTGTTAACAGCCAAATTGTGGACTTACGCTCTAATAGTGGGACGCAAAAGTCGCCGTATTCTAGGCAAAATGCTTATCTGTTAATGAGATAATGGGCACTATTTTGATAATTACCTTATGATTTTATAAAACAACCCGCTAAATACCTTACACCTAACAACAACACCAAACAACATCATTTGATTAACAATATAATTACATGATAACCAGCCCAAAAAAGCAAATTCTCATATTCATATTTTGTGAATTTCTATATAGCATAAGACTAATTCATGCTTTTAAAATGGTGATAAAATCATTTTTATTGCATAAAAATTCATTTATATGCATAATATAATCTTCATAGCTGATTGAATATGGTGAAATATGCGTACTCCCTCTAAACAGGAAGAGTTAGTAAAAGCTTTCAAGGCGTTACTGAAAGAAGAAAAATTTAGCTCTCAAGGAGAAATCGTCACCGCCTTGCTGGAAGAAGGTTTTGAGAATATTAATCAATCCAAGGTCTCCAGAATGCTGACTAAATTTGGTGCTGTTCGCACCCGTAATGCCAAAATGGAAATGGTCTACTGCCTTCCTGCTGAGCTTGGCGTCCCTACTGCCACTAGTCCACTAAAAAACCTTGTACTGGATGTTGATCACAACCATTCAATTGTTGTAATTCGTACAAGCCCTGGTGCTGCTCAGCTTATTGCTCGCCTGTTGGACTCCCTTGGTAAAGCAGAAGGCATACTTGGCAGTATCGCGGGTGACGACACCATCTTCATCACACTTGCCAGAGGTTTCACAGCAGAACAGCTACGTGAAAAAATTCTTGAATTGTTCGAACAAGAACTTTAAATGAATCGCGCCAGCATGGCGCGATTCATTTTTCCTGCCGCCATCCTCAGGACTGATAAGTTTTTTTATTCAGCTCAGACAATAATTTTTCATGCATACCACCAAACCCACCATTACTCATAACCAAAATATGATCGCCCTTTTGTGCCTTATCAACAATCATATGTACCAGTGAATCGATATCAGCACTCCAATGCGCAGGCTGAACACAGCGATCTGCAATTTCTGATACATGCCATTTAATATTAGCCGGCTGGAATAAGAACACTTTGTCAGCACGCCCCAAAGCTGGCGCGATCTCATTCTTACTAACGCCCATTCTCATAGTATTTGAACGCGGTTCCAACACAGTAATAATACGGGCAGTTCCGCCAACCTTACTGCGCAGAGCTTCCAATGTTGCCAGAATTGCTGTCGGGTGATGCGCAAAATCATCATAAACGGTGATGCCATTCTGCTCACCACGTAGTTCAAGGCGACGACGAGCATTAATAAAATCACTCAAAGCACGGCAGGCATCGGCTGGCTGGACGCCAACATGATGTGCAGCTGCGATCGCAATCAGCCCATTACGCATATTATGTTCACCAACCAGTGACCAGTTCACCTCTCCAACAATTTCACCACCATAAGACACCCGATAATCACTGCTGTCTGTACTTATTTTTTTTGCCTGCCAGCGGCCAGTTTCACCCACCAGTTCCAATTCACTCCAGCAACCCATAGACAAGACATGCTTCAGGTTAATATCGTTATCCGGAACAAAGATCTTGCCACTAGCCGGAATGATCCTGACAAGATGATGGAACTGTCTCTGAATAGCTGCCAGATCGCCAAAAATATCCCCATGATCAAATTCCAGATTATTCATAACCAGCGTACGTGGGCTGTAATGCACAAACTTGGATCGTTTATCAAAGAAAGCACTATCATATTCATCGGCTTCTATCACGAAAAACGGGCTTTCTCCGATCTGAGCTGATGTTTCAAAATTTCCAGGAACACCACCGATCAAGAAACCCGGTTTATAGCCACAAGCTTCCAGAATCCAAGCCAACATGCCGGCGGTTGTTGTTTTGCCATGCGTCCCTGCAACCGCCAGAACCCAACGCTCCGGCAAGACATAATCATGCAGCCATTGAGGACCAGAGGTATAAGGGAGCCCACGCTCCAGCACAGCCTCTACACAAGGATTTCCACGGCTCATGACATTACCGATGATGACCATATCTGGCACAGAATCCAATTGTGCCGGATCATATCCCTGAATCAGGCTAATCCCATGTTTTTCTAGTAAGGTACTCATTGGTGGATAAACATTGGTATCTGAGCCGGTTACCTCATGGCCGAGAGAACGTGCCAAAATTGCCAGTCCACCCATAAAAGTACCGCAGATACCAAGAATATGAATACGCATTGATTTCCCATTCCATAGCATGAAGTTAGCCACTATTCTAACCATCAAAAGCAAGATAAGAAATGGAATAGCCTATGAATCATCCCTTTCTTTGGCTAAACTGCCCGCGTAAGAGTGCAATGGACATTCTAAAACCACTATCAAATCACATTCAGGACTTTCGTCATGAAAACATTAGGCGAATTCATCGTCGAAAAGCAGCAAGATTTTTCTCATGCCACGGGTGAGCTCACCGCATTGCTTTCCGCTATTAAGCTCGGAGCAAAAATCATTCACCGTGATATCAACAAAGCCGGTTTAGTGGATATTTTAGGGACCAGCGGTGCGTCCAATATCCAAGGCGAAGTTCAGATGAAACTGGACCTGTATGCTAATGAAAAACTCAAAGCAGCATTGAAAGCACGCGGTGAAGTTGCCGGTATCGCTTCCGAGGAAGAAGACGACATCGTTATTTTCGAAGGCGACCGCGCTGAAAATGCAAAATATGTTGTTTTGATGGACCCATTAGATGGTTCTTCAAATATTGATGTAAACGTTTCCGTTGGTACTATCTTCTCTATCTACCGTCGTATTACACCTATCGGCAAACCCGTCACTGAAGAAGATTTCCTGCAACCGGGTAACCGCCAAGTCGCAGCCGGATATGTTGTCTACGGTTCTTCAACTATGTTGGTTTATACCACTGGCTGTGGTGTACATGCCTTTACTTATGATCCTTCACTCGGCGTATTCTGTCTTTCTCATGAGAAAGTCCAGTTTCCCCCTAAAGGCAATATGTATTCCATCAACGAAGGGAATTACATCAAATTCCCTATGGGAGTGAAGAAATACATTAAATATTGCCAGGAACAGGATGAGGAGACTCAGCGTCCTTACACCACACGTTATATCGGCTCGTTGGTTGCTGATTTCCACCGCAACCTGCTGAAAGGCGGAATCTACATTTACCCAAGCACCGCCAGCCATCCATCAGGAAAATTGCGCTTGCTGTATGAATGTAACCCAATGGCATTCTTGGCCGAACAAGCCGGCGGTAAAGCCAGTGATGGTGCCAACCGCATTCTGGATATCATCCCATCCAAACTGCATCAGCGCGTGCCTTTCTTTGTTGGTAGTAAATCAATGGTAGAGAAAGCCGAAAGTTTTATGGCTGAATTTCCGGATGAGTAATTTCATCGATTAATGACGAATTAAGAGGTGGTATTCCGCCTCTTAATCCTATGCCAGTATCTTGAAAAGGAACTTCTACTTACAAAACCCAAACGAGAGTTTTTCTTCGGTAGCTCTTCTCGCGAGAATTAGAAAACAGCTAACCATGAAGTATTCATTTACTATCAATATTGACATTATCGACAAGGAAGTCTAAAAAAGCACGTACACGTAAAGGCATATAACCACCATGCCCGACAAAAACAGCATGAATGTCTTCCATATCATCCATGTTAAACTCATCCAACACTGTGCATAATTTGTTGCGATTAATATCATCCTTCACTCTGAATTTTGCCAACCGAGCTAATCCGCCGTGTTCAATGGCCAGATAACGAAGTGCCTCACCATCACTGGCCTGAATTGTCCCTTTCGTGCTTATTTGACGGCGTACTCCATCAACAACAAACGGCCAGCCATTGATCGAACGCATATAGTTTGCACTTAGCAAATTATGGTTTCCCAAATCATCAGGGTGTTGTGGTATTCCTCTTTTCTGTAAATAAAGGGGAGAGCCAACAATAACCATTTTAGCCTGCCCAAGTTTACGTGCTATTAGGCTTGAATCCTTAAGTGGACCGGCTCTCACTGCGATATCTGAGCGCTGCCCAAGAATATCTACCACAGTATCAGTCAATACAATATCAAGTGTAATATCAGGGTATAGCGATGAAAAAATAGGGATCAACGGTAAGAGAAAATGATGGCCAAACGTGACGTTAGCATTCACACGTAAACGACCCCGAGGTACATGACACTCACTGACACTACGTTCAGCTTCGTTCAGTTCAGCAAGAATCCCTACCCCACGCTCATAAAACAACTGCCCTTCTAGTGTAAATTGCAACTGCCGGGTTGAACGATTAAACAAACGAGAACCAAGCCGCGACTCCAAACGAGATATCAACTTACTAATAGCTGAAGGTGTCATCCCACAAGTTCTAGCTGCCGCAGAAAAGCTGCCATTTTCAACAACACATATGAATACTTCTAACTCTCTAAAGCGATTAATATCCATACCAATCCTATGAATTTATTTCACAAGTGTTTTTCCGTTATCCAGTCTAGTCCGTTAGATACCTTTAGTCCAAAATTTGGACAAATCAAAAGGATTAAAAATCCCTCTGAAAATATATCTAAATAACTTTTCAAAATAGTGATACACCTTGCCAACGCCTTACACAACAAGGGTTGTGGTATGCATAGTACAAAGCAGTTCATCAGACGTCAGAGTGGCCCTTTTCAGATATCAATCGAATAGACCAACTGTATCGGTATTATGAAATTCTATTTAGTCCCATTTCACAGCCGTGATAAAAAGGTTGAACTGCTGGGCCAAGACCGAAGTAATTAGCAATAGCACCAATAACACGTTGTGTCGCTTGACCATCTCCATAATGTTTAGTCTGAATATTAGCGCTTTTGAACACATCAAGATTATCCAAGATATGATTGACGCGTCGAATAATCAGATCACCAGAATTACCAACCAAAATTGCTGAACCAGTATGTATGGCTTCTGGCCTCTCGGTCAATGAACGCAATATCAATGTAGGTTTGCCAAGTGTTGGGCCTTCCTCTTCTGCTCCACTACTATCGGAAAGAATAATATCCGCACGACTCATCAACTGACAGAAATCCAGATAATTTAACGGTTCGATCAAATCAACGTTTATCATATTAGCCAGAATATTTTGAAGAGTTTGACAAACAACAGGATTTTTATGCATTGGAATTATAATCCGTACAGCTTGCCGTGCGGCGATTTGTTTAATTGCATTAGCAATTTCAGGAATTTTTTCCCATGCTTCACGACGATGAACAGAAGCCAAAATAATCTTTCGTGTATCATGTTGCAAATCTTCAAAGATAGCATGTCGGCAAGACTGTTCTCTCTTAATTGCCCAATACAATGCATCGATTACTGTATTACCGGTAATAACAATACGGTCTTCCTTGATACCTCCACGGATTAGGTTAGCTGCGTTACCAGGTGTTGGTGCTAAATGCAAAGAGGCGATTTGTGCTACCAATTTCCTATTACCTTCCTCGGGGAAAGGAGAACTGATGTTTCCGCTACGTAGCCCTGCTTCAATGTGGATCACTGGGGATATGATGATGGAAACCGGACAATGCAGCTGCCAACGTCGTACCAGTATCTCCATGCACAGTAATAGCATCAGGGGATATTTTCGGCAGGAGTTTCGCCAAACCATCAGTAATACGGGAGGTGATCTGTGCCAACGTTTGTCCAAGCTGCATCACTTGCAAGTTATAATCCGGTCGGATATCAAACACAGCAAGAGCGTCATCCAACATTTCCTTGTGTTGACCAGTGGAAATCACAATAACTTTAAAACGAAAATCTTTTTTCAATGCATTTATTACCGGTCCATATTTAATAGCTTCCGGACGAGTGCCTAAAATTACAGAAATTTTCTTCATTGTCAGATCCCGAATAATTGATTATAAATATTAAAATGATACTACTGAGATAACTCAGACTATTACTTACATGATCTCGTATAAAATTTTTTTTACTTCTGAACCAGGTTGTTATTTAATACGAAGCTAAATGATATGAAAAGCGATTTATTGGAAAAAAATTTTTCCAAAAAGGAAAATATAGAATGAAGAACCTTGATGACCTTGAGGTTTTTATACAAATGATAGATTGCAAGAATTTTTCAAATGCAGCACAGACGTTAAATGTTACAACCAGCACAATTAATTTCAATGAGTGATAATAGTTAATTGGAAATCTTTACCCCACGAGCAATAATATTATTTTGGAGATTATTACTGCCATAATATATTCATTATTCGGTAATATAATGTGCTGTTCACTTTACTGGAATTAGTAATTATAACCGAATTCGTGATAATCAGATGGCTACCAAAAACCTGATAATATCCTTCCATAAAACAGTTATTCCCCTTAGCTATAACTCCTATCTTTTCTACACAAATTCCCTATCGAAAGATAGGGAATTAGATTGCTGGCAAGAAATTGATTAAAAAACAATCAACCGGTCAGCAATCTACTACGAGCTCCCCTCACCTTTCTTATTTTGAAGATTTTTACAGATTAAGGTTATAGAGATAGTGAGATTTCATCATCATTCTGGCTATAATACCCCCCACTCCATTTTGGTTTGAAACAAAGGAAACGTTCATGAGCCTGAACTCAGTACCGGCAGGGAAAGACCTGCCAGAAGACATCTACGTCATTATCGAAATCCCTGCGAACGCAGATCCAATCAAATATGAAGTTGATAAAGAATCCGGTGCGCTGTTTGTAGACCGTTTTATGTCTACCGCAATGTTCTATCCATGCAACTATGGTTACATCAACAATACTCTGTCTTTGGATGGTGACCCGGTTGATGTTCTGGTTCCAACGCCATACCCATTGCAACCAGGTGCTGTGATCCGCTGCCGTCCGGTTGGCGTTCTGAAAATGACTGATGAATCAGGTGAAGATGCCAAACTGGTTGCAGTTCCGCACAGCAAATTGACCAAAGAATATGATCACATTAAAGATGTGAACGATCTGCCAGAATTGCTGCGCGCTCAGATCACTCACTTCTTTGAGCACTACAAAGATCTGGAAAAAGGTAAGTGGGTTAAAGTTGATGGTTGGGATAATGCCGAAGCGGCTAAAGCAGAAATTGTCTCCTCTTTCGAACGTGCTGCTAAGAAATAATCCATCTTTATGTGCATAATTAAAAAACCTCTGTGGACCATCACCGGCAGAGGTTTTTTAATGTCATAATCCCTTTTTATCATGATAAAAAGGGATTTTTATTTACTCTTCTGCGTGGCGCTTTAACCAGTCACCGCTTTTTATCCGCCGTAAACTGGTTACCGGAAACTGATAAAGATATATCCATGCACTACCATACGGTGTTTGAATCAACTCCCTTACATACTCCCGAGAATTATCTTTCAAATCGTCTAATTCTGTCAGGATAGTTGAGTTGATGCGATATACCTCACATTCAATACTCCCGTCACCACGGATTACCGCAGGATAATACCCAAGGTCATACAGCTCATAGCCTTCCAGCTTATGATCCCCTAACCATTGAGCATCGGTCATCCAGTGATGATTGCCCTGTTTGCGCCGTAAGCTGCCATAAACAATAATTCGCATTTTTAAAACTCAAACTGATAGAGCAAATCCAATGTCTGATCAATACCAGACACTGCTTCCAGATACAATCTAGGCATTAACCTATAGCGTAAAGTTAATGTTGCCAGTGAATCAAATATACCAACACCATACTTAACTTGCAGATCTTTTGTGATCTTTCCGCTAACAACTACTTGTGATTTATCACCAACCCCTTGAGTATCCAGCGCTAAATCGGAAACACCAAATATTTCACCGATTTTACCTACCAACTGACCACTCTGCGCAACCCCCAAACCTATCAACATTGCCGTCATCTGGGAATTGTCTGAGCCACTGCTCTCCAACCCTTCACCACGCAACAAGTAAGAAAGCGCTTCTTGTTGTGATTTAGCAGGTTCTGAGAAAATTTCCACTTTTGGCTGATCCGCCAAACCGGTAACTCTCACCCCAGCAATAACACGACCATCAGTTGATTCCGGATTCCGGATAGCCTCAATATTAAGCAATGGTTGATCCGGTGGACCTGAAAACACAATCATCCCTTTACGGACAATCAGATCCTGTCCATAAGCATGGAAACGGCCATCGAGAATATCAACTTGACCATTCAAACCCAGGCCTTGCTCACCCTGAACAGCTTTCAGAACACCTCTAAGTTTCGCTTTGAGGCCAAATGCACTGAGTCGAACATCATCGCCTATATGAATCGTCAAATTACTTTGAATCGGGATTGACGCTTTTTTCACTTCTAACGGCTGAAGATTCTCACCCAATATAATCTCATCCGATGAAGCCTCAACAGCCGATTCAGGTAGTTCTTTAACTGTAATACGCGCCCAGGGAATATCAACGTTACCATCCAATTTCAGTAACTGGGGAGAAGCCTCAAACACCAGAGCAGGGCTGACATCAATTTTCACCATTGGTGGAAAAGTTACCCTCAACTTATCACCGTTAGCGGCAATTCTTGTATGCCACGCATCCAAATTACGCCAGTCAGCATCACCATTCAGGTTAAGTTGCCCCTTCGGGGTTTTGATAACACCATCAAGATCGGAACGTATTCCATCAAAATTTACACCAAGTTGCCCTTGAGTAATATCAAATGGAATCCAATGACCCGAAGCTTGCAGTGCGCTCAGGCTCAACCGACCAAACAGTAATGGATTTTTAGCATTTCCGCCCAGACGCAGGTTAGCGTTCAAATGACCTTCTGCCTTATCACCTTTTCCAAGAATCGGTTCGATCAACGCCAGTGAAATATCCTGAATACCGATATTGCCTGATAGTTTGCGAGGCCCTTCAAGATCAGCAACCTGTACCGCACCGTTAAACTGACCATTTCCCATAATTTTAAACAGCCAATTCAGCTCTGCGGCTCCATTCTTCAAGCCTGCATTGAGTGTCAGGGTTTGAAAATCTACAGGTAATGCGATGCCATCAATCACTTGCTTAACCTGCACCGCATCACCACGCAAATTAACGTTGGCCTGAGTCAATCCACCTCCAGCACTCCATTTAACATCAGCATTACCACTGAATACACCTTTCAAATGTGTTTCAGGCCCCAGTAATGGTTGAATCATAGCAAGATCAAAACGATCAAGAACAATAGATGCACTACCGCTGGCACCCGCTTCAATGGGTTTCGGTACACAGAGCTGTGCATGTGGATTCAACCAACAATGAGTACCCACAGTGACTTTCTGCTGCTGATTGAGATAATCAATAGTAATAGCTTTGGTTAAACGCCATTCGCCAACCGGCGTATCAAAACGGGTATTATTAATACTGCCTTTCCATCGTTGTTGCTTGCGATCAAAACTACCATTAAGCGCAAGTTGACCGGCAACCGGCTCACCATCGACCTTCAGTTGCAAATTATGTTGTTTTTCATTGCCCTTAGCATTCAGCGTCAAACTACGAACGATTAAATCAGCCTGTTTCAACTGGCCGACTTTGATAGCCAGATCGCCCTGGATCTGCGCAGCAGAACGTACATCTCCCTTCACATTAACACTATCAATGCGCAAATCCTGCCATTTCAACCCATTAGCATTCAGATCAGCCAGAATTTGAGGCGCTTGCATATTACCACGCAGTTTCAACGTCCCATTAACGACACCGCCAAGCCCCGGTAATAAGCCATCCAACCTCGGTGCTCTGATATCGCCATCAAGTTGCCACTGTTTGAACAACTGTCCCTGGAGATTGATTTTATTACGCCCCAAAGCCAGCTCAAATTGAGGAATATTCCACTGACCAGCTGCATTACCCGAAATCTTACCCCTCGCTTTTATCAAGTTCTGTTTTACATTACCATCAAGCGTGATTTCCGGGATTCGGAGCTGCCAGCTACCACCGTGCAAACTGCCACGAGTCACTATTTTCCCCTCTATTTCAGCTGGCCATTCCGGCCACTGTTTAACAGTATTGATTCCAGAGAGTGTCAACACCGCATTCCAACTTACCGCCTTACTCCAATCTGCCACACCGACCAGTTCAGTCCTTCCCTGCAAAGCAGACAAGCGCAAGCGGGTCAACTTAAAGCGTTCTTCATTACCTTTAGCATCCAGCACCAATAATGCCGGTGGAATTTCATTACCTTTAATGCCCGAACGCAATGACAAATCATAACCACTCGCTTTACCATTCAAGCGCATTTTTACGTTATCAAGCTGATATTCAGGCTCCCCCGTCAAAGGCCAGCTCAGTTGCTGGCTCTCAAGCGTCATACGCACTGGCAAACCTGTCTTAGCCAATTCCGCCTGGGCATCAATTTTAGCTCTGACAGGGCCAGACAAATTCAGAATTAAGTTGAGTTGCTCCAGCAAGGCTCCATTAAGCTTCAAGTCAACTTTTTGCCCTTGAATCTCTTGCTGATCTATCTCACCTTTTATTGACAGCTTTACCGGCCATTGCTGTGCCAACGTCGCGGAACCATGAACGGCTAAAGAACCTTCCGGTGCCTTTACATTCAATTTATCAAGCTGAATCTGCTGCCCCTGATTACTCAGTTGCAGTAATAAGTCATTGATTATGATATTGGTATCACCGGTTAGCCGTAATTGCTTCCCACTGATCTCTTCGACAGTAATATCCAGTGGAATAGGCACTTCCGGTAACGTTGCCAATAGCGGCTGAGAGAACAATGTCTTGAGGATTTCTCCCAACGACTTTTCCGGCTCAACTTCCCGCTTTGCTTTCGCTGTTTTCAATTGCTCAGGAGTTGTTTTTGGCAATCCCACCAGCAATCCAGTGATTTTTGTTGGCTTAAGAATTAATGCCTTTTGCTGCCACTCAGCTGCGGTCCTGAATTCATCAAGGGCAAATACCTTATCATCTACGGTGACTGCGGCATTTTTAATGGATAGCAAATTAAGTGAAATCGGATACGGCGTTTTCAGTTCAGTCAGAGGCTCTGATTCTGGCGACGGCTCCCCCGCAGGTGGCAATTGTTTAGTGTTAATCGCGACTTTTACGCCTTCTGTCGTCAATGCATTAATACATAACTGACTATTTTTCAGACAGGAAAGACGCAGCGAAAGGTGGAGTTGATTCACATTAACATCAACACCGGGCATCTGATACCTGATACCTTTCAAGGTCAAATCACGCCAGCCACCACTAACATCGGCAATATCCAGCCCCGGTACCCAACGGACGGCACTGTTAATCATAGTATGCAGGCCAGATTGCGTTCCTACCAATCCGGCAACAGCAATAACCAACAATGTAATAATCAGCAAAAAAGCAATACTGATCTTCTTAATCCATTTCATAATTCAGATCCTAACCCGATGTAAAACTGGATATTACGGGATTCTGAATCCCCTATTGGCCTGGCAAGATCAAACTTAATGGGTCCGACAGGAGAAGCCCAACGCACACCAACACCTGCGCCGGTTTTAAAATTGCTCCTTCTAACATCATTAATTGCTTCACCGGTATCGACAAAAACAGCACTCCACCAATCACCCGTTACGTTATATTGATACTCAAGTGAACCCACGATCAGCATGGATGCACCGGTCAATTTTCCTTTATCGTCTTTAGGAGAAATTTTCTGATACCTGTAACCACGAACACTGCGATCACCACCGGCAAAGAAACGTAAATCAGGAGGGACTTTCTGGAACTCATTGGTTTCTATCCAACCCAAATTACCCCGGGCAACAAAACGATGGTTATCCCAGTAAGTTCTGATCCAAACGTTTTGCGCCTGTAATACCAGAAAATCCACATCAGAACCCCAAAGGGTATCAGAAATATCAATGGAATAACGCTGGCTATCGCCCCAATAAGGCATCGTACCCCCACGTTGGCGGATACGACTCACGTTCGCTCCCGGATACAACAACATAGCCGTATTCGTGACATTAGCTTGAGTAAAGTGGCTGAGGCTCCAGCGCATATTGATCCCATACTGCCAACCAGTTGAAAGATCCCAATTACGGGAAAGGTTCACCGTCGCAGTATCTGATACGGTATCGTTGACATCCTTACGTTTATAACCCGTCTGCAACGCATAATATTGCTCCAGCGGGTTCGCTTTCAGCGGCATTTTATAGGTAGCATCAATCACCTGTTCAGGTGCAGAAAGGTTGATACTCGTGCCAAGGCTATGTCCACGAGAATTTAGCCACGGTTTTGTCCACTTAGCTTTTACCCGTGGCCCAACATCTGTTCCATAACCCCCACCCAGTTCAACATAGTTTTTGGAACGTGGTGTTAATACCGCATCAAGAGGGAGAATCTTATTACCACTTTTTCTGGCAGCATTAAAATCAGGTGTCACAAGCGCTGAATTAAACCAACCAGTTTCTGCCAGCCGCCGGTTGAATTCTGCCAATTGTTCCGAGGTATAAAAATCCCCTTCTTTGAACGGCACCAAGTGACTCAGATAATCTTCACGAATTTGTGAGCCACGATAATGTATCTGACCAAAGTGATAACGCTCACCACTGTTAAAATTAAAATCCCAGAATGCCTCATGCCGCTCTTTGGCAACACCTAATTGGCTCTTTTTCATGATGGCGTCAAAATAACCTTTTCTAATAGCAAGCCCGGTCAGAGAACCTTTAAAGCTTTCATATTCACCATGATTAAGAATTGTCCCTTTTTTCGGACTTTTGCTTTTAACCAGTTTGGCATAATCTCCATCTGTCTTAGCCCCACCGTCCAAAACAACATTAACACCGGCAATCCTTACAGGTTCACCTGCGGTGACTTTTGCTGTTAATACCGAGCGAGCAGGGGGTTTATTTTCCTGATAGGTAAATTCGATAATGGGTTCATAATAACCAAGGGGACGCAGACCTTCACGAATCGCTTTATCTACACGAGAACGGAAACGACCATCTGCCGCAACTTCGTCAGTACTGATGGTAGAAAGATGAACCCGGGCATTTTTTTCTAAACTGCCTGTTAATCCTTCTATTTTCAGACGAAGACTAGCACTATGAACGATGGGAGTTGCGATAGACACACAAAGAAAACATAAAATGGGGTATCTCGACACGCGAACTCCTAACCTAATTGGAATAATTTGACTATAATAAAATTAATCTTGAGTAAAGTTTATAATATATACAATCTATCAATATCTGAAAACTTAATAATTACAGGAGGGAATTGTGCCAACTTCAGCTAGTGAAACCCCATCTATTGATCCTCAAAGTACATTACCAGGAAGAGCTGAACCACTTAAGATTTCACCTAACCATACTGTCACCAATCATACAATAGAGCCTGTTCCAGCCAATATGGAATTTGCCTATTTTGGTATGGGATGTTTCTGGGGCGTAGAACGGCTGTTCTGGCAACAATCTGATATTTACACGACTTCTGCGGGTTACAGCGGTGGTACAACACCCAATCCAACTTATGAAGAAGTCTGTAGCGGACTGACCGGTCACGCCGAGGTTGTCAGAATTGTTTATGATCCGGCAAAGAATAGTTACGAAAACCTGTTAAAACTTTTCTGGGAAAACCACGACCCGGCTCAAGGAATGCGTCAGGGAGGGGATATTGGTACTCAGTATCGTTCCGCGATTTATACTGTGTCACCTCAGCAACATGAACTGGCATTAGCCAGCCGTGAACGCTTCCAAAAAGCCATGCAACAACAAGAAGATAACCGACCTGTTACAACCGAGATCACAGAAGCCGGGCCATTCTATTTTGCTGAAGACTATCACCAGCAGTATCTGTTTAAAAATCCTGAGGGGTATTGCGGATTAGGCGGTATTGGCATTTGCCTGCCACAAATGAGCAAAAACTAGCCGGCTCATCTAAACTGATGTTATAATTAATACACTAATCAATAGCTTTCTAAGCATTTATTGCAACTTTTTATTTTATATGATTTTTATTGTTTCCTCCGGTGTTCTTTCAACGATAACCTACCCTATCACCGGAGGTAAAACACGGATACCTTATGCTAAATAGTTTACTAGTGGTGCTTTTACTGTGCGCAATCAGCGCCTTTTTTTCGTTATCTGAAATCTCTCTCGCCGCCTCAAGGCGAATCAAATTAAAACTGATGGCAGACGAAGGTAATATCAACGCAGCTCATGTCCTCAAATTACAAGAATCTCCAGGGATGTTTTTTACCGTTGTGCAAATCGGCCTGAACGCAGTCGCCATTTTGGCAGGTATTGTCGGCGAATCGGCATTTTCTCCTTCACTGAAAGCTTTTTTCATTAAATTTATGAGTTCTGAATGGGCAGAACAATTCGGCTTTATCTGTTCATTTATCATTGTGACCAGTCTATTTATTTTACTTGCTGACCTGACACCAAAGCGTATCGGTATGATCAAACCAGAAGCTGTCGCGGTAAAAATCGTTAATCCAATGCGTTTCTGTCTGGCAATTTTCCGCCCATTAGTTTGGTTATTTAATGGGCTGGCTGATCTTATCTTTAAGATCTTTAAAATTCCGATGGCGCGTAATGAAGACATCACATCTGATGATATTTTCGCGGTTGTGGAAGCAGGGGCTGTTGCGGGTATCCTGCGTAAACAAGAGCATGAGCTGATTGAAAACGTGTTCGAACTCGAATCCCGTACCGTTCCTTCTGCCATGACCTCACGGGAAAGTGTCGTCTACTTTGATAAGCATGAAAGTGAAGAAAGTATCAAACAACAGGTCTCCACCCAACCACACTCCAAGTATCTGATATGTGACGGAGATATTGATCATGTTATCGGTTATGTAGATTCCAAAGACCTGCTTAACCAAGTCCTGAGTGGTCAGAGCCTGAACTTCAATAAAGGTGTCCAGATCCGCAACGCGCTGATCATTCCAGATACCTTAACGCTTTCAGATGCCCTGGAAAGTTTTAAAGCTGCCGGTGAAGATTTCGCTATTATCCTGAATGAATATGCGCTGGTCATGGGGGTGATTACCCTCAATGATGTGATGACTACCCTGATGGGTGATTTGGTTGGTCAGGGGCAAGAAGAACAGATTGTTGTCCGGGACGAAAATTCATGGCTGGTTGAAGGCGGAACACCGATTGATGATGTACAGCGGGTACTGGATATTGATGATTTTCCTGATTCCAGTAACTACGAAACCATTGCAGGCTTTATGATGTTCCGGTTGCGGAAAATTCCAAAACGTACTGATTCAGTCAAGTTTGCTGGTTATAAGTTCGAAGTTGTCGATATTGATAACTACAAAATCGATCAGCTATTAGTCACAAAAATCACTGACACCCCCACCACGGCTTCGGCTCACAATCCAACCATCAATGATGATAAATAAAAACGGCCTATTCCTAAACTGAGGCCGTTTAATATTCTGTGTTAAGCGCCACTTATTGTGGCGCAGATTATTCAGTATGCTGCTCGCGGCTATTCTCGTTATCTATCCTATTTCAGCCTGCAAACGTAGCACCTGCTGATTAACTTCACTCATCACACTAAAATGGCGTTTGTCTCTCACCTTCGGCGGTAAAATTTTGCCGCAGTCGAATTCAAAAGCCCCCATATCTTTAATGTATAAACGTCCACGGAATAAAGTTTTAACGTAGAGAGCAATTTTCAGTGGGTTATATCGGTGAAAAATTTTCATCTCTGCTTTTTTCCTCCTATGCTTCTTACGGTTACGTTTGGTGAACCAGCTCCATGCACCACACCGTTATGTAGAATAGTAGACTTAATTTATCGGATTTTGTTCCCCCCATTTTCAGTTTTATGTACTAACTTTACATAAAATGACAGATATCTAGATATGCATAATTATGTAAATTTATCTCTTATTTAATGTTAAAAAATTGATCTTCTTTAAAGAGATAAATCAACTGATAACCGCTATGCTAAAGACCCGTGCATCGTCACATTCACTTACAAAGGAAAAATTATGATCAAGAATTTTATGTTATATGCTGCGCTACTTTGTTCTCCTGCTCTGGCATTCGCTCACAACATTAACCTGGAACAAAAGGTTCCTGCGGCCAGTGTTTCTGATAAAGGTGAGTTGTTACTCAACAATAATAAGTTTAGCTACCAAAATTGGGATAGTGGAAAACTGATCGGAAAAGTGAGAGTCATACAACATATTGCAGGTCGTAGTGCAGCAAAAGAACTGAATGCTCCGCTGATAGAAGAAATAAAACGTGCTGATTTTTCAAAAGAAAAATACCAAACAACCACCATCATCAATGTTAGTGATGCCATATTTGGTACTGGACCATTTGTCCGCAGCAGTATTGAAGACAGTAAAAAAGAGTTTCCTTGGTCGCAGTTTATTGCTGACAGCAATGGTGTAGTCAAGAAAACCTGGCAGTTGGAACCCAAAAATTCTGCCATTATTGTCCTGGATAAAAACGGCGTCGCGAAGTTTGCCAAAGAAGGTAAGCTAAACAGCAACGAAATCAAACAGGTAATTGAATTGGTTCGTCAAGAATTACAGTAAAAACATCAGTGGTGATAACGACTTGCGGATATGTTTCGGTTTGCCCTTATCACCACCGCCCTACTGAGAAGCAACTTATTTAACGTCAGCTTTGCTTAAGAGCAGCAATTTTCAGCATCACGTAAACAGTGTTTACACTCCAACATCTTAAGAAACCGCGACAAGTCTCGCGACCACACTTACTCGACACCACGTTAACATGAAATAAAAACCTTCAAGAATAATTGTAATGATTACCATTCTCACATTAAGATGATACCGTGATTATTAACTTTTGATATTATAAAGCTATGTCTGACTACATTGTTGTTTCCGCTGAGCTGACGCTTGAATCGTTTTACGGCGCGCATCACGGCTGGCTGAAAAACTGGCTCACGCGCAAACTGCAATCGTCCTTTGAGGCCGACGACGTAGCGCAGGATACCTTCCTCCGCGTGATAACTAATGACTCGCTACAGACAATTCGCGACCCAAAATCCTTCCTCTGCACTATCGCCAAAAGGGTGATGATCGATCTATTTCGCCGCAACGCTCTGGAAAAAGCCTATCTGGAACTGCTTGCGCAACAGCCTGAGGAGCTTATACCCTCGCCAGAAATTCGCCAGTGTCAACTTGAAACGCTCCAACAAATCGACCAGATGATCGATGGCCTGAGCAGCAAAATGCGCCAAACCTTTTTACTGTCTCAGCTTGAAAGTCTGACCTACAGCGACATCGCTTCACGTCTTAATGTGTCTGTCAGTTCCGTGAAAAAATATATGGCCAAAGCCACCGAGCATTGCTTACTGTTTCGCCTGGAGCATGGATTCTGATATGAATACCATGTTGACCAATTCTCGTCTCCAGGCCCTAAAATCAGCATCACACTGGTATGCAGTACTGAGCAGCGATCAAACAAGCCCACGGCAAACCGAAAAATGGCAGCGTTGGTACGAGCAGCATCAGGATAATCAGTGGGCGTGGCAACAGGTGGAAAATCTGCGTAACCAAATGTTTATGGTGCCAGACAATGTGGCAAGCCGCACACTGCAGGAAGCGCACCTGTCACGCCGCAGAATGATGAAAAGCATGCTGTTGCTACTAGGGGTTGGCGGTATCTGGCAACTGTGGTACTCAGAAGCGGGAGAAGGTCTGCGAGCCGATTACCGTACTGCTAAAGGGGATATTCAGCATCATCGACTGAACGATGGCACATTGCTTACACTCAATACTGACAGCGCAGTAGATGTCCGTTTTGACTCTCAGCAACGTCTGGTGCATCTCTGGTATGGCGAAATTGCCATCACTACCGGGCACGATGCTGGAACAAGGTTATTGCGCGTACAAACCCACCAGGCACAACTGACCGCGCTGGGTACCCAATTTACGGTTCGTCAGGAAGGCAACACCACGCTAGTTAGCGTGCAGCAGCATGCCGTAGAGGTGATGCTGACCGGTGCTGACCGCAAATATATTGTACGTCAGGGTGAAAGCTTAAAATTCAGCGCCACCGACTTTAGCGAACTGACAACGGCAATCGCCGAAGACAACGCGTGGACGCAGGGTATATTAAGCTTCAGCGACAAACCACTGAGTGAAGTGATAGCGACCCTCGCCCGTTATCGCAACGGCGTATTACGCTGCGACCCAACTGTCGCCTCACTACGGTTAAGCGGCACTTTCCCGATAAAAAATACCGATACAGCATTAACCGTCATAGAAAAAACACTTCCCGTTAAGATTCAATACATTACCCGTTACTGGGTGAATGTTCTGCCCGCATAAAAATCATTAACGTAAAAATAATCATTTTCGATTATCCCTTTTTACCTCTTCATTCGACTTATAAGTGAATACAGCAACAAAATGATTATGGAGACATGTATGATGCCTTTACGTGCACGGCCACTGCGCGCGCTTCACAAAACAACACCGCTGGTAATAGCGATTCGTTTGAGCCTGTTACCGGTGGCTTGCCTAACCTCAGGGATAGCGTATGCTTCGGTGGCGCCAGCTAGCGCACATTATGACATTAATGCAGGCGAACTGGATAAAGTTATCAACCAATATTCCACCCGCGCGGGTATTACCCTTTTGGTAGATGCCAGCTTAACGCGCGGCAAACAGAGTAGCGACCTACACGGCGATTATTCCATCACCGATGGACTGAACACCTTACTGGCCGGTACTGATTTACAGGCGAAAACGTTGGGTGATAACACGTTCACGCTCGAACCCGCTTCTGTCACGCAGAAAGACTCGATGACCGTGATAGGCGACTGGCTAGGCGATGCTCGTGAAACTGACGTGTTTGAACATGCAGGCGCACGCGATGTCATCCGCCGTGAAGATTTTGCCAAAACAGGCGCAACAACAATGCGTGAAGTGCTAAACCGCATTCCTGGCGTCAGCGCACCGGAAAACAACGGTACCGGCAGCCACGACCTGGCGATGAACTTCGGCATTCGTGGCCTGAACCCGCGTCTTGCCAGCCGCTCTACGGTTCTGATGGATGGCGTTCCGGTACCCTTCGCGCCTTACGGCCAGCCACAGCTATCGTTGGCACCAGTATCTCTCGGCAACATGGACGCCGTAGACGTAGTACGCGGTGGCGGCGCTGTGCGTTACGGACCACAAAGCGTAGGTGGTGTGGTGAATTTCGTGACTCGTGCTATCCCGCAGGATTTTGGTATTGATGCAAGTGTGGAAGGCCAGCTTAGCCCCACATCTTCACAAAACAATCCAAAAGAAACCCATAATCTGATGATTGGAGGTACGGCAGATAACGGTTTCGGCACAGCGCTTCTCTACTCCGGTACACGTGGCAGCGACTGGCGCGAGCACAGCGCCACGCACATTGACGACGTGATGCTCAAAAACCGCTATGTACCCAATGAAGCGCACACCTTCAACAGCCTGCTGCAATATTATGATGGCAGTGCGGATATGCCCGGAGGTCTTTCACGCACCGATTACGATGCCAATCGCTGGCAATCCACTCGCCCATATGATCGCTTCTGGGGCCGCCGTCAGCTCGCAAGCCTCAGCTATCAGTATCAACCCGACCAGCAGCACAAATTCAATATTCAGAGCTTATATACCCATACCTTGCGCAGCGGTTATCTCGAGCAGGGCAAACGCATTACCCTTTCCCCACGGGAATACTGGGTGCGCAGCATCGAACCGCGCTATAGCCAGCTCTTCAATTTAGGGCCTTCAGCCCATGAAGTAGGAATTGGCTACCGCTACGTGAATGAATCCAGTCACGAAATGCGTTACTACACCGCCACCCGCAGCGGCGAATTACCCAGCACGTCGAGTCCTTATGACCGTAATACCCGCTCTGGCACCGAGGCTCATGCCTGGTACATTGACGACCGCATTGATATCGGCAACTGGACCATCACGCCAGGGATACGATTCGAACATATCAAATCCATCCAAAACAACAACCTGAAAGGCACCCGCCAAGAAGTAAGCTACAATGCGCCGCTGCCTGCACTCAACGTTCTTTATCACGTTACTGACAGCTGGAATCTTTATGCCAATACGGAAAGCTCATTCGGTACCGTACAGTACAGCCAGATTGGTAAGGCGGTGCGGAGCGGCAATGTAGAACCGGAAAAAGCGCGAACCTGGGAAGTCGGAACCCGCTACGACGATGGCGCTCTGACGGCGGAAATGGGGCTGTTCCTGATTAACTTCAACAATCAATACGACTCCAACCAGACCAACGATACTGTTACAGCACGTGGGAAAACCCGACACACTGGGCTGGAAACTCAGGCACGTTACAATCTTTCCGAGCTTACGCCTAAACTGGAGAACGTTTCGGTTTACGCCAACTACACGTATGTGAACGCAGAAATTCGTGAAAAAGGCGATACCTACGGGAATCAAGTGCCGTTCTCACCAAAGCATAAAGGTACACTTGGTATGGATTACAAACCTGGCAACTGGACCTTCAACCTCAACAGCGAATTCCAGTCTGGTCAGTTTGCTGATAACGCTAACACCGTACAGGAAAGTGTCGATGGCAGCACCGGCCGCATTCCGGGCTTTATGCTGTGGGATGCACGTATGGCGTATGACTTCGGCCCACAAATGGCTAATCTCACTCTAGCCTTTGGGGTAAAAAACATTTTCGGCCGCGAGTATTACACCCGTTCCTATGATGATAACAATAAAGGCATCTACGCCGGGCAGCCGCGCATACTCTATATGCAAGGCTCGCTGAAGTTCTGATGCTATGTTAACCCTTTCGCCGGGCCATTGCCCGGCTTTGCGATTTCTGGAGTTCAGCTATATCTGCACTGATTCGCGTTATGTTTATCGCTTTGCTCTTCTCCACCAACCTGACCCGTGCCCTCGCAGTCACGGTGCAGGATGAGAAAGGTAGTTTTACCCTCATTTACTAAAAAATTGTTACTCTAAATCCCGGATTCAGGAATGATTCACGAGGCGTATAATCCAGAGTCTGGCCTTTCCAGTTTGTTACATGAGCACCGGCCGCAATTGCCACAGCATGGCCTGCTGCGGTATCCCAGATATTAGTTGGTCCAAAACGGGGATAAAGTTGCGCCTTTCCTTCGGCCACCAGGCAGAACTTTAATGAAGAACCCACAGAAACCGTCTGATGTTCACCTAACTGATTGAGATAATCCTCCAATTCTGTATCCATATGAGAGCGGCTGACTACCACCATTGGGGGATTAGCATCACGAATTTTAATCGGCAAACATTGACCACCACAGGTTTTTTTCCATGCCTGTCGTCCTTGCCCAAAATAAAGCGTATCCTGCGCAGGAGCGTACACCACCCCCATTACAGGAATTCCCCCATCAATCAGAGCGATATTAACCGTAAATTCACCGTTACGATTAATAAACTCCTTGGTTCCATCCAAAGGATCAACTAACCAATAGCGCTTCCAATCACGCCTCTCCTCCCAGGCAGGAGGCTCTTCTTCCGACAACAATGGAATATCCGGTACGATACGGGATAATCCGGCTTTAATGATTTTATGAGCCGCAATATCAGCAATAGTAATCGGTGAATCATCCTGTTTATGATCAACTTTCAGGGGATGCTCATCCTGATAAATCGTCATAATAGCTGCGCCAGCTTCCCGGGCCAGTTGGCAGACTTGTTCTAGCATCATACACCTCTACGGTTAGTTATCTGTTATCATTTTAGACTATATTATCAATCGATCTTCTGCCGGAATTGTAAGAATTTTATTGCCATCACCAAAACAAAAACAGCCGGATATACCGGCTATTTTTAATCATATTTCTGGATAAAATTATAGAATATCCAGTAATTCCACTTCAAAAATCAGTGCGCTATATGGAGGAATCGATGCGCCGGCACCACGCTCACCATAAGCCAAATCATATGGGATATAAAGTTCCCATTTAGAACCGACAGGCATCAGGGTTAATGCTTCGATCCATCCGGCAATCACACCATTCACTGGGAATTCGGCAGGTTCACCACGTTCTACTGAACTGTCAAACACAGTGCCATCAATCAGGCGACCTGTATAATGAACACTCACCCGGTCAGTACGGGACGGAATTGCTCCATCACCCTGTTTTAGTACTGAGAACTGTAAACCAGATTCTGTCGTACTGATACCATCGCGCTGGGCGTTTTCTGCCAGAAACTTCTGACCCTCTTCTGCCATAGCCTGCTGGCGTTCACGACGCACACCGTCTGCACGCTCATGCATCTCACGTAAAGCACGATGCAGTATATCAACCGGCACCGCTGGAGAACGACTTTCCAGCGCATCACATAACCCTGCCAGCAAGGCTTCAGGCTCCAGACCTTGCAGACCCGATTCCAGTAATTGCTGACCGACTTGTAAGCCAACCCCATAACTTGCTTGCGCTTCGATAGAGTCAAAAGAAAGTTTTGCCATGAAAATACCTGTGATCAAATTAAATTAGGCCTGCAAGCATAACAGTGCTATGTAACAGGGTAAACCGAAGATATCACTGGAGGATACGTCTCACCGAAATATATAAAACTCAATATTCGGTATAACTCTAAGTGGCATATCCATTTCTTAAAGGTTATAATACAAGTAAATTCTTTTAAAATATTTTTACTTCCAATTGATTATATAAATAAAATATTATTGATATAGAATTAATTCTACTGCTAATATTATATAATGAGGAAAATCTTATGAATACGTCATTTAATGAGATTTTATCAGAAATTCAGAAATCCAAGACCATGCCGGAATTAGAAAAGAAATTGTTAAACGCGATAAATTATCTGGATTTTGAATTTTACTCAATTTATCAGGAAGAAAAATACCCATTCACGACAAAAAAATATGTTTTAATAACCAATTTAAATATAGAAACCGCAAACAATTATAATCAAAATAATAATCACGACAGCGATCAATTAATGAACGGTGATTATACTTTCTCCATACCTTCCATTTGCAATGAAAAAATATCAAAAAATGCTGATTTTATGATTAAAAAATCAAATATAGATGAAGTTAAAAATAGTCTCTCAATTAAAATAAAAGGCTCTCATGGAGAAAGATCAATTTTTTCAGTCGCCAGAAAAGAAGGCGCCATTTCTCACAATGAGATACTTAATAAAGCAGGCATGTTAGGCATATTAGCAAATGAATGCGTGGAAACATTCAATAACTTAAAGAATAAAGAGGATAAAATAATCGTGCCAACACTGTCCACAAGAGAAGTCGAAGTAATAAGATGGACTTGTGAAGGAAAAACCTCTGCTGAAGTAGCCAATATACTGGAAATTTCAACAAGAACAGTTAATTTCCATATCAATAATATTATGGAGAAATTAGTTGTTCCCAATAAAGTCGCTGCGGTTGCTAAAGCAATAGCATACAACCTGATCATATAACAATTAGAGCCAAAATGAGGCTCTAATCATATGAAATTATAAAATATAATTTTTCAAAATATCTCTCCAGGCATCATTAATTTCATTCATCAGGGATTCACATTTGATATGCTCGTCATTAATATGCACACAAACATAACCACAGAAATCATTATTGCTCTTTGGTGTTTCGTAAACCAACGAATTTTTGTCTAAATTAATCCCTATTGAAATAATATCATAATGTAATTTCATCAAGATATTATCAATAGATACTAACAATAATTTATTTACTACTGTTTTACTAAATTTATCATCAATTTTTCCGTCTTTACCCGCCAGTAAATTAATCAAAAATGCTCTACCCTTCGCTTCGGGTAATATCATTCGATCACTAAATCCTTTAACTAAGTGATCAACCCAAATCTCCTGCAAACTTATACCATATACCCGATTAGCCATATCCCAAATACGCATACCTGCCGGTCTACGGTTAGTTTCAACCAGGAAGGTTTCTCCCGTTTTACTATCTTGCTTAATCTCATTATGGAATGCGCCGAGAGTCTGCCCTGAAATCAGGTTAATTGCTTGCCCTGCTTTATGTAATGCAATAGCATTTCTTCCATCACATTGCGCGGGAACTATTTGCCCTATTTCAACAGGATATTCACCTTTCTGAGAGACTTTTTGCGTTAAAAAAGCCATACAACCAATACCATCGTACGAATATTCTGTATCGAAAATAATCAATTCTTCTGCAAGAATTGGGTTGCCACCAGACTGCGCAACAGATTGAGCAAAAGCCGTTGGGATTTTATTCCTATCTTTAATCGCCACTACACCGAAATTTGCCCGGCCACAATTAGGTTTAATAACCACACCATACGGAACAGAATCATAAAATGCTTCCAATTCTTTAATATCATTAATGAAACTGTATCGCGGGGTTTTAATATGTTGGGCTGCAAGCAGTGGCGATATACGGGTTTCTTGTTGACGGAACTGAGATTTCTCAATACCCGCGAAACTTAATTCAGGATCATCACCATAAACATTCAGTTTCTTCGCTATAACAGCAGCATACCCGGACACCGCATCCATAAAGGGAAGAATACCGGCACATGCCATATCAAGTTCAGAAAGAACACCTATTACTTTATCAACATAATTTTCTATCCGTACAGGTATATGATAAACAAATGGGGTAATATCTTTCTCTTCACCGGACAACATATCACTAATAATCACTAACTCAAGGGAATAATTATACTGAATGTAGTCACGGATATTAACGATTTCACTCAGTCTTGCCGGAAGATAATCAAGTACTAACAAGTATTTTTTCGAACTCATATTCCCTCCATTATTAACTATTATGCAAATTGAATTTAAGCGAACGATAAGGATTAATAATGACGAACATCAATAAAACAAATACAGAGAATATCAAATAGATACTATTGTAGGAAAAATAGTTCAGTAAATTAGCACAAATGAAACTGGTTAAAGGTGTCGCTACTTGATTCAAAACAAGCACAACACCGAGATACTGAGAAAAATTCTTCTTCGGAATAAGACTTGCCCGGTAAGAGCGGGAAAAAAGATTAAAACAACCTTCCGAACCAATGACCAGCAAGAAACCCAATGTATAAATAACGAATAACGGACCGGTAGCGAATAATGTCAGACCACATAACGCAATAAGAAAAGCCGTCACACCAACGATACGCACATCAAAAATACGGCATAATTTCGGAGCAACAAAAAATACACAACAATTCACCACCCCTGCATAAGCCAAAAGCCGGGCATAACTCTCTTCCGGCTGCGAAAAAATACTGGTGATAACATAAACAGCCGTTGATAAGATAGCCCCTTGCATCACATTCATCAGAAATGTCAGGCTAATAACCCGTAGCAGCAACGGGTTTCCCATCAGGAATTTAAATATCGCAGGCAGATTATAACCTTCTCTATTAGCATGCTCTGCAATCTGATTTTTCCGTTGTAGCTGAAACCATATGAAACTGCTAATCAGGAAAGGAAAAAAAGCAAATGCAAATACGGCGTAAACGCTGAATTTATAAACCAGTACACCAACCACCGCCGGTGCTGCAATATAAGTAAACTGTTCAACAAATTGCAAACGAGAGTTAACAGAAGGTAACTCTATTGCATTAATGTTTTTAGAGACAAAACCTTCGAGGTTGACATAACCCGCTCCACTAAAAAAGGATAAAACACATGAGAGAGGAATAATGATATATACAATATTATTATCAGAATATATAAATGAAAGAATAAAAAGGAATAAACAAACCAATGAACGTAGAATATCACTCAGGAATAACATAACTAGTGTATGCATCCTGTCACCCATCCAGCCAGAAATAGGAAGTGATATGACTCTGAATAACCGTTCAAGCCCAAAAGCAAAAGATGAAAGTGAAGCGCTATTAGTTGAGGTATACACTAATACAGGCACAGCAAACATCACGAATGCTTCTGAAAAAACAGAGAAAAAGCGAGCCAGTATGATCCTGTGTATCATTAGTATTACCTCAACCTTATTGTCTATCCCATTAGGCTATTTTATTTATCAATTCGAGTCTGGGCAATACTCAAATTACTTAATCAATTACGCCTACTGGGATAGACTTTTACTACGCAAATTTTAATGAATCGATTTAATCAAATAATTCCCCAAAACTAAATAATCAATATTTGTTTTCATGAAAGTTTTAATAGCATCATCAGGTGAACAAACAATCGGTTCACTATCGTTATAAGAGGTATTTAGCAACAAAGGCACACCTGTTTTCCGATAAAATTCCTCAATCAACCGAGCATAACCTGAATTTGATTCACTATCTACAACCTGAACTCTGGCAGTGCCATCTGCGTGAACAACGGCTGGAATTTGCGATGCTTTATCGACTTTAGCATCCATCGCCAACAGCATATATTTTGCAGCTTCAGGTAATTCTTTCCGAACGTGGAACCAATCAGCGACATGCTGACGTAATACACTCGGCGCAAATGGCCTGAACATTTCGCGATGCTTAATTTTACGATTCATTAAATCCCGGATATCTTTATTTCTCGGGTCTGCCAGCAAACTACGATTACCCAGAGCTCGCGGCCCAAATTCCATCCGCCCCTGGAACCAACCAACCACATTATTTTCAGCCAGCAAGCCTGCGACGACCTCATGAATATTTTCTTCATATGTCCAATCCAAACCATGAGCTCTCAAACTACGCTGGTAATCATCGTCACTATATTCAAGCCCCCAATAAGTGTGAGGCAGAGGATAGCGTTGCTCATTTCCAAGAATCTGATGCCAAATAAATAACGCAGCGCCTGTAGCAGTACCCGCATCATGCGCAGCAGGTTGTACAAAGATATCTTCAATATCCAATTCTTCATACAACCGTTTATTTGTGATGCAATTTAATGCAACACCACCGGCAAGGCAGAGCTTATTCGTTGCTGTTTCCTGTAAATGATAACGAGCCATATTTAAAACTATCTCATCAGTTATTTCCTGAAGAGAGGCGGCAATATCATAATATTCCTGTGCAACTTCTCCACCAGGAACTCTTTTCTCAATGCCAAATAAAGATTCTAATTTAGAAAAATCTTCACTGCGGAAATTGAGAATAGTATTATCGATAGTAAACTCCCCTTTCTCATAAATCTTGACTAATTGTTTGAATGCCGGCATAAAACCTTCATGCGTTCCATAAGCAGACATTCCCATCACTTTGCAAGCATCGTATACAGAGAAACCCAAGAATTCTGCCAACTTCTCCCACATAAACCCGATTGAATTAGGATATTCAATAGTTTTAATTTTCTCAATGCTATTGCCATCGCCCAGATATACGCCAGCGGTATTATCCTCTCCGATACCATCAAGCGATAACGTTAACGCTTTATCAAATGACGAGACAAAATAAGCAGATGCCGCATGAGCTGTGTGATGAGGTACCCAATGAAACTGACCACGAAATCCCATCGACTGCAAAATTTCGGGTACTGAAGTCGTTTTACGATAGAAAACTGACTCACCCGAAACACTTCCCCAACTGCCTTCATTCGTTATTTCATCAATAAAGACTGATTTTCTTCGTTCTATCGGATCAATAGAAAATCCTATATGACTCACGTCTTCCAATTTAATGCCAGCAAAATCTAATGCAGCTTCAATTGCAGCCAATGGCAGTTCATCAGAATTATCGATATTTGCTGGTTTCCCATGTTTCCTTCTATTTAACCGCTCTTCTTCAATGGCAAAAATAGTTTCTCCATCCTTTAATAAACAAACTGCTGATTCATGATAAACAGAATTTATACCTAAAATATACATGACTTATTATCCTCTCATTATGGTTAGTTTATTTTTAATACCAGGCAGCGCAAGCTACCACCACTCTTTAAGAATTCACCCATATCACATTTGACAACATGATAACCATAATCATTTAATTGGCGTTCAACCTCAATAGAACAATCATGCATTAAAATATCTTTTCCTATTGGAATATTATTGCAGACAAATAATTCTTTGGCATCATGCTCTGATATTGGGATCCTTCGTTCAAAGGTTTCAGAAATATAATCTTGACTTTCTTTAGTAAATGCCTCCGGATAATAAATAACAGTATCTTTGTCAATAAATGAAAATGCCAGGGCCACATGGAAGAAAGTGTTATCCTGAATATGCAATTCACCTTTGACTTTAAGTTCTGGATATACTTTCTGAATTGTCTTTATTGCTTCTTTATCTGAGCGAGGACCATAACCAAATATGATGTCATTACCCCAATAGATAACATCTCCAAGCCCTTCAAAATAGATATCTTCATCAACACGATGTATCTCATAACCCAAATCTTCCAGATAATCTATATAATACTGGCTTTCTCCCTGACGTTCAGCGTGTCGGAAATTACTGGCAAGAAACTTATTATTATGCACCATGCCACAATCTCCTGAAAAAGTCATATCAGGCAAACCATTCACAGGTTCGATAGTGCGAATACTAATTCCTCGTTCGGTCAGTCGTTCATAAAGAAAGTCCCACTGCTGTTGAGCTAATTTTTTATTAACTTTATTATTAGGATCCATCCAGTCATTAATAACGTATTCAATATCGTAAAAATCAGGTTTACACATTAATAATTCTTTAATCATAATATTTTCCTCACTCTGGATTTAACACTTTGATTAGTATGAATATTAAATATTTTTGCGAATCCTTCTACATCACTTTGACTATATAAATGCCCACAGTTATATATCGCCAAATTATGATCATAAATGCTGCTCTTTGAAGAACGGGAGCAAACATTAATATATTTATAACCTAATTCAAGTTTGACCTCACCATTGACATGCTGATTCATACTATCAATAAATTGGTTCAAATGAGTAAATAAGGGATCATACCAAAGCCCGGAATAAACCAGTTCAGCCCATTTTTTATCAATTATTTCTTTAAACCAGTTTTCATTACGATTACTACAGTAGAGCTCCAAATCACGATGAGCGGTAATTAAGATATGTGCAGCAGGTGATTGATAAATTGCTCGCGTTTTCAAACCTACAATGCCATCTTCAACAATATCAAAAATACCAATTGATAGATTTTTACCAATTTCATTTAATATTTCAATGATTTCATTTAATGATTTCTTCTCGCCGTCAAGCAATAGAGGTATACCATTTTCAAAACCTAATGACAAAGATATTGGCTCAGTAGCCAATAGCGCCCGCTCAAATAATTTCTCTTTGACATCCTCAGGAACCAATGTTTCTGGTTCTTCCAATGGGCCACATTCGATACTCAATCCCCATATATTTTCACTGGTAGAATAGGGATTATTACAACCAAATTCTTGAGGGATACCATATTGGGCAGCATAATTATTTACGATATTTTCATCGTATTTAAAATCTCTCAACGAAGAAATAGGAATTTTGTTCAGAATTTCTATATTCATATCCATTCTGGCTTGATCATTACCTCTGAATTGATGTGCAATATAATCAATATTGAGCTCATTGGCTACTTCAACGGCGGCTTCAGCAATTGCAGGCCGGGAAAGTGCGGCACTGAGATAATAACCATTTTGATAAATAGCGTTGGCTTTTATTGCTTTTGAAAGAAAATTTTCAGCAAACTGCATTCGATAATCTTTATAAATAAATTTATCGGCACCGGCAACCATGCATTCCAATTCAATATCTTCAATGTCTCTTACTTGTCCTTCATCAATATAAAGAGTAATAACCTCTTTAAACTCAGATTTAAGACTTCTTATTATAAGAGGATTATAGCGGCGATTATAGTAAATCACCAAAACACTATCAGAATTCATTTAGCGTGCACCCCATGCTTATAATAATTTCTTCTAACCCAGATTCTGTCGTACTTTCTTCAATGAGCTCTGAGAAATTATTTTCAAATAGCCAGGTATTGTTATAAATCGTATCTATATAACGCTCCCCACTATCAGGAATAATGACAACGATATTATCTCCAGGTTTAAAATCATCCAGGCGATCCAGTGCCGCACTAACCGCACAGGCTCCCGTCCCTCCAATCAGAATACCTTCATTTCTGGCCAATTTTCTTGCCGTACGGAATGCGTCAATATCTGCCACTTTCAAAGTGAAATCGATATTACTGCAATCGAGAATAGTTGGTATAAATGCCAACCCCGCTCCCTGCACCAGATATTTTCCTGGCTCACCACCGAAAATAATGGATCCAACAGGTTCAACACCATAAATTCGTACTTGTGGATTTTTTTCTTTCAGATAACGAGAAATCCCTGTAAGGGTTCCACAACTTCCTGCCGTAGAAAAACAAGCCGTCAAATTATCGCCAAAGGTTTCATGCAACTCACGCCCTGTCGAATGATAATGTTCATCAGGATTAACCTGATTTTCAAATTGCATGGGACTGAACGCATTCGGATAGGATTTTATGATCTCTTTGGTTAAGTCAATACGATATTTGACCGTATCTATTCCAGCTTCAAACTCTGGCAGAAAAATAATTTCAGCACCAAATGCTCTGATCTTATCGCGTTTCGCTACCGGCACCATGCGGTCTAGAACAGCAATAAACCGGTAACCTTTAACAGCACACGCCATTGCCAAGCCAATCGCAGTATTACCCGATGATGGTTCAATAACCACCATTCCTGGCCTCAATTCTCCCTGGGCTTCCGCTCTTTCCAACATGGCGACTGCAATACGGTCTTTAATACTCCCACCAGGGTTAATATTCTCCATTTTAAGAAAAACATTAACACCTTTAGTATATTTGCCATCCAACATAACCACAGGGGTATTACCTATAGTTTGTAATATATTTTTACCTAGCTTCATATCCGTTTTATCTCTCATTTTTTGGTCAATGTGAAGAACATACAGTGATGACGAGGTATTTTTGTTAACAAATAAATAAAGTACTTTTATATCTAATATATCTATTAATCTATTGATGAAATTACCTATTTTATGAATAATTCTTAGGAAGAATCTGACTCCTATTGAAAATAAGCTCATTTATTTGTGTTCTCACACAATGATTAATCAACACAACTGATAATTATAAATTTACACCTAAAAGTCTACTGTCAACTCTGACAGTTATATAAGGAAAACCCCATATAAATTTTTGATATTATTATTCAATAATAAGAATATATATAATTAATTTTCCATATTCTTATATGAAATAAATCACCATTATAAATATAATATTTGTAATTATATAAAAATATATTTTTAAATTATTATGAAATAATAATGTCTGTAATTATCCAGATTTATGAGAAAATACATAAGAATATCTAATAAATAATCCCCCATCACAACGGGATTAGCAATACCATATTATTAGATAATAAAAAACACGAAATCAATTATTTATAGACAATAATATGATAATTGGTGACATTTGTACCATAAAAAACTAAAAATCAATGATAATAAAAACAAAAAAAGACAGAATTATAGAAAAATACGCAAGAAAAACCCCGCTTCGATAAATTAAAAATAAACATAACAAATAGAAAATAAATCAGATTAATATTTAATTCAATATAAATTACCCACGGAAATTTTATAGGCTAACGGGATAATAGTGAGTTGAAACAATAAAAAACGCTGGCATTGCCAGCATTTTTTACTTGTTAGCATCAGTTAATCAGAGATTAAGCTTCAGCAACAATGTTAACGTTCAATTTAGCGAATACATCGCTGTGTACCTGGAAGTTAACTTCGTGTTCACCAGTAGTACGCAGAACACCGTTAGGCAGACGAACTTCACTTTTAGATACTTCAACACCTGCGGCAGTCACTGCATCAGCAATATCGCGAGTACCGATAGAACCGAACAGTTTACCTTCGTCACCCGCTTTAGAAGCGATAGTAACGGAACTCAGTGCGCTGATTTTCTCAGCACGAGCTTGCGCTGCTGCCAGAACGTCAGCCAGTTTAGCTTCCAGTTCAGCGCGACGAGCTTCGAAGAATTCGATGTTTTTCTTAGTCGCAGGAACAGCTTTGCCCTGTGGTACTAAGTAGTTACGGGCATAACCCGGTTTAACGTTAACTTGATCACCCAGGCTACCCAGGTTTGCTACTTTATCAAGCAGAATAATTTGCATTACCTTATCCTCTCAGAGTCGTTAATGGACTGTGCCGATTACTGATGACGATCAGTGTAAGGCAACAAAGACAGGTAGCGCGCGCGCTTGATAGCACGAGCGAGCTGACGCTGGTATTTTGCACGGGTGCCAGTAATACGGCTTGGTACAATTTTACCACTCTCGGTGATGTAGTTTTTCAGCGTAGCGATGTCTTTATAATCAATCTCTTGAACGCCTTCCGCGGTGAAACGGCAGAACTTGCGACGACGGAAATAACGTGCCATTTGGCTAGTCTCCAGAATCTATCAATTCAATCTGCTCGGCATGAAGAACCAGTTTGTTAAGACCATTGCGACCTTGATGGCAACTAATGAATCCTGAAACGGTTAATCGACTGCCGACCGTTATACTGTGAGTTAAAACTTGTAACAATTGTCCGCTGGCAATAACGGGCATTCTGCACCATGCTTGCCTGCTTAGACCGGCTTCCTGCTGCTGTGAGCGATGCTCAAGTACAAACTGGCAATGAGGAATGCCGGCAGGACTGACTTTTCGAATGGGGGCTTTGCACACTGTGCCAGAAAGCACCAAACGATTAGTTGTCACAGTTATTACTCTTCAGAATCCCCAGCTTCTTCAGCATCAACGCCGGCGTCTTCCATAGAGTAATCGCGGCTGCGACGCTCATCTTTGGCTTTAACCATTGGAGATGCTTCAGTTACCGCGTGCTTAACGCGCATAATCATGCTGCGGATAACGGCATCGTTGAAGCGGAAGTTAGTTTCCAGCTCATCAATCACTTCCTGCGGCGCTTCAACGTTCATCAGAACGTAATGAGCTTTGTGCAGTTTGTTGATTGGATAAGCCAGTTGACGGCGGCCCCAGTCTTCCAGACGGTGAATCTGACCTTGCGCGTTAGCGATAGTCGCACTGTAACGCTCGATCATGCCCGGAACCTGTTCGCTTTGGTCAGGATGGACCATAAAAACGATTTCGTAATGACGCATTAGAATTGCTCCTTACGGATTATTCAGCCTCCTGTCAGGGTCAACCGCGGCCCATGGAGGCAAGGAACTTGTTTAAGTGCGGCTGAAAAATTGACGCGTAACTATACCCGCCTCATATAAAAAACTCAAGGAGCGGGTAACGCTTTATGTTATGGGTTACTGCGAACTCCGCTGACGCACTGCTTCAAACAGGCAAATACCCGTTGCAACAGACACATTCAGGGATGAGACCGAACCCGCCATTGGAATACTAATCAACTCATCACAGTGTTCGCGGGTCAGACGACGCATACCTTCCCCTTCAGCCCCCATCACCAGCGCCATAGGGCCGGTTAATTTACTCTGATGTAGCGTATGATCGGCTTCTCCTGCTGTACCCACCACCCAAATATTGTGTGCCTGTAACAAACGCAAAGTACGAGCAAGGTTGGTGACCCGAACAAGCGGTACGCTCTCCGCGGCTCCACATGCCACTTTCTTCGCAGTGGCATTAAGCTGGGCAGAACGGTCACGGGGCACAATAACAGCATGTACACCTGCTGCATCTGCACTGCGCAGGCAAGCCCCCAGATTATGTGGATCTGTCACACCATCAAGCACTAGCAAAAAAGGGGTTTCCATTTGCGCCAGTAAATCTGGCAGGTCGTTTTCCTGATACTGACGCCCTGGTTTTACTTTAGCAATAATCCCCTGATGCACAGCACCTTCCGTTTGATTATCCAGCCACTGACGATTTGCTAATTGGATCGCCATGCCGAAACTTTCCAGCTCATTAATCAGCGGTGTCAGACGGCGGTCTTCGCGCCCTTTCAGTACATAAACTTCCATAAAACGCTGAGGATCTCGCTCCAGTAAAGCTTTAACGGCATGAATACCGTAGATAATTTCACTCATAATCTTCTTATTTTCACTGTCATACAGCACTGACATACCTGAACCCATTCATCAGGCTCAATGTATTCAAGAGACTAAAATATTCAGGCTATCCTGAAGAAACAGGATAGCCCTTTGATTATTTATCTGCGCTTTTCTTAGCCCGTTTAGCTTTGAATTTAGCGGCAATTTTCTGTGTCTTGGCTGAAAGGTTCTTACCCTTTTTCTTATCTCCTTTAGGCTTATCCACAGATTTCTTTTTACGGAAAGCACCATCGGGCTCAAAGTTAGCCTCTTTGCTACGACTACGCCCTTTCTTACTGTTACTACGGCCAGGTTCTGCTTTTTTCGCCCTGTCACGCGCTGTCTTACCCACATTTCGGGCTTCCCGGCTAACGGAGAGCAGTTTAAAATCAATGTTACGCTCATCCATATGGACAGCTTCCACACGAATTTCAACTTCATCTCCCAACCGGAAAGTTTTACCAGAAAACTCACCAATTAAACGCTGACCAACATTATCGAAATGATAATAATCATTATTCAGTGTGGAAACATGTACCAAACCGTCAATAAACAGATCATTTAGGCGAACAAAGAAGCCGAAACCGGTCACACTGGTGATAATGCCGGTAAAGGTATTGCCCACCTGATCCTGCATAAAGTCACACTTAAGCCAATCGGCGACATCTCTCGTAGCTTCATCGGCACGGCGCTCTGTCATAGAACAGTGTTGGCCCAGTTGCAACATATGCTCCATATCGCTGTGCCATCCACCAGTCGGTGTCCCACATTGCTCAATAACACCTTGCTGTTTCGCCAGCAGATATTTAATCGCCCGATGCAGCACCAAATCAGGATAACGGCGGATAGGTGAGGTAAAGTGCGCATAAGAATGCAATGACAGACCAAAATGACCGCGGTTTTCCGGGTCATAAATTGCCTGTTTCATTGAACGCAGCAACATGGTTTGCAATAACTCACGATCCGGGCGTTCAGCCACTTGCTGCATCAGTTGCGCATAATCCTTTGGTGTTGGTTGCATACCACCCGGCAGAGTTAACCCCAATTCACCGAAAACAGAGCGCAGATTAACAATGCTCTCTTCTCTTGGCCGATCATGAATGCGGTAAAGCACCGGTTCGCTGTTTTTCTCCACGAAACGTGCAGCCGCAATATTCGCCAGAATCATGCACTCTTCAATCAGCTTATGAGCATCATTGCGGGCAACCGGTTCAATTCGTTCAATACGGCGTTCAGCGTTAAAGATAAACTTCGCCTCCTCTGACTCAAAGGAGATTGCGCCCCGCTGTTCACGGGCATTTTCCAACGCCTGATAAAGCCCATGTAAATGTTCAATATGCTGAACCAACGGTTTATAGTGCTCACGCAGTTCTTGATCACCCTGCAACATACGCCATACTTTGGTATATGTCAGGCGTGCATGAGAATTCATTACTGCTTCGTAAAATTTATAGGATGACAATTTTCCCTGCTCTGAAACCGTCATCTCACACACCATACAAAGGCGGTCAACCTGCGGATTCAGAGAACAGAGACCATTAGAAAGCACTTCAGGTAACATGGGAACAACCTGAGATGGAAAGTAAACTGAGTTACTCCGGCTGCGGGCTTCTGTATCCAATGCCGTTTGTGGGCGGACATAGTAACTGACATCAGCAATAGCAACCCATAAACGCCAGCCGCCGCTTCGCTTTCTTTCACAATAAACGGCATCATCAAAGTCACGGGCATCTTCACCATCAATTGTCACCAATGGCAAATCACGCAGATCAACGCGACCTTCTTTCGCGGATTCCGGTACCTGCTCATTCAGGGAAGCCACTTGGTTTTCCACCTGCGGCGGCCAACTGTGCGGAATTTCATGAGTACGCAGGGCAATTTCCACGGCCATGTTCGTTCCCATCTTTTCACCCAGCACTTCAACTATTTTACCAACAGCTTTTGTACGGCGCGCTGGACGTGTCGTCAACTCAACGACAACGACGTTCCCCATGCGGGCGCCACTATTTTCATCTTTCGGGATCAGGATATCAAAGCTCAAACGACTATCATCCGGCACAACAAAACCCATACCGGAGTCAATAAAATAGCGGCCAACAATCTGGCTGGTCTTGGGTACCAACACACGGACAATACGCGCTTCACTACGCCCTTTGCGATCAGAAGGTAGTGGCTGTGCCAGTACGACATCACCATGAATAGCCATTTTTAACTGCTCGGCAGAGAGATAAAAATCGTCTTTACGGCCTTCTACCCGCAGGAAACCATAACCATCCCTGTGACCGATGACTGTGCCTTTCAATAAATCCAGTTTTTCCGGCAAGGCGTAACATTGACGGCGCGTGAAAACCAGTTGACCATCACGTTCCATAGCCCGTAAACGACGACGTAACGCTTCAAGCTCCTCATCGTTAGTCAGATTCAGCTCTTGTGCCAGTTCCTGGCGACTTACCGGTGCAGTGTGTTTGGAAATAATGTCTAAGATGTATTCGCGGCTTGGAATAGGAGATTCGTATTTTTCTGCTTCACGTTCCAAAAAAGGATCTTGTGACATGGCGGTTCCTCCGTTGTCATCAGCAGGCTGTTTGCGCCATTTCTTCATTCGGTCAGAAGCAGCTTATAAAGGGGGATATTATCTTCAACCATATCAGCTAAAGTATGCTTATCCAGTTCATTCAAAAATGTTTCTATTGCCTGATTTAATACCACTTTCAGGCGACATGCAGAGGTAATATGGCAAGATTCCTGACTACAATTAACCAATGATAATGGTTCGAGAGCACGAACGACATCACCAATTCTAATATCCTTTGCCGGCTTACCCAGACGAATGCCGCCGTTTTTACCACGAACAGCATCCACTAATCCTAAGTGGCTCAACTGGTTAATAATTTTTACCATGTGGTTACGAGAAACACCATAAACACGAGTGACTTCAGAAATACTGGTCATCCGGTTTTGCGGTAAAGCAGCCATATAAATTAGCGCGCGCAAGCCATAATCTGTAAAACTCGTTAACTGCACATCAACCTCTGGATAATAAGATATAAGCTAATATATCCGAGAACAAATTAAAAAAATAAGTATTTGTTCAATTTATATACCTTGAATTGGCCGAAATCATGTTAATCATCTGGTAGTTAGCAAAAAAGACCATAATAGATAGCAAAAAACCGGGCTGAAAAGCCCGGCTTTACCTGATTATGTGACACAATCAAGCATCAAACGGATCACGCAGAATCATAGTTTCTGAACGATCCGGGCCTGTAGAAATAATATCAACCGGAACGCCGGTCAGCTCTTCTACACGTTTGATATAATTCAGTGCCGCCTGAGGCAATTTGCTGTGCTCTTTCACACCAAAAGTACTTTCGTCCCAGCCAGGCATAGTCTCATAAACAGGTTCAATACCTTCCCAGTCATCCGCAGCCAGAGGTGTTGTCTCAACCACGCGACCATCAGGCATCCGGTAACCAACACAAATTTTTACTTCTTTCAAACCATCCAGTACGTCCAGTTTGGTCATACAGAAACCAGACAGTGAGTTGATTTGTACTGCACGGCGGATAGCAATGATATCCAGCCAGCCAGTACGACGGCTACGCCCCGTAGTCGCCCCGAACTCCTGGCCTTTTTCACGCAGGTAATTGCCAGTTTCATCAAACAATTCAGTTGGGAATGGGCCAGCACCAACACGAGTGGAGTAAGCCTTGATAATCCCCAAAACATAATCAACATAGCGTGGACCTAAACCGGAACCTGTTGCAACGCCACCCGCCGTGGTGTTGGAAGAGGTCACGTATGGATAGGTACCGTGGTCGATATCCAACAGCGTGCCTTGTGCGCCTTCGAACATAACCAGCTCACCTTTCTGAGTTGCTTTATACAACAAGTCAGAAACGTCAACAACCATACCCGTCAGAATATCGGCAACAGCCATGATTTCGTCCAGAGTTTTCTGGTAATCAACCGCCGGCTCCTGGTAATAGTTAACCAGTTGGAAGTTATGATATTCGATAATTTCTTTCAGCTTGGCCGCAAATACTTCTTTATCAAACAAATCACCAACGCGCAGACCACGACGTGCAACTTTGTCTTCATACGCAGGGCCGATACCGCGGCCGGTTGTACCAATCGCTTTTGCGCCACGTGCTTTTTCACGGGCATTATCTAACGCAACATGGTACGGAAGAATAAGCGGACAAGCTTCTGAAATGAGCAAACGCTCGCGGACAGGAACACCTCGGGACTCTAACGCGTTCATCTCTTTCATCAGCGCGTCCGGTGCTAATACGACTCCGTTTGCGATGATGCTGATAACATTTTCACGCAGGATCCCCGACGGGATTAAGTGGAGAACGGTTTTTTCACCGTTGATAACCAGTGTATGACCAGCATTATGGCCCCCTTGATAACGAACAACATACTTAGCTCGTTCAGTCAGCAAGTCGACGATCTTGCCCTTGCCCTCGTCACCCCATTGGGTGCCCAATACGACAACGTTCTTACCCATTTCAAAATTCACTCGGTTGCTTAAAAATGGATTCTATCATCTCATTCCACACCTTTCAGTAATTTTTATCACATCTGTTATTTTTGTTGACCACCTGACACGACAAGGCCCGCCTGATGCGGGCCTTACTTAGATATTCAAACATCTATCAATGCTGAACTGCACGTTTTTCAGGTGCTTTCATATAACGGAAGAAATCAGTATCCGGGCTTAACACCAGAACATCTTTCCCATCTTCACTGAAGCTTTTCTCGTAAGCACGTAAGCTACGGATAAAGGCATAGAAGTCAGGATCTTTGCTGAATGCATCAGCAAACAGTTTAGCGGCTTCTGCATCACCGGAACCACGCAAGGTACGGGCTTCACGCTCCGCTCTTGCCAATGTTTCAGTCACTTGTTTATCCGATGTTGCGCGCAATTTCTCTGCTTCTTCCTGACCCTGAGAACGATGACGACGGGCTACCGCTTCACGTTCTGCACGCATACGCTGGAAGATAGCTTCTGAAACTTCCAATGGCAGGTTAATCTGTTTGATACGCACATCAACAACCTCAATCCCCAGAGCAGCCATACTGTTCGGGTTAATAGCCAGTTGTTTACCCGCAGTTTCTTTCGCTACACGAGCCGCCGCTGAAGCAATCGCATCATCGGCTTCACTGGTAGCCACCGCTTCACCGTCAGTCGTACCTTTGTTCAGGGCGTCACGAACATCGGTAGTCAGCTTACCACGGGAATCAGTCACAATGCCGCGAACATCCAGACGACCAATCTCAGAACGCAAACGGTCACTGAACTTACGTTTCAACAGCACTTCAGCCTGAGAAATATCACCATTACCGGTAGCCAGATAGTAACGGCTGAAGTCGATAATGCGCCATTTCAGGTAAGAATCGACAATCAGGTCTTTGTTTTCACTGGTCAGGAAACGGTCCGCCTGAATATCCATAGTCTGGATACGAGCATCAAGTGTTTTCACTGTTTCAATGAATGGCACTTTAAAGTGCAAACCCGGTGCATAAACAATCGGTTTATTTTCCGCGTCACGGGCAACCTTACTGAAACGCAGAACAATACCGCGCTGTCCTTCATGCACAACAAACACTGAAGTATACAAAACCACCAATACAGCAACAATAATAACGAGGAATGACTTACGCATGATTATTGTCTCCCTACTCTGACAGTATCGTTACGCAGATTATCAGTACGGTTGTAATCTACTGTCCGGTTTGAACTTAAGGGTGCTGTCGGGCGAGTAATGCGCGAACTAGAAACAGTGGTATTACCAAGCTGACTTTCCACGGCTGTTTTACCACTGGCTGCATCGCTACGGAACATTTGCTCCAATGGCAGGACCATCAGGTTATTACTGTTCTCATTAGCAATAACTTTGCGGGTATTACTCAGTACTTTTTCCATAGTTTCAATATACAGACGCTCACGGGTAATTTCCGGTGCTGCTTTATATTCAGGCAGCATCTTGGCAAAACTCGCCACTTCACCCTGCGCTTCCAATACCACACGCGCTTTATAAGCCTTAGCATCTTCGATTAATCGTTGAGCCTGACCATTTGCACGCGGTTGAACTTCATTAGCGTAAGCTTCCGCCTCACGAATGTACTGCTGTTCATTTTCCCGGGCAGCAATCGCATCGTCAAATGACGCTTTTACTTCTTCCGGTGGACGGGCAGTCTGGAAGTTAACATCCAGCAAAGTAATACCCATTTTGTATGGACGAATCGTTTCTTCCAGTACCTTCTGGGTATCGCTACGTACAATAGTACGGCCTTCAGTCAAGATTTTATCCATAGTGTATTTGCCGATAACACCGCGAACCGCGCTGTCAGTTGCCTGACGCAGGCTGTTATCAGGGCTTGTTACGCTGTAGAGATAAGCGGCTGGATTCGTCACACGGTACTGAACGTTCATTTCCACGCGAACAACGTTTTCATCGGAAGTCAGCATCACACCGGATGCCGCCAGTTCACGAACAGATTCCACGTTGACCGGAACCACTTCATCAATGAACGTTGGTTTCCAGTTCAGACCTGGCTGCACGATATGGCTCAATTTACCCAAACGGGTAACAACACCACGTTCTGTTTCTTTAATCGTATAGAAACCACTGGCGGCCCAGATCACGACGACCGCAACAACAGCAAGGCTAACAATACGCCCGCCAAATTTTGCCCCCTGATCAGAGCCATTACCGCCCTTATTCCTACCGAAACCACCGAGTTTACTGCTCAGCTTACGGAACAGATCGTCGAGATCAGATGCCCCACGGTTTCGACTACCTTTGTTCCCGCCGGAGTTGCCGCTATTATTATTGCTGCTCCCCCACGGGTCGCGGTCTTGTCCGTTGTTTCCGGGCTGATTCCACGCCATGTTTTCGCTCCATTCTTTTATGATTGGTTTTTCAGGCCAAGAGCTGCTTGTAAACAAACCAACTCTCAATCACACAAGTTTTCAGATATTCATCTGACAAGCACATCAGACGATATAATCAAACAAATCCTGTTCTTGTTTGCACAGACGGCGCCAGTCAACAATCGGCATTCTCACTTCAATACCAACTTTGCCGTCCTCTTCTATCCACTCTCTCTCGATTGCCTTAAGTTGATAGAAGCGGCTGCGTAAACGACCCACCTCTGGCGGCAAGCGCAATTCGTAGTGTGCGATTTCACCCGAAAGACGCTCCGTTAACGCTTGTAACAACAACGGGATACCTTCACCGGTTTGCGCCGACAACCAAACTTTGACCGGTAAGTTATCTTCGTTGCGATCAATACGCGGCGTGAAGTCTCCCAGCATATCAATCTTATTCATCACCAGCAGTACCGGAATTTCATGAGCTTCAATTTCTTCCAGTACACTGTCAACCGCGGCAATATTTTCGTCAATGCGGCTATCCGCAGCATCGACGATATGCAGCAATAGTGTTGCCTGCCGGGTTTCCTGCAATGTCGCTTTAAATGCCGCAACCAGATCATGAGGCAAATGACGGATAAAACCAACAGTATCAGCCAGCACCGCCGTGCCAACATCATCAACTTCAATCCGCCGCAACGTTGGATCCAGCGTTGCGAACAACTGATCAGCCGCGTAAACCTCAGCGGAAGTCATGCGGTTGAATAAGCTCGATTTCCCGGCATTGGTATATCCCACCAAAGAAATCGTCGGTATATCCGCCTTATTCCGCGCCTGACGCCCCTGTTCACGCTGCTTCTCAACCCGATTAAGGCGGCCCAGAATCTGGCGGATCCTATCCCGCAGTAAACGCCGGTCTGTTTCAAGCTGAGTTTCCCCCGGCCCCCTTAGACCAATCCCACCTTTTTGACGTTCAAGGTGAGTCCATCCCCGGACAAGACGGGTAGAAAGATGGCGTAACTGTGCCAACTCCACCTGCAACTTCCCTTCGTGGGTCCGCGCTCGCTGAGCAAAAATATCCAGAATCACACCAGTGCGATCGATCACCCGACACTGACAGAGCCGTTCAAGGTTACGCTCTTGCGCAGGGCTAAGAGTATGATTAAACAGCACAACATCAGCACCACTAGCCTGTACAGCCTCAGCAATCTCTTCAGCCTTACCTTCTCCGACAAAATATTTCGGATTAGGTATTTTTCTGCTCCCTGTGACAATTTGAACAGGAACCACACCAGCAGAAGTTACCAGTGATTCAAACTCACTGAGATTGTCTGTGTCTTTATCCTGCGAGAAGAAAATGTGCACCACAACGGCTCGTTCACCGCCTTCATAACGCTCAAACAAAGGTGAGACCTCTCAGGCTGAGTAAAAAACTATAGGAAAAAACATAGGTAAAGTCTCCCTACCTATGTTTTTCTTCATTTTGTTACCGTTCTCAAGCTTATTCAGCGCCATCACTTTCCTGTTGTGCTGCCGGAGCGGAAGCTCCACCAGAGTGGTAATTACCTACACTTGCCCCTACACCCGTATTGCTACTGTGATGAGAAACTGGGCGGGAAGGGACAACAGTCGAGATAGCGTGTTTATAAACCATCTGGCTAACTGTATTTTTCAGTAAAATGACAAACTGGTCAAAAGATTCAATCTGCCCCTGCAATTTGATGCCGTTGACCAAATAAATAGAAACCGGGACCCTTTCACGCCGTAATGCGTTCAGGAACGGATCTTGCAAAGATTGCCCCTTAGCCATTCTATATTTTCCTTATTTTGTTGTTTTTAACTAAGAACCTGGAGGTTCGAAAAATGAACTACTCAAAAATTGCGCTTTGGTACTCATCAATTGTACACAATCAATAAACCTATGCACTAACAACCTGCATAACTGTGCTTAAAGCCTGTTCAGGTTGAAAACTATCCAACCAATGAACCGACTCCCAACCTCTGAGCCAAGTTATCTGACGCTTTGCCAATTGGCGTGTTGCACAAATACCGCGATAAACCATTTCATCGTAGTTAATCTCGCCGGAAAGATAGGACCACATCTGGCGATAACCAACACAACGAATAGAAGGTAAATCCACATGCAAATCATGACGAGCATAAAGGGCTTTAACTTCTTCTTCAAATCCTGATTCAAGCATTTGATGAAAACGCGCTTCAATACGTTGATGAAGGATCTCACGCTTTGCCGGCGCAATAGCAAATTGATGGACACGGTAAGGAAGCACTTCTCCTGACAATCTCGTCAGTTCAGTGAGAGTTTTACCTGAAATAAGAAAAACTTCCAGTGCCCGGGAAAGCCTCTGTGGATCATTGGGATGAATTCTTAACGCCGCCACAGGGTCAATCTTCTGTAGCTGCTGATGCAATGCATTCCATCCTTGCTCTGCTGCCTGCTGCTCTATTTGCGCCCGAATAACCGGATCAGCAGAAGGCAAAGGGGATAAACCTTCAAGTAATGCCTTGAAATAGAGCATAGTTCCGCCAACTAACAGCGGAATACGCCCAGAAGCGGTAATTTCCGCCATTTCCCTCAACGCATCCCGACGAAAATCAGCCGCAGAATAAGGCTGAGAAGGGTCAAGAATATCGATCAAACGATGAGGTGCCAACGCTTGCTCTTCTGTTGTTGGTTTAGCTGTACCAATATTCATTCCACGATAAATCAGCGCAGAATCAACGCTTATCAGGTCCACAGGAAGATGCTGGCGCAAAGCGATAGATAAGGCGGTTTTGCCTGAGGCCGTCGGCCCCATAACAAAGATTGCCGCTGGCAGATGTTGAGTTTTCTGATCACTCATGAGTAAGGGATGCCACCACTGCTTGTAAATCAATTAATTGTAATAGCCCATCTGGTGGAGATTTTACCAGTTGTGGGCAAAGCCGCTCAACATCAGCCAATAACTGTATTGCCTGAGCAACATTCCACGTTTCATGCTCACTGCCAATATGACGAGCAAGCCAAGTTACAATCTGTTCTGCCGATGCTGATGGCTGCTGCGCCAAATAGTTTAACAATTCAGGAATTAATTTGGGCAAATTTTGCTGGCGCAATGGTAACGATACAGCACGTAGTGTTGCTTTTCCATGAGATACAGACGCTTCTATACCAAAAGAGCCTAATAAGTCACTATAACGATTTAAAGCACTAGCTTCTTCCTTACTGAGAACAAGTTTCAGCGGGATCAAAAGAGGTTGTGGTTTCAGTCCTTGCTCCGTTGGTGTTAATTGTACTTGTTTTAACCAGCGTTCAGCGACTGGCAAAGATAACAATCCAATACCTAACGGAGATTCAATCAGAGCATAGCATGGCAGATATATGCTCAACACTTTACCAAAACTATGACTGTTATTTTTAACCTGAACAGGAACAGGTGTCACTTTTGCTGCCATAACAGGGGCGATTCTTGCCGGGAACAGCTCTCTTTTCTCTTCGGGTTCCGGCACAGATTGCATCAGCTTCTGATACAACTCACCCTGAGGTTTTTGATAATTGTCCCCATGATACTGACGGTTTTCACCACTGCGGGAAAAACCCGTGCTACTTTTGCCTGACAAAACTTCTTTTGGTGATGACGTTGCCGCAGATGCGGCATTATTTTGCCGGGAAAAATGATTTTCTCCTGCTGATGGGCGGTTTTCCGGCTCCCAGACCGGCGCAGGCTCACAACATGCTATATCCAGCTCAACACCGCTTCCGCGCTGTTTTAATACGGCAGTGACCCCCTGATAGATAAAATCGTGTACCAGACGAGCCTGATGGAAACGAACTTCATGCTTCGCCGGATGTACATTAACATCCACCTGATGCGGATCAACTTCCAGATACAAAACAAAAGCCGGCTGCTGTTCTCCCTTGATCAAATCTTGATAAGCCTGACGGATAGCATGATTAATTAAGCGATCACGCATCATACGTCCGTTAACATAGCAATATTGAATATCTCCACTCGCCGTCGCATTCATCGGATCCGCAACCCATCCCTTGATGGATAAATCTCCATGCTGCCAGGAAAGAGCAAGCGCCTGCTGCATAAAAGCGGTACCACAAATGGAAGCCAAACGTCGTTCATACTGTGATTCTTCTTTTGCCGGCCGGTACTGGCGAACCAGCTTGCCGTTATGATGCAAATTAATTGATACATCCAGACGCGCCAGCGCAATACGCCTGACAACTTCATCAATATGACCAAATTCCGTTTTTTCTGTTCGCAGAAATTTACGCCGCGCGGGTGTGTTATAAAACAGATCTAACACTTCAACCGTACTGCCTACCGGATGGGCAGCCGGCTTCACTGTGACCTCCATATCCCGTCCTTCTGCATATGCTTGCCAGGCTTCATTCTGCCCTTCAGTACGGGAAGTCAATGTCAGACGCGAAACTGAGCTGATACTGGCCAGCGCCTCTCCGCGGAATCCCATACTGATAATCGCTTCCAGATCATCCAGTGTGGCAATCTTACTGGTAGCATGACGAGCCAGTGCCAAAGCAAGATCCTGATGATTGATTCCACAACCATTATCACGGACACAGATAAGTTTTACTCCACCGCGCTCGATTTCAATATCAATGCGGCTGGCTCCAGCATCAAGACTATTCTCCATCAACTCCTTGACTACTGATGCAGGACGTTCTACTACTTCGCCAGCAGCAATTTGGTTTGCTAATTGAGGAGGCAAGATCTTGATAGCCATATTTAACCCTTACTTCTTTGATGCTTTAGGTGCAGCCTGTAATGGATGCGCCAGAAAATAGTTGCGCAATCCCCGATGGATAGCGCTTGCCAGCTTATCCTGAAAATCACTGGAACCAAGCAATGCTTCTTCAGCTGAGTTACTGATAAATCCAGTTTCTACCAAAATTGAAGGGATATCCGGTGAACGTAGCACACCCAAACTGGCATGTTCTGGCGAACGTTTATGTAATGAACCAACTTTGCGCAACTCACTCAAAACCTGTACTGCAACGTTATAACCCACCCGTTGAGAGTGACCGAATTGTAAATCCAGTACCGCCTGGCTGAGATAAGGATCTGCACCATTTGCCAATGCATCGCCTGCACCGCCCAGTAATTCAGACTGTTTCTCATGCTGCTCAAGCCAATTACCCAATTCGCTGTTTGCTCGCTTGTTTGACAGTACCCAGACAGAAGCACCACGCGCACTGCGATTGGGCGCAGCGTCAGCATGAATAGAAACCAGCATATTCGCGCTATGCTTACGCGCAACCTCAGAACGACCTGCAACAGAAATAAAATAGTCTCCGCTACGGGTCAAAACGGGTTTGAACATAGGATCATTGCGCAATAGCGCTTCCAATTTACGTGCAACACTAATAGTGACATTCTTCTCTTTCAGTCCATGTTGCCCAATCGCGCCGGGGTCTTGTCCACCATGTCCCGCATCAATCGCAACAACAACCCTCTGACTCCCCTTGGAAGTCATTTGTGGCGTCGCCTTTTTTGTCGCCGCCGGTTTATTATCAGTAATGGCTGATTTACTGGCTGCCCCTTGTGAACTTTCTCTGAAAACAGGATTACTGACAGAAGCACCAGAAGCCCGCAAGGTAAAAATAACCCGATATTCACTACCCGACTGCTGCACTATAGAGTTGACTTTAGCTTTCTTATTTAGTTCAAACACAATACGTTTTTTTTGTATATCAGGTGCCTGACTGGCGCGAATTTTCCTCACTAAATCCAGTCCCGGCAGATTCATTGGCAAACCAATAATATTTCCTGACTGGTGAATATCTACCACTAAACGTTCCGGTGAATGCAATGGGAAAAAGCTGTAATCAGGGCGACTACCTGAAAAAACCATCGTCACTTTGGATTCACTGACACTATTACTCACGTGAATATTGGATAAAGTCGCCGCTGTCGCTGTTACCACCACTAAACTGCTCATCATGATAAACAGCCAGCAAATTATCATAAAACTGATTTGCCATTTCTTTATCATTTTTGCAACTAAAGGGTGCATCATGGTCGGGTGATCCCTCATAAATATTTCAAATTATCTAACAGACTCTCACCATATTCAGACAAAGCAATAAAATGTGCCTGTCGCCCTTCGGGCTGGTAACTCAAATGTAATTTAATATCTGCATTCGGTAATACGCCTTCTCCTTGCTGAGGCCATTCCACCAGACAAATAGCATCTTGATGGAAATAATCACGTATTCCCATAAATTCCAACTCTTCCGGGTCAGCCAACCGGTAAAGATCAAAGTGGTAAACCGGCCTAGGTGTTAAAGCGTAAGGTTCAACCAAAGTGTAAGTTGGGCTTTTTACATGCCCTTTATGACCTAAGGATTGCAAGAAACCACGGCTGAATGTCGTCTTACCCGCACCTAAATCACCATATAAATAAATTACACTGCCATGATTACAGGCAGCAGCAACCGCGCCTCCAAGGGAAACCGTCGCTTCTTCATCTTGAAGTGATAAAACAAGTTCTTTCATCGAATAATATCTGCTGTTTTATTAATTCGTCAGCTAAAACGATAACCCTAACACAACTCTATTATCAACATTTAACATCTTCTGCTCAGTTTCGTTGCCAAACTCACTATTTTTGGCCTGCAACAGATTATGCTATACTGCGGCTCCTTGCAGCATAAACTAATTTCCGCCATGGCAACGCCTCTCGATCTCCATCTTCTGACCACAAACATCAAACAATGGGGCCTCTCTCTGGGTTTCCAGCAAGTTGGCATCTGCGATACTGATTTATCAGTAGAAGAACCAAAATTTCAAGAATGGCTGGATAAGCAGCATCATGGAGAGATGGCATGGATGAAGCGCCACGGCATGATGCGTACACGCCCGGATGAACTACTGCCAGGAACATTGAGAGTCATCAGTGTAAGAATGAATTATCTCCCTGCCAAAGCCTCTTTTGCCAGCACGCTAAATGATTCTAAACTCGGCTATATAAGCCGTTATGCTCTAGGAAGAGATTATCACAAACTGCTGCGCCAACGTCTGAAAAAACTGGGTGAACAAATTCAAAACTATTGCCATGATTTTGAATATCAGGAAATTCTTAATTTCCGGCCTTTTGTTGATTCAGCACCAATAATGGAGCGACCACTAGCCGCTAAAGCTGGATTAGGCTGGGTTGGCAAACACTCACTTATCCTTAATAGAGAAGCCGGCTCATGGTTCTTTCTTGGTGAGCTACTGATAAATCTTCCCCTACCTGTAGACACGCCACAACAAGAGCAATGTGGCCGCTGTGTGGCCTGTATGACAACCTGCCCAACAGGTGCAATTATCGCTCCTTATACCATTGATGCCCGCCGTTGCATTTCTTATCTCACGATTGAATTGGAAGGTATTATTCCTGAAGAGTTTCGCCCACTGATGGGAAACCGCATTTATGGTTGTGATGACTGCCAAATTATTTGTCCGTGGAACCGCTTTTCCCAACTAACAGATGAAGGTGATTTCAGCCCCCGGGCAACATTGCATACGCCGGAATTATTGGATTTATTCAATTGGAGTGAAGAAAAATTCCTGCGAATAACAGAAGGCTCAGCAATCCGCCGGATTGGTCATTTACGCTGGTTACGCAATATTGCGGTTGCCTTGGGAAACGCACCATATCGAGACAACATCGTTCTGTCTCTGCAACAGAAACTAGGATTAAACACAATGCTTGATGAGCATATTCATTGGGCTATTGACCAACAAATGACTCGCCGGGAAACCAATACTGTCAATGTACAAACTTCGCAACAAAAACGGCTTATCCGAGCAATAACCAAAGGCTTACCCAGAGACGCTTAATTATTAGCCACCCTGACAGGGTATAAAAAATTCAGATAATTTTCCTGTGAATAAAATAAAAATCCCTTGCTGATCAATGTGCAAAAAAAGCGCAAGTGATCAGTATGACATTTCTTAACAAAGGACCATTCCAAAAAACTATCAATAAGTTACAGAAGAAATATTGATTTTACAAAATGTAAGATCAGAAAAATACGAAAGAAACAGCCTGTGGATAAGTCTGTGTGGTAATTTTAAGGTGTCGTACTTACTTTACCAGGAAATCACTTTCTATTCTGTGGATAAAAAATAGAAATCAGCACGGAACCCTATAGCCCAAAAATCGAATCAAAATAAGCGAGTATTATCATTGAGGAAGAAACTTGGAGAGGGAAGCAAACCTTCTGAATCCCACTTAACTTATTGATTCAACAGAGATTTTTAAATTCATCATCGTTGAAAGGAGTGCATTATGTACCACCCTCAAAAGTTTGGCAAGCAGAAGTTAAAAAAACTTTGGGAGCTAAAGGGTCATGCCTTTCTCTTTCCTACGTGTCCTGTGCCAAAGAAAGACAGATAGCCTATAACCCAGCAATAACTCTTAACGGACAAACATCATACATTAGCTGTAGAGTCGGCTCACAATTTAAACATTCAGCTAAGGCTTTCACTTGATCTACTGTCTATTACGATGAAACTCTTTTTATTTGTTCAAAGAGGAACTGGACAAACAGTAGGAATCAATAAGCAAACAATTTTTATGCAGACCGATAATATCGAATTTCGCACAGTTATTGTATGCAGATAACAGTTAAGACAACTAACTAGCAATAAGGATCGAAAAATGAAAAGATTCACCAAAATTGCAGTAGGTTTTCTCGCGTTAACCGCAGCTCAAATGTCTTTTGCCGCTACCAGCAATTGGTCACAAACAATTCGTGCTCCAAACGTTTATGTCGGAGGCACCACCAACTCAAACTTCTTTAGTACACCGGTTTCAGTTCCGACAAGGGCAACTATCACGACAGTATCCTGGAATATCGGCTTGTATGCCAATGGTGCAACAAATCAAAATTTCAACGTTTGTTACACCCCACGATATTCCTCTAACCCATCACAATGCTTGGATGTCTCCGGCAGCCTCAATGGCTCCACAAGTGCTTTTAGCGGCCAGGATGCCAAAGGTTCCTTTAGAATTAGTGGAATTCTGAGCGGGGGCACTTACCCTGTTTACCCGTCTCACTACAATACGATCAGAGTCGACTATCAGTATTGAGCAACCCGACCTGAAACCTGATGGTTTCAGGTTTAACGGAAAGTCACGCCAATACATGCTCCCAGACAACATCACTATCGGTATCGTTGAAGGTATCATCTTTTCTGCTGGTCTTGACCTACCCGGCAACTGAGTCCATCAATAGAGAAACTGTCGAACTCACCATTGGAATTTTTTAGCACAAAACGCCATGAATGTAAGAACCCCAGATAGGCATCTGCAAATCAAAAATTGGAGCGGAAAAATGCAACTCACGGTAACCAACTAAAAAAATAATAATTTTTCCTGCTTTGCCTCATATCCGTAGACTTGTTTGTCCTGCTTTTCCAAAAAAGCTGCATTTGCTTAATTGGTTCAGTCATTTTACAATCAATTTATCGACTTTTTATGGTCTATATTTAGTCTTTTTCGATGTGAGGGATTCTATGCGTTATTCAGAACAGATTAAACCAATCAGCTACCTTAAAACCAATGCAGCTGCGGTGATGACGACACTGGCAGAGTCCCGCTCACCAATGATTATTACGCAAAATGGTGAAGCGAAAGCAGTGATTCAAGATATTGCCTCTTATGAGCAGACTCAGGAAACCATGGCATTGTTAAAGATTTTGGCTTTAGGACAACAGCAGGTTAAAACAGGTGAAATCACACCGGTAAAGGATGTAATTCAACGCTTAAAGAATAAAGAGAAGTTCACCTGATGTTATATAAAGTGGTATTAACTAAAGACGCCGAAGCGGATTTAGAGGATATTTACGATTATATTGTCGAAAATGACAGTCTAGGGAAAGCCGATTATGTATTGGAGCAGTTGCTGAAAATAGCAAACAGCCTGGCTAACTTTCCTGAGAAAGGTAATTATCCCAAAGAGTTGCAGGAACTAGGGATTCGCGACTTCCGTCAAACATTTTTTAAACCTTACCGGGCCATTTATCAGCTCATAGGTCAACAGGTGGTGATTTTTGTGATTGCCGATGGTCGGCGGGATATGCAAACCCTGCTTATGCGCCGGTTGCTAAGTGGTTAGGTTTTCCTAGCAGGTATTAATAGCATTCAATTACCATTAAATTCACAAGTAAAGATAAAAAGTTTCTCAATAACCCAGACGATGTTTACGACACCATGCAACGGGTTCTATTGCGTGAAAATAGGATTAATAAAGGAAAAGAACACTTCTGGATCATCGGTATGAAAGTAAGGATTGGAGCGGGAAACGAGACTCGAACTCGCGACCCCGACCTTGGCAAGGTCGTGCTCTACCAACTGAGCTATTCCCGCATTACTGACTGGCTAGTGATAATCTGAAACCAATATATTAATTTCAAATTTGGAGCGGGAAACGAGACTCGAACTCGCGACCCCAACCTTGGCAAGGTTGTGCTCTACCAACTGAGCTATTCCCGCGTCACTGATTGGCTAATCATAGCCTGAAAAAACATACTGATTACAAATCAAAATTTGGAGCGGGAAACGAGACTCGAACTCGCGACCCCGACCTTGGCAAGGTCGTGCTCTACCAACTGAGCTATTCCCGCATATCTTTCAGTATGCCATACCTGATAAAATTCTTCATCGGTACGGGGAGCGCATTATACGAGAAATCGTTGCGCTCGCAAGCCCCTCAGCGCAAAAAAACAAACTTTTCGGTCAAGTGGTGATTTAATAAACACCAATGCGGGTTAATAACCGTCACACTGAGCTTGCGTTATCATAGCCAACAGAGGACAAAATAAAACTTTCTTATTCCGATTGAATAAAATGTTCCCGATAATAAGCTAATTCAGCCACTGATTCGCGGATATCATCCAATGCCTGATGAGTATTCTGTTTTTTTAATCCAGTCAGGATTTCCGGTTTCCAGCGACGGGCTAATTCTTTCAATGTACTGACATCCAGATAACGATAGTGAAAATAGGCTTCCAGCTCCGGCATATAACGGAACAAAAAACGCCGATCCTGAGCAACACTATTACCACAAATAGGTGAAGCACCCGCAGGAACCCATTGTTCCAGAAACTCAATCGTCGCCTTCTCTGCCGCACGATCATCAATTTTGCTTGCTTTAACACGTTCAACCAACCCACTGCCAGTATGGGTACGCACATTCCATTCATCCATCAGAGCAAGTTGCTCATCAGACTGATAAATCGCAATGACTGGCCCTTCAGCCAGAATATTCAAATTTGCATCGGTGACAATTGTCGCAATTTCAATAATGCGATCCCGCTCTGGATCTAAACCCGTCATTTCCAGATCTATCCAGATAAGATTGTGCTCACTTTTTGACATGTTATATCCTAGGTTGGAGAGATAGTTCTTATTAATGGTGTATCATAGCGCTTTTAACAAATAACAGCGATCAATATGGAACAAGTGAGGTTCGGTGGCTAAGAATAAATTATCCAAAGGCCAGCAACGGCGGGTACAGGCAAATCATCAGCGCAGACTGAAAAAACAGGATAATAAACCTGAAATGGATGACAGCCAGTTAGGTGAACCTCAGGAAGGGCTGGTTATCAGCCGTTTCGGCCAACATGCAGATGTAGAAGCAGCAGACGGTTCTATACAACGTTGTAATATTCGCAGAACGATCCGTTCATTAGTCACAGGTGATCGGGTGGTATGGCGTCCTTCGCTGCAAACGCAAACGGATGTTAAAGTCAATGGCATTGTTGAAGCGGTTCACGAGCGGACTTCTGTACTGACACGCCCTGACTACTATGATGGCATTAAACCTATCGCCGCCAACATTGACCAGATAGTTATTGTGTCAGCCATTCTCCCTGAACTTTCACTCAATATTATCGATCGCTACCTTGTTGCCTGTGAAACACTGGGCATTGAGCCATTGATTGTGCTGAATAAAATTGACCTATTGGATAAAGAAAGCCGTGAATGGGTCAATGAAGTCATGTCCACATACCATAATATTGGTTACAGAGTATTAAAGTTATCAAGCCATACTGGCGAAGGTATGGAAGAATTACTAAAAACGCTCGCAGGCAGAATCAGTATCTTCGCCGGTCAGTCCGGAGTGGGTAAATCAAGTTTACTGAACACGCTCCTGCCAGAAGATGAAAAAGAAATTCTGGTCAATCAGGTTTCAGAAGCTTCCGGTTTAGGTCAACACACCACCACGGCATCCCGCCTTTATCACTTTCCACATGGCGGTGATGTGATTGATTCCCCAGGTGTACGGGAATTTGGCCTATGGCATTTAACACCAGAACAGATAACTCAGGGTTTCGTCGAATTCCACGATTATCTGGGCAGTTGTAAATTCCGTGATTGTAAACATCGGGATGACCCAGAATGCGCGTTGCGGAACGCAGTAGAAAATAACGAAATAGCTGAAGAACGTTTTGAGAATTATCACCGTATTCTCGACAGCATGGATCAAATTAAACCACGCAAGACGTTTACAGATAACGATAGCTAACTGACATTAAATAAAAGGACGGGTACAATAGCCCCCTTTTGTCTAATTTGCCGATAGAATAACATCCAAGAGGTTGACGTGCTGGATAACATTAAAATCAGGTTGCATTATTTATTGCCTAAACAAGGAATTACAAATCTGGCAGGCTGGTTTGCAAATAAAAAGGCCGGCTGGCTGACTCAACTGGCAATTAAGACGTTTGCCCGTGTTTATAAAGTGGATATGAATGAAGCGAAAGCACCTGAGTTTTCCGCCTATACGACATTCAATGAATTCTTTATCCGTCCATTAAAAGAGGATGTTCGCCCGGTTGTCAGCGAAGAACATCAATTAGCACTGCCTGCTGATGGTATTATCAGTCAGTTAGGTAATATCCGGACAGACCAAATTCTTCAGGCCAAAGGGCACCACTATACCCTTGAAGCCCTGCTAGCCGGCAATCATCAACTGGCAGAGATATTCCGTGATGGGCAGTTTGTAACGACTTACTTATCACCAAAAGATTATCACCGTGTACATATGCCTTGCGATGGATTACTGAAAGAGATGATCTATGTCCCAGGTGATCTGTTCTCTGTCAATCCGTTGACTGCCGCCAACGTGCCAAACCTGTTCGCTCGTAATGAAAGAGTCATCTGCCTGTTTGATACTCAATTTGGACCAATGATCCAGATTCTGGTTGGTGCAACGATCGTCGGCAGTATTGAGATGGCCTGGTGTGGAACGGTTACGCCACCACGGGAAGGTATTATCAAACGCTGGACTTACCCTGAAGCCGGTACAACTGGCGCTGTCTCTTTTAAGAAAGGTGAAGAAATGGGGCGCTTCAAACTGGGCTCTACCGTTATTAACCTATTCGCAGCAAATCAGGTGCAGTTAGCCGGGCACTTAAGCAGTGGTTCAGCAACCCGCATGGGTGAACTATTAGCCCAGGCGATAATACCTGAAGAACCTACTGATAACATAAGCTAATCCCCTTCCAAGGAGAGCCCTCTATCGTGCGCCTGATTATCAGCTTATTGCTTAGCCTGCTCATTATTAGTCCGGTTTTTGCTGCTACTCAACTTGATGAAAACCAGCTCAAACAAGAACTGAAACAAATTGAATCCAGTAAAAATCCGCAGGATGCAGAAGTTGCTCAGGCGCTCCAAGGGGCGCTCAATTGGATTGCTGATACTAAATCTGCTAACGACAGAACACAGAAATATCAGGCTACCATTGATGATTTCCCCAAAATAATCAGAGAGCTTCGCCAAAAGTTACTTGCTGAAAGTGATACTCCCCGCCAAATTCCTGCTAACCAGCCAATCGCAAATCTTGAGCAGCAGATCATTCAGATCAGCAGTCGGTTACTGGACCAGGGTGGACAATTACAGCAAGAACAGGACAAAGGACGGGAAATCAGCGACTCCCTTGGATTATTACCACAACAACAGTCAGAAGCACGACGTCTCCTGACTGAAGCATCCTCTCGTCTTCAATCATTAGAAACACCCTCCACTCCGTTAGGAGAGGCCCAATTTGCTTTAGCTCAAGCCGAAGTAAATGCTCACAAGGCTACAGTGAATGAACTGGAACTAGCTCAACTTTCTGCCAATAACCGGCAGGAAATTTCCCGTATGCGAGTTGATCTGTTCAAAAAGCGTTATCAGCGACTTGATCTTGAGCTGCAACAACTCCGCAGCCAACTTAACGCGCAACGCCAGCAAAAAGCAGAATTAGCGCTGGAACATACAGAAATGCTGGCAGAACAGAGTGGTCAGCTACCAAAATTTCTGCTTGATGAATTGCAACTGAACCGTCATTTATCTCAGGAGCTAAATCAGCAAGCGCAACGAATGAATACTATCGGCTCAAAGCAACGCCAGGCCGCCAGTGATATTATTCAAGTCCGGCAAGCATTGAGCACCATTCGTGAACAGGCCCAATGGCTTGGAGGCTCCACGACGCTTGGAGAAGCACTTCGAACTCAACTTGCCCGTTTACCCGACATGTCTAAGCCTCAGCAACTCGACCGGAATATTGTCAAATTCAGGGTCGATCGGCTGAAATACGAAGATATGCTGGAACAATTACAGAAAGAAACAAAACCAACGCAGGCAAACAACGTTGCACTGACGGCCGAACAAGAGCGGATTTACGATTCCCTGATTCGTACCCGTAAAGAATTACTCAATTCATTATTATCTGGTTATGACAGTGAAATTCTTGAACTAACCAAACTGAAAGTCGCTACCAACCAGCTAAACGATGCACTGACAGAAGTAAAAGAAGCCACCCACCGTTATCTATTCTGGGTCGCAGATGTTAATCCTGTTTCTCTCAATTACCCTATTAATGTTGTACAGGATCTAACCCGCTTATTATCACTGGATACGTTCTCTCAGTTGAGTGGGGCTCTGATAGTCATGCTGACCACTCAGGATACGCTGCTATATCTGCTTGGGGCGCTATTTCTTGTCATATTCAGCGTCGGTTCTCTCCGCCATTATCACGCATTTCTTGAGCGCGCGAGTAACCGCATCGGCAAAGTAACATATGATCACTTCTCCCTTACTTTGCGTACCGTATTCTGGTCGGTTATTGTTGCGTTACCTTTGCCAATGCTCTGGTCTGCGATCGGCTATGGGCTGCAAAGCGCCTGGCAGTATCCAATGGCGATCGCCATTGGTTATGGTGTCAGTGCGACGACTCCCGTATTGTGGATCTTTATGCTGAGTGCGACGTTTGCGCATCCAAATGGGCTATTCATCGCCCATTTTCGCTGGCCGGAAGAGCGAGTCAAACGCGCATTGCGATTTTACCAACTCTCTATCTTTGCCATCGTGCCATTGGTGATGGCATTAATCACTTTCGAACATTACAGTGATCGAGAATTTGCCTCCACACTTGGCAGGCTCTGTTTCCTGATATTGTGTGTCTCCTTAAGCTTGATTACCAGCAGCCTGAAACGGGCAAGAGTCCCACTCTATCTGGATAAAAATGGCTCCGGTGAAAACGTTATCAATACTGCTCTCTGGTGGATTTTACTCTCTGCGCCAATAATTGCTGCTCTGGCTTCCATACTGGGCTATTTCAGTACATCACAGGCATTACTGGGACGTTTGGAGACCTCCGTTGCTATCTGGTTCTTCCTGCTGGTTATTTACCACATTATCCGGCGCTGGATGCTGATTCAGCGGCGCAGGATTGCCTTTGAACGGGCAAAACAGCGACGGGCGGAAATTCTGGCTCAACGCGCCAAAGGAGAAGATGATTCAACGGGTTCAAGCAGCATCGAAGGCTCCATTGAGGTTGACGAACCTATTATTGACCTGGATGCAATCAGTGCTCAATCCTTGGGATTGATACGCTCAATTCTGACTATGCTGGCACTGGTTTCACTGATTTTGCTCTGGTCAGAACTCCATTCAGCTTTCTCATTCCTGGAAAATATCCGCCTGTGGGATGTCACCACAACAATAAACAATGTAGAAACAGTTCAACCCATCACAATGGGCTCGGTATTAATTGCCATACTGGTGATTATTATCACGACGCAACTGGTACGTAACCTGCCTGCACTGCTTGAGCTGGCCTTATTGCAACATTTGGAACTAACCCCAGGTACTGGCTTTGCCATTACCACACTAACCAAATACACCATTACGCTGATCGGTGGCTTGGTAGGTTTCTCGCTGATTGGTATTGAATGGTCAAAACTGCAATGGCTTGTTGCCGCACTGGGGGTTGGGCTTGGTTTTGGCTTACAAGAAATCTTCGCCAACATCGTTTCCGGCCTGATGATCCTATTTGAAAAACCCATCCGCATTGGTGATACTGTCACCATCCGCAATCTGACCGGCAGCATCACTAAGATCAATACACGGGCAACGACGCTCTCAGATTGGGACCGGAAAGAGATTATTGTTCCTAACAAAGCCTTTATCACTGAGCAATTTATCAACTGGTCATTGTCTGACACCATCACCCGTGTCGTACTGACAATTCCTGCTCCGGCAGAGAATAACAGCGAAGAAATCACCCAAATCCTGTTAAATGCGGCCAAACGCAGCGCTCTGATCCTGGATAACCCGGCGCCTGAAGTGTATCTGGTTGATCTCCAGCATGGCATTCAGATATTTGAATTACGTATTTATGCCGCGGAAATGGGGCACCGAATGCCCGTCCGTCATGAAGTCCACCAGCTTATTCTGCAAGAATTTCACAAGCATGGTATTACTCTGCCATTCCCACCCTTTCAGGCTAGCATTGATATAATTGGTCAGAATATCCGCAGTGCGACGACCAATATGTCAGGCCGAAATCCACCACGCCAACCCGGCAGTTTATAAAAAGACAGATAATGAAGAACTGAGCATCCGCGCTTAAATCAACCCACTCTATTTCAGGCAGTTACCGCCATCCTATGCCTGAAATAGACTTTGCGAAGCAATCAATGTCGCCCCACAAGAGGTTTTCATCCCCTCCAGTGCATACATTTGCCCATTAGAACTGACTATACCCGGCGTCCCTTCCACGATGGTTTGATTACCACCACATTTTGGACAAGATACCGCATCCCCAACCCGGGCCGCTTTCTTCCCTAACACATCAAAACCGCCATCACCTGCCAGCACCTTGCCACCATGCGAAGTCGAATCTCCAACCAAAATAATGGAACGCAACATCTTTTACCCCCTTAACTATGAGTTAAATATTAATTTTAGCTTATGACGTTTGCCTATCATGGCGTTACAACTTGATTAAAACAAACCAACCGAAACCAAACTCTTTGAAATAACTAAAATAATCATGTTACCTGAACACCTATAAAATTTACGTCATTCACTGTTTTAAAACGAAATTTACACATCTTTAAAATATCAACCTTGATATTTATTAGACTGAAATATAAATTAACATTAATATTTGAGCACAAAAGAGACAAGTGTAAATATGAAAAATTTTGAAGACTTCTACAGGGCAGCACTTTCGCAAATAAAGCATGATATGCATAACGCGGCGCAAGAGCATCCACACCTCGCCCCATTTACCCCCGAATCCGGTGACCCGGATATTCTCCGGTTACTGGAAGGTTTTGCGCTGCTGACTGCCGGTCTTCAGCAAAAAATTGATGATGGTTTTCCTGAAGTGATCAACCCTCTTTTACGCAAGGTATGGCCGATACCGTTACATCCTATCCCTTCAACCAGCGTTATCCAGTTAGATATTCAACCGGGCAGCATGACGGAAGCCACACATGTTGCCAAAGGCAGCCAAATTTCCGCCATACAACATAACCAATCCATTGCATTCAGAACCACCCAAGATATCAGCATTGAGCCAGTTACCTTGATCCATAAAACTCTGACACACCGCGAAAACAAAAGCCTGATATCGCTGACCTTTCAATATCATGGGCAAACTCCCCACTGGAAGACAGGGCCAGTCATGCTTTTTCTCGGAGAAGATCAAAAACTGGCGTCTTTACTGACAAAATACCTGGATCAGTCGCTGGACGACACTTATCTGAAAACATCCCTTACAGAGAAAAAGATGTGGCTGTCTATCGAGAGCGCTCCACGGATGAAGGAAAATTTGGTACTGCCGAGACCACATGACTATTTCTGGCCGTTGCAGGTGTTATACGAATACCTCTATCTGCCACATGTTAATGACTTTATGTCATTTGATTTATCGGAGGAGATCTCTGAGCTCCCTTTGGGCGAAGATAAGCAATTCACCCTTATCTTGGAATTCGACTGCAACATTCCCATTGAGGACATTACCCCCGCATTTATTCCGCACTGCGTACCGGTTATCAACCTGTCTTCGACCAGAACAAAACCGATAGCATTTGAAAAGGGCAAATCGTGTTATGTATTGGCAGCAGATGAAATCTTTAGTATTGATAACGTTAAACTCCAATCTGAACCAGAAGAAATCGCTGATGGATCTGACCACCGTGTTCCCCTAATCGACAGTGCGCAGCTGACAGCCCACCATTTCGCCGAACCCGGTGACAACATATTGCTGTTTAACCCTATACGGGAAGAATCGCCATTTGGGGGCAGTCAAATTAATCTCACGTTTTATGATCATCAGGCAAAACCCGTAACAGAGCACCATTATCGCGACTTTTACTGCCAATATCAGAAACTTGATACACAAGCACGAACACTGGACATCGGGCAAATCTGTATATCCAGCGAGGAGATACCCAGCCATATTCAGGCCAAAAATATCGTGGCGGCGTCAAAAGATTTTCCTGCCGTAGTCAATAGTCATCAGCATTGGCCGATACTATCCTTGTTGTCGATTGGGCCATTTTTTCTCGGCCATATTGATTCCGTCAGATCGCTGGTCAAACAACTGGATACCTTCACACATCTGGACGCCCCGCGTAGCCGGCATATTCAGCGCATGGCCGAGGGTCTCAGTAAAATCTACATTGAACCTTTTTATCATATGGAGAAGGGTATTCCTGTGAGGGCCCAGAAAATCACACTGCGCATGACACCAGAGAATTACGAGCACGAAGGCGAAATGTATGCCTTTGCCAAAACATTACATACCGCCTTCTCCCTCTGCCTGGTCGAAACAAGCCTTCACACATTAACCGTCATCAATGACGATACCGGTGAATACTGGGAATTTTACAATATGCCCGGGCACCAGAAGCTTATGTAACATCATTGAGGAAAAATTATGAAAACCGGACTCCGCTTTTCCTGCACTATCGGCAACCTGGCACCCATGACTTTTACGGTCGTCAATTTTACGTTAGATGAAGCACTTTCATCGTTATTTACCCTGTCTCTGACATTAGCAGCACCGCGTTCAGATATTGATACGGATACCCTTCTGCTCCAGACCGCACAGTTTACCGTCACCCGTGATGAGAGTCCGCAACGTGAAGTGAAAGGGTTGGTTGAAAGTGCAATTGTTGGGGCCACAAACCGGCATCAAACCCTGTATCACCTGACAGTCAGACCCGAAATGTGGCTGCTGACCCTTGATCAGGACAGCCGCATCTATCACCAACTCAGCGTTCCCGAGATTTTACACAGCCTACTGAAACAGAAAAAACTCAGGGCCAATATGCGTTTTAATGACCCTCATTCAGTACGGGAATACACCACCATGAAAAGGGAATCCTCCTACGATTTCTTTACCCGCCTTGCGGCAGAAGAGGGGATTTTCTTCTGGTTCGCCGATGATGGACTCCATGTGAGCGATAGCCATTTAAACATGAGAGCACCGGATACGCTGCTCTACAACCCGGACGTCACCAGCGCAATAGAAGAAAATGTTATCTTCAAATGGTCTTTTGGCTCCCACATGCGCCCTGAATCCATTTCCCAAAAAGACCGGAATTATCACAACCCCAATTATGCCTTGCAACATAACGCGACAGATTTTGAGGCAGAGAGCAGCACGCCATTTCATATCTTCGAAAGTTACGGGCGTTTTCAGAAAGACAAAGAGGGCATTCCATTTACCCAATACCGGCTGGAAGCTTTACGTGCCGACAGCAAATCCGGGCAAGCGGACAGTAACTGTATTCGATTAATGCCGGGCAGGATCTTCACGTTAACCCACCACCCGATTGACACCATGAATGACCGCTGGCAAGTCGTCTCTTCCCAACATAAAGGGCATGTGCCCGCTGTTTTAGGTGATGGCGGAGCCGGCACCATCCTCAATTCACAGACCCAATTTATTCCGGGCCGCAACGACTGGCGTCCCCCCTACCGCTATAAACCCCTGGCTGACGGCGATGAAGTTGCCACAGTTGTCGGGCCCGGCACGGAAGAAATTTATGTCAATAAAGAGGGGGCGGTTCGCGTTCACTTCCACTGGAACCGTTACGACGCGCCGGACGACCAGGCTTCCTGCTGGGTGCGGGTGGCACAAGGCTGGAATGGCAACGGATTTGGCTTTCTGGCCACACCGCGAGTCGGCCAGGAAGTGATTATCTCCTATCTCAACGGCGATATTGACCGCCCCATTATCACCGGATGTACCTATAACGCCCTTAACCGTCCGCCGCTGAATTTACCGGCGGAAAAAACCCGCACCACGTTCAGAACCAAGACCCATAAAGGTAATGGTTTTAATGAATTACGCTTTGAAGATGAAAAAGAGCGGGAAGAGATCTATATCCATGCTCAACGTGACCAACTGATCCAAATTAACCACGATAAAACTCAAAAAATAGATCACGACGAAAGCCACACCGTCATGAACGACCGCCGGCATAAAATCGGTAACGATGAATTTATCCGTATCATGAATGAACAACATATTCAGGTGGATAAAAATCAGTTCGAAACCATTGAGAAAGACAAAATCACGCGGATCAACAATAGCTGGAAAGAAGAGATCTATGCTTCCCATTTCCAACAAATTGAGGAAAACAAACAGAGTGATATCAAAGGCAATTACCAATTAAATGTAGTTAAAGGCATTCACTCACACACCAAAATACATACCCTGCAAGCCAGCGATACATTGATCCTCAAAGGTAAAGCAGGCAGCATCACCCTAGATGCTCAGGGCATCACATTAAACGGCAATATCTTTTTGAAAGGCCCGGTGGTCGTGCAAGGCGGCAGTGCAGGCACCGTACCCACATTGACCGGTGCGGCCAATGAAGGCCAGCCCATTGCTCAGGATTGCAAAGGAAAAGCCGATGCACAGAAGGAAACATCAGAGTGAAAATGCCGTCTTCGCTTGACTTATATGATTACTGGGTGGCCAATTACACCTACCAGGCGATGGGGAATGAACAACACCCTGCCGGACAATACTCAGCTAAGGCGTTAATCTATTCCCCGACTCAACATGAGGCATTAACCAATTTGTGGGATTACGTTATTGGCCCGGGCATAACAAACGGTCAAGACCAAGAGATCATCTCCTTACAAACCTATCTGGAAGAAAGCCCCCATCCTGAATTACGGTTGATACGGCATATTCCACAGATAAGTGATAAACAACCCGTGATAGTTGTCCAACAGGAAAATTTAGATTCCCCTATTCCCGCCGTGCGGGGTGATCTGATATTGACACAAACCACTAACATGCCAGTTTGTGAAGATAACGAGCATCTCTACGCAGTGATTGATGCAGCGGTCTATCAACAGACCGAGAGATTTATCATTCCTGATCTCTTCGCCTCTTCTTTACGCTGGCAAGGGTTATTTAAAGGTGAAACCCAGGTTTCACTGGAAGACAGCGCGCCTTATCTGGTTGAACTGAGTCAAGACAGCGACAATCAGCCAGAACTACAGCGATACATGATGAATGCCGATAATCGGGCGGAACTGAGCCTGTTTATTCAGAGCGGGCAGCCTTTTGAAATC